>NZ_JARJBD010000004.1:0-290539 GCF_029269925.1 Rhodococcus sp. T2V
AGAGCACCTTCGCGACCTGCAGACCGCCGACCTCAACACGCTCAGTCATGAAATGCCTCACTGTTCCGCTATCGGAGCACCGGACGGGTGCCATGAACCGCGACCAATGTTACCCGCTGGTAAGGATGCGGTGTGGCAGATGTCCGGCGGCTTCTCGATCCGGGCGGAGGTGTGAGGTGGGGTCAGGCCTTGTCTCCGGTGGACGGCTCCAGGGACTGCGCTTCCGGCTCGCCGAGTGTGTCGATCTCGGTGTCGATCCGGTGCAGATCGCCCGCGGCCTCCGCGGCGCTGAGACGCGAGCGGCGCCAGGCGACCACGAGCAGTCCGGCCCACACCGCCACGAGGGCGATGTAGCCGAGGGCGGCGGGGACGCCGGTCACCTCGAACGTCTTGAACAGCTTCTGCGCGTTGGTGATGATGATGATGCCGCCGACACCGGTGCCCAGCAGGGTCGCAGGCACCCGGCTGACGAGCCACGCGGCGACCGGTGCGGCGATGATTCCGCCGAGCGCCAGACCCGCGATGATGGGGATGTTGTCGAAGAAGTCGCTGCCGAGCCCGAAGATGAATCCGATGCTGGCCGCGGCGGACACCAGGAACTCCGACGCGCTGACCGAGCCGATGACCGTGCGCGGCGCGGTCTTGCCTCGCGAGAGCAGCGTGCTGGTGGTGATCGGCCCCCAGCCGCCGCCACCGCTCGCGTCGATGAATCCACCGAACAGTCCGAGCGGTGAGAGGAACTTCGCCGTGTGCGGCGACGTCCGGGCGTCGTTGACGGCGGGAGGGCGGATCGAGAAGCGGAGGAGGACGTACACGCCGATCGCGAGCAGGATCGTGGACGTCACGGGGACGGCGGCGGCCGTCGACAACTGCGACAGCACCGTCGCGCCGAGGAACGCGCCGATGGCGCCGGGGACGCCCAGGCGGAGCACGAGAGGCCAGTCGATGTTGCGGAACCGCCAGTGCGACGCCCCGGAGGCGAGTGTGGTGCCGACCTCGGCGAAGTGCACCGCTGCGCTGGCGTGGGCGGGCCCGACGCCGCTGAACACGAGCAGGGTGGTCGCAGTCACGCCGAACGCCATGCCGAGGGCGCCGTCGACCAGCTGGGCACCCACGCCGACCAGCGTGAAAATCAAGAGCTTGAACATCGAGACTCCGACCGAGAGAGCGAACCGTCAGGGCAGCAAAGACCAGCGAGCAGGCTGGTCAGCAACATCCCTGGTCGAAGGCGTGGCCTCGGCGGGAGGGCCAGAAGGGCATGAGAGCGAGCGAGGCCGCGGGGCCTGCCTGCGCGCTCGTGCCGTTCACTCGAACTCCCGTATCTCTCGTCGTGTGCACGGCCGTCCGCGCACAAGGATCGACATTAGCGGGAGGAGTGGGCGCCTGTCATCTTCACACGCGCCCACCCGTTCACAGCTTTCGCGCGGAGATCTCCATGCCCGCGTCGCGCAGCCGTGCGACCAGCACGTCGCCGAGTGCCGTCGCCGGAGTGAGGACACCTGCCGCGGCCGGGAGCGCGTCGCCGCCGAGGGCGAGACTCAACGCGGATTCGCCGAGCATCACCGCGGTGGCACGGTAGCCGGGGTCGCCCTTCGCCTTCACTCGTGACGTGTAGTGCGCGCCCGTGGTGGTGGTCGTGTACAGGTCGACGGTGAAGTGGCCGTTGCGTTGCGCCTCCTCGCTGGGACCGTCGCCCGGTGAGGGCAGAACGCGGTCGAGGACGTACCGGGTGGGAGGGAGGGCCATGCAGGCGATCAACGCGCCGAGGCCGACCGTCACCGCACCCGCGATCACCGGCGTGATCGGGGAACTGCCGACACTCATGACCTCGCGGTACTTGAATTCCCGGCCGTACGCCCAATCGCGGAGCGCGTTGCTGCGCCGCACGACCCGCGTGTTGTAGGGGCCCATGAAGAACGGCGCCTTCCAGCCCTTGACCCCGGGCGCGATGGTCGTGCCGTCGACCACACCCATGTCGGACTGCTTGCCGAGATCCGGCTCCTTCGACCGGTCGGGGCTCAGCGAGTACGGCGAGGCCGCGAGACGGCGCGACGCCGCGTCCTTCTTGGACACGTCCACCTGGGTGCGGAGCGAATCGATCGTGCCGCCGCTGACGCCGCCGCGCAGCGACGTGACCACCAGGGTGGTGTCGGTGAGTTCACCCGCGCCGTCCTCGCGGACCTTCGCGTGGAGGACGTGCACCCCGAGGTCGGACGGAATGGAGTCGAAACCGCAGGAATGGACGATCCGGGCGCCGGTCTCGCGGGCCCGTTCGTGGTTGGCGTCGATGCTCTCGCGGGCGAACAGCACCTCTCCGGTGAGGTCGACGTAGTCGGTGCCCGCCCCGGCGCAGGCCGCCGCGAGTGCGTGTCCGTATTTGGCGTAGGGGCCGACCGTCGTCGCGACCACGCGGGTGCGTCCCGCCAGGGCGGCGAGCGACGCGGCATCGTCGGAATTCGCGACGATGAGGGGCCAGTCCGCCGCGCGCGGACCGAGCGCGGACCGCACCGCTTCCAGTTTGGCGGCCGTCCGCCCCGCGAGCGCGATCCGGACACCGTCCGGGGCGTGCTGTGCGAGATAGTCGGCGAGGAGTTTGCCGACGAAGCCGGTGGCCCCGTACACGACGAGATCCAATTCACGTGTGCTGTCTGTCATGACACGACCCTACTCGTCGGTAGGGAAGGGTGAGGTCAGAGTCCGGCACCGCCGGGGCGGGTCGGTGTGAGGGGTGCGCGGGTGCGGACCCGGAGGACGACATAACCGGCCCACGACGTGACGACGCCCAGCGCCACGAGGGTTTGGATCGCACCCGCGGCGGATTCCGGGTAGACGACGCCGGTGAGGTAGTGGGCGATGAACCCGGACGAGGGGAGCGGGTCCTGCCCGGCGCGGACCCGGGCCCAGCTCTCCAGATGCGTCAGCGGGCAGTCGATGCCGACGATCAGGCCGGTGAACCCCCAGGCAACCGCCGCCAGGTGGAGGGCGATGGTCCGCGGCCACCGCCAGGCGAGAAAACCACCGCACACGACGTAGAGGATGAAGATCAGGTGTGCGACGACCGTCGCGTCGGCGACGACTTCGTAGAAGACCACGCTCCCCATCGATGCACCCCTGACCTCCGAAGTGTCCCCCTACGCCATCGTAGGCGCGGGCCGCCGGGTCCACGGGGGAACGGGCTCGGACCGAAATCAGGCGGGGCCGCGCGCCTCTTCCTTGACCACCAGGATCGGAATATCGACCTCGAGCAGGAGGCGTTGCAGCCATCGTTCCAGGAGGAACTTGCCGACCGGGGACATGCGCCGGGTGCCCACGACGAGCAGGTCCGCGCCGCTGCTGTCGACCAGCGTGCGCAGTGCGCTCACCTGATCGCCGTCGTGGTCGCTGGTGCGCAGTTCCCACGACGACTCGCCGACCCCGCCGCTCTCGAGCGTCGCCTGGATCTCGGCGCGCAGAGCGGACCGGTCGGACTCCGCATCCTGTCCGGGGTCGTCGTCGAGGACGTGGAGGACGAGTAGCTGTTCCCGTCGTTGCACAGCCTCGCGGGCGGCGTGGACGATGGCCGCACGGCCTTCCGGGCTGTCTCGGTGGACAACGGCTATCGCCATGAAGCGCCTCCATATTCAGGGATCGGTACCACGTCCATTATCCCCACGCCGGACAGTGCTCCGGCTGTGTCGATGCTCTCGAAACGGGGGTTTGTGTGGTGCTCGATCACCAGGGTGAGGGCTCGTAGTCCTTCAGGAAGCAGCCGTGCAGATCGACACCCTGCTCGCCCTGGACGATGGGGTCGTAGACGCGGGCGGCGCCGTCGACGAGGTCGAGGGGGGCATGGAAACCCTCGTCTGCCAGGCGCATCTTGGTGTAGTGCGGCCGCTCGTCGGTGATCCATCCGGTGTCCACCGCGGTCATGAGGATGCCGTCATCGAGCATCTCCTTCGCGCTGGTGCGGGTGAGCATGTTCAGCGCGGCCTTCGCCATGTTGGTGTGCGGATGCCCGGGACCCTTGTATGCGCGGCTGAACTGGCCTTCCATCGCGGAGACGTTCACCACGTACTTGCGGCGCGCACCTGCCGCCGCCATCGCCGGCCGCAGCCGGGACACGAGGATGAACGGGGCGACCGAGTTGCACAACTGCACCTCGAGCAGCTCGATCGGGTCGACTTCCTCGACCGTCTGGACCCAGCTGTTCGTGTGCGCCAGATCGGGCAGCAGACCGCCGGCGTCGATCGCCAGACCCTGATCGATCCGATCGGGAGACGCCGACTTCGCGACCAGCGCGAGCGAACTCACCGCGTCGGGGGACAGCGCGGCGCCCGCCATCACGGACACGTCGGACAGCGACCCGGCGAGCGCCGCCGGGTGGGCGTCGCTCGTCTTGCCGAACGTCAGGACATCGGGAAGGTCGCCGGACGGAAGCGCACCGGATTCGGCGTCCGCCAGCGCGCTGTAGGCGCCGGGCGAGCGTCGCACCGTCTGCGCGGCATTGTTGATCAGGATGTCCAGCGGGCCCTGCGCGGCGACGGAGTCGGCGAGCGCGACGACCTGCGCCGGGTCACGCAGATCGATACCGACCACCCGCAGCCGGTGGATCCACTCGCTGCTGTCTTCCATCGCCTTGAAGCGACGGATGGCGTCGTTCGGGAAACGGGTCGTGATGGTGGTGTGGGCGCCGTCGCGGAGCAACCGCAGCGCGATGTACATGCCGATCTTGGCGCGACCGCCGGTCAGCAGCGCCCGGCGTCCGGTGAGGTCGGCGCGCGCGTCCCTCTTGGCGCGGCTCTTCGTCGCGCACTCGGGGCACAGCTGGTGGTAGAACGCGTCGACCCGGGTGTATCGCTGCTTGCAGATGTAACACGGGCGGGGCCGGATCAGGGTGCCCGCGGACGCGCCGTCGGCGTTCGACGTCAGCGGGATGCCCGCGGTCTCGTCGTCGATCCGGTCGGGGGAGCCCGTTGCGGTGGCGGCGACGACCTTGCGGTCGGCCTCGGAGACGGCATCGCGGGCCGCGATCCGCCTGCGCTTCTTCAACTTCTTGAAAAGGTGACCGACAGCACGCTGGACCGTGACGGAATCGGGATCCGCGTCGTCGAGGTCTGCCGCCAGATCGAGAACTTTCAGGCAGATCTCGAGATCCGCCGGATCGATCGTCGTTGTTTCACCCATCGAACTTCGCCCTCTCACGAAGAAAGCCCCGGTTCAGTGAACCGGGGCTTTCTCGTCTGTCTCAACTCAGAGTGTCCGAGGGGGGACTTGAACCCCCACGTCCGTTAATAGGACACTAGCACCTCAAGCTAGCGCGTCTGCCATTCCGCCACTCGGACTTGCCTGCCCCCATTTCCTGGGTGCTGCAAAAGATTAACCGATGAACCGCCACGGCCCAAATCGCCCCTCTCACCTGAGCGTTTCCGCGTGCCCGGTGGTAGGAAAGTGGAGTGCCAACTACACAGGAAACCCCAGGCCAGGGTCGCGCCGAAGCCGAAGTCGTGGATCTCGTCAGTTCACTGATCCGCTTCGACACGTCCAACACCGGAGAGCTCGCGACGACGAAGGGCGAGCGCGAGTGTGCGGAGTGGGTGGCGTCCCAGCTGCAGGAAGTGGGCTACGAGACCGAATACGTGGAGTCGGGCGCGCCGGGACGCGGCAACGTGTTCGCGCGGCTGAAGGGTTCGGACCCCGACCGCGGCGCGCTGTTGCTGCACGGTCACCTCGACGTCGTACCCGCCGAACCGGCCGATTGGCGCGTCCACCCGTTCTCCGGAGCCGTCGAGGACGGTTACGTGTGGGGTCGCGGGGCCGTCGACATGAAGGACATGGTCGGGATGATCCTGGCGGTCGCCCGCCAGTTCAAGGCGGAGGGCATCGTTCCTCCCCGCGACCTCGTGTTCGCGTTCGTCGCCGACGAGGAGGCCGGTGGCAAGTACGGCTGCCAGTGGCTGGTCGAGAATCGTCCCGATCTGTTCGAGGGGGTCACGGAAGCCGTCGGTGAGGTCGGCGGCTTCTCCCTGACCGTTGCCCGCCCGGACGGCACGGACCGCAGGCTCTATCTCGTCGAGACGGCGGAGAAGGGTCTCGGATGGATGCGGCTGACCGCGAAGGGCCGGGCCGGACACGGTTCGTTCCTGCACGGCGACAACGCCGTCACCATCCTGGCGCAGGCGGTCGCCCGGCTGGGGGCGCACACGTTCCCGCTGGTCATCTCCGATTCGGTGGCCGAATTCCTCGAAGCGGCCGGGGAGGAGACCGGACTCGACTTCGACCCGACGTCGCCCGACCTCGACGGCACCCTCGCGAAACTCGGCAACATCGCCAACATCCTCGGTGCCACGCTCCGCGACACCGCGAACCCGACCATGCTCTCCGCCGGCTACAAGGCCAACGTCATCCCACAGACCGCGGAGGCCGTCGTCGACTGCCGAATCCTGCCCGGCAGGCAGGCCGAGTTCGAGGCGGCGGTCGACGAGCTCATCGGACCGGACGTCCAGCGCGAGTGGATCACGAAGCTCGACTCGTACGAGACCACGTTCGACGGGCACCTGGTCGACGCCATGAACGACGCCATCCTTGCCCACGACCCCGGCGCGCGGACCGTGCCGTACATGTTGTCGGGCGGAACGGACGCCAAGGCGTTCGCGAAGCTCGGCATCCGGTGCTTCGGATTCGCACCGCTGCAGTTGCCCGCCGACCTGGATTTCGGCGCGCTGTTCCACGGCGTCGACGAACGGGTACCCGTGGACGCACTACTGTTCGGTACACGCGTGCTGGAACATTTTCTGCTCCACAGCTGATCGAAAACCGATACGCGACAAGAGAGGAACCGCATGTCACACGATCCGTACGAGGCACTTCCCGACCTGCCGAGTTTCGAGCTGACCTCCACCGACGTCACCGACGGGCAGCCGCTGAACAAGGAACAGGTCAGCGGAATCTTCGGCGCCGGCGGCCACGACACCTCACCGCAGCTGTCGTGGTCGGGGTTCCCCGCCGAGACCAAGAGCTTCGCGGTGACGGTGTACGACCCCGACGCGCCGACGGTGTCCGGGTTCTGGCACTGGGCGGTCGCGAACATCCCGGCCGACACGACCACGCTGGTGAGCGGCGCCGGCGACGACGAGGGAACCGGGCTCCCGGCCGGTGCGATCACGCTGAAGAACGACGCCGGACTGAGTCGTTTCCTCGGCGCCGCCCCGCCGGCAGGTCACGGGCCGCACCGCTACATCATCGTGGTCCACGCGGTCGACGTGGAGACCCTCGAGGGCGTCACGGCCGAGTCGACGCCCGCGTTCCTGGGGTTCAACCTGTTCTCCCACGCGATCGCCCGCGCGAAGATCCAGGGGACGTACGAGCAGTAACTCCGGTAGTTCCGGAACACACGGGTGGCCGGCGAATCCTCGGGATTCGCCGGCCACCGGTCTCGGTGCGGGTTGGGTCAGCGCACGGCGCCGGCGCCGACCGCATCGGCGATCGAGGAGTAGCCGGCCTCGCGCACCTTCCGGGCCAGCCCCTTGTGGATGCGGCGAGCCCAGAACGGGCCGCCGTAGATGAAGCCCGTGTACCCCTGCACGAGGGACGCCCCGGCCAGGATGCGTTCCCACGCCTGGTCGAGCGTCTCGATGCCGCCGACGGAGATCAGCACCAGGCGATCCCCGACCCGCGCGTGCAGGCGGCGCAGGACCTCGAGGGATCGTTCGGCGACCGGAGGGCCGGACAACCCGCCCGCGCCGATCGCCGTCACCTCGTCGTCCGGGGTGTTCAGGCCGTCGCGCCGGATGGTGGTGTTGGTCGCGACGATCCCGGCGAGGCCGAGTTCGATAGCCAGATCGGCGACCGCGTCGACGTCGTCGTCGGACAGGTCCGGGGCGATCTTCACCAGCACCGGCACGGTCACGGTGTCGAGAACCGCACGCAGGAGCGGCCGGAGGGATTCGACGGCCTGCAGGTCGCGCAGTCCCGGGGTGTTCGGTGAGCTGACGTTGACCACCATGAAATCGGCGAGCGGTCCGAGCAGTTGCGCGCTCGCCGTGTAGTCGGCGGGGGCGTCGGCGGCGTCCACGATCTTGGTCTTGCCGATGTTCGCGCCGATCGGGACACCGGCCCGGCGCTGACGCAGATGATTGGCCGCGTTGCCCGCTCCGTGGTTGTTGAACCCCATCCGGTTGATCAGGGCGCGGTCCGCGGGCAGCCGGAACAGACGCGGAGCCGGGTTGCCGGGCTGCGCCTGGGCGGTGACGGTGCCCACTTCGGCGAACCCGAATCCGAGGGGACCCCAGGCGTCGACGCCGGTGGCGTCCTTGTCGAACCCGGCGGCCAGCCCGAGCGGCGCCGGGAAGTCGAGTCCGAACACGGTGTTCCGCAGTATCGGATCGTCCACCACGAGAACCCTGGCGACGAGTTGGCGCAGCGGCGAGAATCGCGTGACCAGGCGCATCGCAGCGAAGGCCAGGTGATGAATCCGCTCCGGAGGAAGGCGGAACATCACCCGTAAGAGCAGGTGGTACAAGGAGGTCTCCCTAGATTGCGGGGTCGGGGACATGGTGAGCGGTCTTCCTTCGCTTGAGCAGAACTCGGCGGCTTCCGTCGGAGTACAGGCGAACCCGCGACAGCTCCCAGCCGCCGAATTCCGCCTGGATGGCCAGGCGCATCGATGCGCTGACTCGGGTGACGTCGGGCGGCAGCCGAAGCGGCACGTACTCGTAGTCCTCGGATTCGATCTCCCACCCGGAGGGGAGTCGACGTGAATGCGATGCCATCTACGAACTCCTCGTCGGGATCTGCTGCAAGCCGTCTCCCGTCGCGGAACCGATCAGGAGGTCACCGTTCACGGTATCCACACTGACAGAGTTCGGCTGCCGGACGGTGGGATACCGGGCCGTTTCCACGCCGACACCGCTGGACAGGTCGAATCCGACCACCTCGTTGGTTCCGGTCAGCGTGACCCACGCCCGGTCGGCGGAGTCGTCGTAGGCGACGGCGTACGGCGCGAGTCCGGCCGGGAACCGCTGACGGAGCATCAGTGTGTCGGTGGTGTAGGCGAGCAGTTCGTCTCCGGTGGTGTCGGTGACGAGGATGCGCCCGTAGTGGTCGGTGGTGAGTTGCGTCGCACCTTCACCGGCGCGCAGCGCGACGCCGAGCGCGGAACCGGGGACGTCGACGGCGGTGACGGACGTCTGACCGCGGTCGAGGGCGGTCAGCGAGTCGCCGACGACGGCCAGCCCGTCGACGGAGGTGAGGCCGTCGATCACCTGTGACTCGTTAGTCTCGATGTTCACGATGTGAATCTCGCCATTGCCCAGGCCCATCGCCAGCCGGCCGTCGGGCAACTGCGCGACCGAGCGGACGTCGCCGTCGGCAGGGACGAACGTCACCTCGTCCGTGCGCAGGTCGAGCCTCCCTACCTGCGTGTTCATCGCGAGAAGGGCCACGCCGCCGGGAGCGAGGGAGACCTGGGCGACGGCCCCGTCGAGCGGAATCGTGCGCGGAGCCGCCGTGAAATCGCCGGCCGGGAACAGCAGGATCTCGTTGCCTTCGCCGCCGAGGACGACGGTCGTGCGGGTCTCGGGGTCGAAGGTGGTCGAATCGATCGGCACGCCAACGGGGTGGACGACACCCGCGGGCGTGGTGCTCTGCACCGGGGACTGCGCCGCAGTCGCGGGCGCGATCGTGATCGCCTGATCCTCGTCGGAGTTCGACGAACAACCCGTGACCAGCAGAAATGCTGCTCCGATACACGAGGCGACGACGCGCGCTCCCGGTCTACCCATGTGCTGCTCCTCGGGGTTCTCTCAACGACCTACACCTGCACAACTGTCCACTAGCATCCCTGATCCGCGAAACGCCCACGAATTCGGTCGGTGCCGAGCGGGTGCCGAGGCGATACCGTGAGAAACATCGACCCCGCGCCCGGTGGTCTCCCGACCGCCGGCCCAGGTCATCGAGGAGCAGACCGTGGAAACACCCGAAACGCCGACGTTCACCGTCGAAGACATCTCGGTCGGACCGCACGCGCACGGCTTCGGCCGGACCGCCGAAGGCAACTCCTACGCATTCCGCGTGCGCAAGAGCACGATGCACGTCGAGGTCTACCGCGCCGACGTGGAAACCGAGGTCCCGGACCCGGACGACATCGTGGCGTCGGCGCGGCGCTCGGTCCGGGAGATCGACCTGACCGACGAGCGCAGCATCGTCGCCGTCGTGCGGGACGCCGTGTCCGATCCCGATTCCCTGGTGGCGGGGCCGCCCGATTCCCTGGTGGCGGGAACGGAGGACGGCATCACCGTGCGTGCGGTCCTCAGCCGCCTGGGGGCGGTCATCGACGGACTGTGACCGTCGCGGTCTAGCGCTGGTCGCGGCGGGGGAGGACGAGGGTCGCGCCGGTCACCGGGTGCGCGATGACCTCGACGGGGTGCCCGTACACCCGGGTCAGCAAGTCCTCGGACAAGACGCCGGCGGGAGGACCGTCGGCCGCGACGCGGCCCTGCTCGAGGACCACGATCCGGTCCGCGTACGCCGCGGCGAGTGCGAGGTCGTGGAGCACGACCACCACCGCGGTGCCCCGTTCCGCGCGGGAGCGGGCGAGACGCATCACCGTCTCCTGGTGGCCGAGGTCGAGGGCGGCGGTGGGCTCGTCCAGCAGGATCGTCTCGGTCCGCTGCGCCAGCACCCGGGCCAGCGCCACGCGGGCGCGTTCGCCACCCGACAGCGCGGTGAACGGCCGGTCGGCGAACGCCACCACGTCACAGATCTGCATGGCCTCGGCGATCGCGGCGGCGTCGTCGTCGGCGCGGGGTGTGCGCGCCCACGGGGACCGGCCCATCGTGATCACCTGACGTGCGGTGAACGAGAATCCGACCGTGTTCTGCTGGGGGAGGACCGCCCGTCGCTGGGCCATCTCGAGCGCCGTCCACTCGCCGAGGTCCCGGCCGTCGAGGTGCACGCTGCCCGCGTGCACGTCCTGATCACCCGACAGCGCCGCCAGGAGCGTCGACTTGCCCGCGCCGTTGGGGCCGACGAGAACGAGGACCTCCCCGATCCGCACATCCACGGACACGTCGTCGAGAACGGGTCTGCCGCCGCGGGTGACGGCGATGCCGTCCGCGCGCAGCGTCACGGCCCCCGTGGGTCGTGGCGGGGGCACCGGATCGGTCCGCCGGAACAGGTTCTGCTCGAGGGCCTCGCCGACGCGGGTGCGGAACGACGGACTCATGCCCACCCGCCCTGACTGGCCCGGGTGCGGCGCAGCAACCAGAAGAAGAAGGGCCCGCCGACGAGGGCCGTGAGCATGCCGAGGGGGAGGTCCGCGTTGGCCACGAGCGACCGGGCACCCAGGTCGGCGAGCAGCAGCACGAGGGAACCGCACAGCGCGCTCGCCGGAATCAGGGCTCGGTGGCCCGGACCGACGGCGATCCGCATCAGGTGCGGGACCACCAGCCCGACGAACAGGATGATGCCGGTGAACGCCACGCTGGACGAGACGAGCAGGGCGACGATCAGCACCGCGATCTGACGCAGTCGTTCGACGTCGAGGCCGAGGTGACGGGCCGCGTTCTCGCCGAGCGAGAGCAGGTCGAGTTTCCCGGCGATCGTCATCGTGGCGGCGATCCCGGCGAGCGTCATCGGCGCCACGACCGCGACCGCACTCCAGGTGGCCCCGTTGAGGCTGCCCAGTTGCCAGAAGACGATCTGATCGCGCGCCGCAGGGGACGCGACGAACGTGAAGAAGGCGATGAGACCGCCGGCGAACGCGTTGACCGCGACACCGGTCAGGACGAGTGTGACGACCTCGGTGCGGCCCTCGTGCCGGGCGAGGAGATACACGGCGACGGTCGTGACCAGTCCGGAGACGAATGCGGCCGCGGCCACCGTCCACCCGGCCGCGAACGCGCCGCCGACGACGATCGCGGCGCTGGCACCGACCGCCGCGCCCGCGGACACCCCGATCACGCCGGGTTCGGCGAGCGGGTTGGCGAACACACCCTGCAGCAACGCTCCCGCGCATCCCAGTGCCGCCCCCACCAGGATCGCGAGGATCACGCGGGGGAACCGGACCTCCCACAGCGTCACCTCACCGCTGGGGTGAGCGGGCATCGGCCCGAGATCCAGTCCGATGCGGTGGAGGATGCTTCCGACGACCTCTCCGGGGCCGGTCGGCACCTGACCGATGCAGGCCGAGAACACGGCGGCGACGGCGAGGGCGATCAGCAGACCGCCGAGGACGGCACCGGTCCGGGTGCGTGACGAGGGCTTACCAGGAGCGTCGAGGTCTTCGACCGTCATGGAGTGGCGGCCGGGTAGACGGCGTCGGCCAGGGCGCCCAGGACGCGACCGGTGTTGGGGCCGAAGCTCAGCAGCACCCCGTCTTGCATGTCCACGACCCGCTGGTTCCTGCCCGCCGGTGTCTGGGCCACCCCGGGGACCTTCTCCAGGCCCTCGATCCCGCCGATCGATTCGAGTCCACCGGTCATCATGAGAAGCACGTCGGGGGCGGCGGCGATCAGTGCCTCGCTGGTGATCGGGGCGAACTGCTGGGTGATCCCCGACGCGGTACCGGCGTCGACGGCGCCGAGCGCGTCGATCAGGGAGTCGGCCCCCGATCCCAGGCCGCCGATCATGGTGATCGCGGTGCCGCGCAGATAGAGGAACGCGATCTTCAGCGGATTCTCGCCCTGGGGCGCGCGACTGCGGGCCGCCGCGATCTCGCTCTCCGTGCGGGCCGCGAGTTCCCGGCCCTGCTCCGGCACCCCGAGCGCATCCGCAACCGCGGTGATCTGGCCGGGCACGCCGTCGAGGGTGCGCGTCGGATCGAAATAGACGACCGGCACCCCGGCGGCCCGCAGCTGGTCCTGCACCGCCTGGGGTCCGATGCTGGTGTCGGTGAGGATCACCGTCGGCGCCAGGTCGAGGATGGCCTCGGCATTGAGGGACTGCCCGCCCGGTGTGACCACCGGGACGTCCTGCGCGGCCGGGAACTCGGACGCGATGTCCCGGCCGACCACGTTGTCGCCGAGTCCGAGCGCGAACACCGTCTCGGTGAGCGTTCCGTAGCGGTCCGCGGTCACGATCCGGCTCGCGTCCGTGATCGTCACGTCCACCCCGTCGAAACTGCGGACCGTGACGGGCAGCGCCGGCGTCGCCGGGGAGGCGAGGGGCTCCGGATTCAGGTCGTCGAGGACCGCCGTGCGGGCGCCACCGGTGCCACCCGCGCTGTCGCCGGTACGGGAACTGCACGCGGACACGGCCACCGCGGCCACCAGGAGCAGGACGAGGACGGCGAACAGCGATCTGTCCGCGTGGGTCCGGGACACCGACCTCATCGTGCGCGGTACCGGTCGATGCCGGCTTCGAGGTCGGCGAACAGGGCGCCGTTGAGGCGGTAGGCGAGGTTGACCTCGTCGATCACCCGCTGCTGGTCCTCCGGAGACAGCGGCGCCGCGTCGAGTGTTGCGCGGTAGGTGTCCTTGAATACCTTCGGTTTCGGGATCTCGTCGAAGATGTAGAACTGCAGGCCCTCGGTGCTGTACCCGTAGGCGCGTTCGAGCATGCGCCGGATGATCTGCCCGCCCGACAGGTCGCCCATGTACCGGATGTAGTGGTGCGCAACGAAACCGGCGGGCCACTCGTACGCCACCTCACGGAGCCGTTCCACATACCGGGTGGTGGCGGGCAGCGCGGAGACGGTGTCCCGCCACGACGGCCCGCGCAGGAACTCGAGATCCGCTTCCAGCGACGGAACCCGCAACAGCGCGTCGTGGAGGAACGGCGACACGACGGGGCTGCCGGCGTGGGCGCGCCCGGCCTCCTCCAGTTCGCGGTAGACGAGGTACGTCTGCGCGAGCAGTTCGGCATAGCCGTCCGGGGTGAGTTCACCGGCGAGCAGGGCCCCGACGAAGCGGGACTGCTCGGTCTCCCGGTGAGCGGCGTCCGTGCCCGCCTTGATGCGCTCGGCGAAGCCGACGGTTCCGCGGTCGGCCGCGTCGGCCTCGTTCAGCGTGGTCATGGACTCTCCTGCGGATCTACGGACGTCGGCCGGTGAGCACCAGGTTAGCCTGCCCTGCACGTGAACTGCAGGTGCACGTCCGCCTGCCCCGCCCGCACTACGCGCTGACGTCGTCGAGCGCGGCCGCGATCGCTGCGGGCAATTCCAGCTCCTCGGCGACGAGCACTCCGGTCAGCTGGGCGATGTCCCTGGCCCCGACGACCGCGCTCGCGACCCCGGGACGGTCGCGTGCCCAGGCGAGTGCGACTGCGAGCGGGGACGTGCCGAGACCGTCGGCGGCGGTCACGACCGCGTCGACCACCCGCACGGAGGAGTCGGTGAGGTAACTCTGGACGTCCTGCGCGTGCGCTTCGTCGGCGCCGCGGGAATCGACGGGGATGCCGTTTCTGTATTTGCCGGTGAGCACCCCGCGGGCCAGCGGCACGGCCGCGAACACCCCGACGCCGTGATGGGCGGCGGCCGGAACGAGCTCTTCCTCGACGCCGCGCGCGAGGAGCGAGTACTCCACCTGGGTGGCCACGAGCGTGGTGCCCCGGGACGCGCCTGCCGCGGTCGCCAGCTGCCAGCCCAGGTAGCCCCGCGCCCCGACGTACCGGACCCGGCCGCTGGACACCGCGAAATCGAGTGTGGCGGCGACCTCGTCGACCGGCGTGAACGGATCCCACGTGGCGACCTGCCACATGTCCAGGTAGTCGGTGCCGAGCTCGCGGAGGGTCACGTCGAGCTGGGCGACGAGTCCCCGTCGCGAGCAGTCGATTCGCGACGGCCCCGCCGGGTTGATGCCCGAACTCGAGCTCAGGACGAGTTCCGTGCGCGGCACCACGTCGTCGAGCAGCTCCGCCAGGATCCGCTGCGCCGCACCGTCGCCGTACGCGGGGGAGGTGTCGACGAGGGTACCGCCCGCATCGACGAACGCCGCGATCTGCGCGGCGGCCTCGTCGCCGTCGGTGTCCCGACCCCAGGTGAGCGTGCCCAGGCCGAGACGTGACACTCGCAACCCGCTTGCTCCGACCGATCTCTGTTCCATAACCGCCTGCGTCTCGTACCGTAGCTGCAACCGGGGCCTCGACCCCGAAGATGCTGGTGCCCCCCGGAACCGGCCACCACAGGAGCAGAGTAGTGGGGTATCGCGTGGCAGGGGTCCTGCCACGCCGGATTCTGCCGGAGGTCACCCACACCGGTACCGTGGCGCCGGTGAATTACGAACGCGACATGGGAAATTGGCGTCAGAGCGGCACATTCGGCCTCGGGACCGGTGAGTGATGGGCGAGGCGATGACCTGGCTCCAGGCGATTGTCCTCGGTGCCGTGCAGGGATTGACCGAGTTCCTGCCCATCTCCTCGTCGGGCCATCTCCGGATCGTGTCGGAGATCTTCTTCGGTGACGACGCCGGTGCCTCGTTCACCGCCGTCACCCAGCTCGGCACCGAGGCCGCGGTGCTCATCTACTTCGCCCGCGACATCGGACGGATCATCGCCGGCTGGTTCCGGGGACTGTTCCACGCCGAGCATCGCAGTGACCTCGATTACCGGATGGGCTGGTATGTGATCATCGGCACGATTCCGGTGGGTGTGCTCGGGTTCCTGTTCAAGGACCAGATCCGCACCGGAGCCCGCAACCTGTGGCTGATCGCCACCATGCTGATCGTGTTCGCATTCGTCATCGCGGCGGCCGAGTACTACGGGCGGAAGGTGCGTCCCGTCGAGGACCTGCGCGCCAAGGACGGCATCATCATGGGCTCGGCCCAGGCGCTCGCCCTGATCCCGGGAGTCTCGCGGTCGGGCGGCACGATCAGCGCCGGCCTCTTCCTCGGACTCACCCGCGAAGCCGCGGCCCGCTATTCGTTCCTCCTCGCCATCCCCGCGGTCGTCGCATCCGGGCTGTTCAGCCTGCCCGACGCATTCGAACCGGCCGGTGAGGGTCTCAACGCGAGCGGTCCGCAACTCTTCGTCGCGACCGCGATCGCCTTCGCGATCGGCTACGCGTCGATCGCGTGGCTGCTGCGTTTCGTCGTCGACCACTCCATGTACTGGTTCGTCGGCTATCGCATCATCCTCGGCGTCATCGTCCTGTCGCTTCTCGCGACCGGCGTCGTGTCGGCCACCTGAGATCGGGCGGTCGGGGAGTGCACGACACTAGGCTGGGCCAATGACAGTTGTGCTGTTGCGCCACGGGCGGTCGACCTCGAACACTGCGCACACGCTTGCCGGCCGGTCACCGGGAGTCGAACTCGACGACCGCGGCCGCGAGCAGGCGCAGGCGATCGTGGCCCGGCTCGCCGACGTGGTGATCGAGGAGATCGTGCACTCACCGCTTCTGCGGTGCGAGCAGACGGTGGCACCGCTCGCCCGGGCACGGGGCCTGACCCCGGTCGTGGAACATCGGCTGGTCGAGGTCGACTACGGCGAGTGGACGGGTCGCGAGCTGAAGGTCCTGCTCGAGGAGCCGCTGTGGAAGATCGTGCAGCAGCACGCGTCCGCCGCCGTGTTCCCCGGCGGAGAAGGGCTCGCCCAGGTCCAGGCGCGGGCCGTCGCCGCGGTCCGGGAGCACGACGCCCGGCTCGCGGAACTCCACGGCCGCGACGTCGTGTGGGTGGCCTGCTCGCACGGTGACGTCATCAAGTCGGTCCTCGCGGACGCCCTCGGCGCGCACCTCGACGGATTCCAGCGGATCGTCGCGGAACCCGCCTCCATCAGTGTCGTCCGGTACACCTCCACCCGCCCCTACGTGCTGAAGATGAACGACACCGGGGCCGATCTGTCGGGGGTGAACGTGCCACCGGCGTCGGGAGACGGCGCCCGGGCCGAAGTATCCGGATCGGTGCCGGGAGGGGAGGTCCGGTTGTGATGATTGGGCGGACACCGCCGGTAACGATTGACGGATAATGAACGCAGCATGCTGCGAGGAACAGTCCGAGACGGAACAACGAGTGGGCAGCGCCGCAGTAGGGCCCGGCTCCAGCTGAAGGAGGTGCAATGTCACGCGCAATTCACGTATTCCGCACTCCTGACCGATTCATTGCCGGGACGGTGGGCGAACCCGGCGACAGGTCGTTCTATCTCCAGGCAGTACACGAGGCGCGAGTGATCAGCGTCCTGCTGGAGAAACAGCAGGTACAGGTCCTGGCCGACCGGATGGGACTTCTCCTCGAGGAAGTGCACCGCAGGTTCGGCACGGAGGTTCCCCCGGAAGGGGCCGAGCTCGACGACTCCAGCCCCCTCGTCACCCCGATCGACGCCGAGTTCCGGGTCGGCACGATGGGCCTGGGCTGGGACGCGGACGCCGGAGCCGTCGTCGTGGAACTGCTGGCCGTCAGTGAGACGGAATTCGACGAGTCCGTCGTGCTCGACGACTCCGAGGACGGACCGGACGCCGTGCGCGTCTTCCTCACCCCGCTGCAGGCGAGGGACTTCTCCCTGCGGTCCGAGCGGGTCATCGCCGCTGGTCGCGCACCGTGCCCGCTGTGCGGCGAGCCGCTCGCCCCGGAGGGGCACATCTGCATCCGCACCAACGGGTACCGCCGCGGCCAGAGCTTCGGACTCACCCCGGAAATGGACGAGGAGGACTGACGGTTGCGGCCCGAGGAGTCCGATCCCCTGGAGTCCGGCGAGCTGACCCTCATCGGCCAGATCACCCACGCCAGTAACGCCACCCTGGTCTGCGACGCGGCCGCGGGTGAGAACACCGTCCGCTGCGTGTACAAACCGGTCCGCGGGGAACGTCCGCTGTGGGACTTCCCGGACGGCACGCTCGCCGGACGTGAGTACGCGTCGTATCTCGTGTCCGAGCAGCTCGGGTGGGGTGTGATTCCCCGCACTCTCCTGCGGGACGGTCCGTTCGGCCCGGGGATGGTGCAGCGGTGGGTCGACACCCCGGACCGGCACGCCGACGACACCGGCGGTCTCGACCTGGTCGACATCTGCGCGCCCGACGCCGTCCCCGAGGGGTGGTTCGAGATCCTGCGCGCCACCGACATGGACGGCGAACCGGTCGCGCTGATTCACGCGGACGACCCGCGGCTGCAGCGGATGGCCGTCCTCGACGTGCTGATCAACAACGCCGACCGCAAGGGCGGCCACGCGCTCGAGGGTCTCGACGGTTCCGTCTACGGCGTCGACCACGGCATCTGCCTGCACACGGAGAACAAACTGCGGACCGTGCTGTGGGGGTGGGCCGGGACGGAGGTGCCGGGCGCCCTCGTCGTCGACATCGCCGAACTGATCTCCTCACTCGAGGGCGACTTCGGCGCGCGGCTCGGCGAGCACATCACGTCCGGCGAGGTGGCCGCGCTGTACGAACGCGCCGTGGACCTTCTCGCCGCACCCGTGATGCCCCGGCCGAACGGTCACCGGCCCATCCCGTGGCCCGCGTTCTGAGCGACCCGTTCGGAGCCCGGCGGGCGGCGGCTCCCTCCGAGGCGGAAACGCGGGTCCATTAGGCTCGCTGTCATGCAGTCTTGGTCCGAAACCGCTGTCCCGTCCGTTCCAGGCCAGGGGCCTCCGCTGCGGTTGTTCGACACCGCCGACCGGCAGGTCCGCCCCGTCACTCCCGGGCGCACGGCCACGATGTACGTGTGCGGTATCACCCCCTACGACGCGACCCACCTCGGTCACGCCGCCACGTACCTGACGTTCGATCTGGTGAACCGGATCTGGCGTGACGCCGGGCACGACGTGCACTACGTCCAGAACGTCACCGACGTGGACGACCCGCTGTTCGAGCGCGCCAACCGCGACGGTGAGGACTGGGTCGTCCTCGGCATGCGCGAGACGGCACTGTTCCGCGAAGACATGGAAGCCCTCCGGGTGATTCCCCCGCGCGACTACATCGGCGCGGTGGAATCGATCGGCGAAGTGATCGAGATGGTCGAGAAGTTCGTCGCGTCCGGCGCCGCCTACGTCGTCGACGACGCCGAATTCCCCGACGTGTACTTCCGCGCAGACGCGACGGAGCAGTTCGGGTACGAGTCCGGCTACGACCGCGCGACGATGGACAAGTTCTTCGCCGAACGCGGCGGCGACCCCGACCGCCCCGGCAAGCAGAATCCCCTCGACGCGCTGGTGTGGCGTGCGGCCCGGCCGGGTGAGCCGTCCTGGCCGTCGCCGTTCGGTCCCGGGCGTCCCGGCTGGCACATCGAGTGCTCGGCCATCGCCCTCAACCGCATCGGTTCGGGTTTCGACGTCCAGGGCGGCGGCAGCGACCTGATCTTCCCGCACCACGAGTACTCCGCGGCGCACGCCGAGTCGGCCACCGGGGATCGCCGCTTCGCGCGCCACTACGTGCACACCGGAATGATCGGTCTCGACGGCGAGAAGATGTCGAAGAGCCGCGGCAACCTCGTGTTCGTGTCGAAACTGCGCGGCGAGGGTGTCGACCCGGCCGCCATCCGCCTCGGACTGCTGTCCGGGCACTACCGGCAGGACCGTCCGTGGACCGAGCAGGTTCTCGCCGACGCCCACACCCGGCTCCAGTTGTGGAAGGATGCCGCCGCACTCGAGTCGGCGCAGTCCGCCACCGACACGATCGCCCGGCTGCGCCAGCATCTCGCGGACGACCTCGACACCCCGAAGGCGCTCGACGCCCTCGACGGCTGGGCCCGCCGCGCCCTCGACAACGGTGGTTCCGACACGAACGCGCCGAGCGAATTCGCCGCGGCTGTGGATGCCCTTCTCGGTGTGCGGCTTCGCCGCCCGTGAGTACTTGTTAACCGCCCGCGGTTAACAAGTACTCACGGGTCAGGCGAACTCGAGGGCGCCCTCCGCGGGCGTCGGGACGCGCCGGCGCAGGGGCGAACCGAGCGCCTGCGCCAGGTCGGTGCCGTCGTGTTCGGCGAGTAGCTCACCGTCGGACCACACGAGGAGGGTGGCGCTGACGCTCTGCTCGGCCGTCGAGTGCGCCAGATCGTAGTGCGCGCAGCCCGGCACGCCGCCGTACGTGATCCACAGGTCGAACCCGGTCATGAACAGGTCGAGGTCGAATTGCACGCTGAGGCCGAGCAGTTCGGCCCGGCCGTTGTCGTCGACGCCGGCGAACGCCTCGTCCAGCGCCAGCAGTCGCGGGGCGTGTGGGTCGGCGGAGTCGAGCATGACGTGCGCCGCGGCGAACAGCGGCAGGTGCAGTGAGACGGACTGCTCGCCACCGGAGAGTGCGCTGTGCCGGGCGACCGTCAGCCTGTCCTCGTTGCCGTTCCCGCTGATCAGGGTGAACGAGAACACCCGCCACCGCCGGTAGTCGAGGGCGGACGCCAGGATCTCCGGGTACGACCGCTCCGGGTGGGCGGCGCGGGCGGTCCTGATCTGGTGGGCGAAGTGTGCGCGCATCGTGGCGAGTTCGTCCGGGCCCAGCGCCGACGTGTCGCGCTCGAGCAGTTTGGAGATGGCCTTCGCGCTGTCGTCGAGGTTGTCGGCGAGCACCCAGTGGACGCCGATGGTGTTGCCGGACGACATCCGCCGCTCCCGCATCTCGGTGCCCATCCGGGCGATGAGTTCGCGGGCGTCGACGGTGCGTTCGTGGATCTGCTGGGCGAGACCGGTGAGCAGCGCGTCCTCCAGGATGCGGCGTTCGGATTCGGTGAGCAGCAGTTCCTGATCGGAGCGCGCGGACGCGATACGGGCGGCGAACTCGCCGATCGACGAGTAACCCTCGTCGTCCTGCACCTGCACGACCGTCAGGCCGTCGGGCGCGTCCCACTGCAGCCGGTAGTCCTGGCCGGCGGCCGCGAGTTGCGCGTCGAAGTCCTGCAGCGCGGTGGTGAGTGCCGTCCGCGTCGACTTGCGTGCCGAGTCGCTGACCCGCACCGATTCGGTCGCGCCGTCCAATGCGCGGAACAGCGCGTCCACTTCGGGCGGCAGGATCGGGGTGTCCTGGTCGGCGTTCTGGATGCGGTACACCAGCTGTTCGGCACTCATCCACGCCGCCGTGCTGGCCGGCCAGGTGTGGCCGCCGTCGACGCCGAGGAGTTCGAGCAGGTCGCGCCGGGCGTACGGCGCGAGGTGGGCGGCGTCGGCGTGGGTTTCGGTGAGCGCCAGCCGGAGCGTCTGGACGGCGGTGTTGTACGCGCCCTCGGCCTTACCGATGGCCTCGCCCGCATCCTTGTCTGCCTTGCGGGCGTCGCGCTGTTCCTTCTTGCACGCCTCGATCCGCGCGTGCGCCTCCTCGAGTTGGCGGTCCAGTTGCTCGGCCCCGGCACCCAGTGTGTCGCGGAGCGTCTCGAGACGCTGGATCTGTTGCGCGAGTACCTCTTCGGCGACGGCGGCCTCCTCCGCGAATTCCTCCGCGTTGCCGCGCGCCTCGTGCAGCCGGTCCTCGGACTGGCGCGTGTGCTCCATCTCCTTGCCGTGGTCGCGCCTGCACCGCTGCACCATCTCGCCCTGCTTCTCGAAATGCCGCACGGCCGCGGCGAGCGAGTCGATCTCGCGAGCGACGTGGGGAGTCCGGTGCGTGGATGCGGTGGCCCGGAGTTGCTTTTCCTTCGCGGACAGGTCGGCGATGGCCTGGTCGAGTTCGCGGCCGACGGCGGTCGCGGTGTCGGTGCGGCTGCGGAGCGCGCCTGCCGATTCGGTGACCTTCTTCAGCGCGGTGAGGATCGATCCGGTGCGGGGCAGAGCCTGTGCGGCCGCGGTCGTCCGTGTCAGCAGCGCTGCTGCCGCATCCGCGGACGCCCGGGTGTCGTCGAGCCGCGCCCGGGTTTCCTCGAGCGTCCGGTCGAGTTCGGTGAGTCGGGCGGCGCGCCTGCGGGCCCGCGCGGTGGTTCCGATGTACTCCGCGTCCGATTTCGTGTGCCGTCCGCGCTGGATCCCCTGGCGATAGGCCCCGTCCCCGGCGACGCCCACCGGACCCTCGGCAACGTCGAGGGATTCGAGAACGATGGATTCGAGGATTGCGCGCACGCGCTCGTCGGGGACACCGGTGTCCTGCTCGACGTCGAGAACGTCGGCGAGGGTCCTGCCGGTGGGCCGATCCTCGGCGGGGAGGGCCACGAGGAATTGTTCGGATTCGACGTCGGGGAGCGCGTCGTCGACGGTGACCCAGCCGTCGAGGAGATTCGCGGCCTCCAGTGCGGCCTCGATTCCCGCCGCGACCGCGGCGTCGACGCCGTCGGCGAACCGGACCAGACGCCAGAGCGGCGCACCGGTCAGCCCGGACCGCGCGTCGTGCCTGCCTGCCGGGAGCGGTGGGGCGTCGTCGTGCTCGGATTCGATTGCCGCGCGCGCCGATTCGTATTCTGCGATCGCCTCGGCCGCGGCGGCGGCGTCGCGGTCGTACTGCTGACGACGCAGCCGGAGTGCGTCGACGGCGTCCGTGGTCTGCTCCGTCAGCGTCTCCGACAGGGTGGCGGCGTCGTCGTCGCCGATCCCCCGGAGGGCGGTGTCCAGCGCGTCGAACAGCGCAGCGGGCGCCTCGATCTCGGCGTAGAGGGACGACTGTTCCGTCCACCAGGAGCGGAGTTCGGTGGCGCATCGGCTGCGGGCCGATTCGACCGCGGTCTCGGCTTCGAGGACGGCCACCGTCGCGGTGTCGAGTTGTTCCTGGCCACGACGTGCCGCGTCGTCGGCGCGGGTCCGCTCGGTGGCGGCCTTCTCGACGGTGGCGAGCGCGGCCCGGACCGCGCGCAGGTCGCCGTCGCGTTCCTCGGCGTGCCCGCGCAGCGCCGCGGTCAACTGGTCGGCGCGCGCGTCGTCGGGGAGTGCGGTCCAGGTGATTCCGGCGTCCTCGGCGGCGACGTGAAGTTCGTCTTCGGCGTGGGCGAGCGCCTCGACGGCGTGAGTGACGGCGTCGCCCGCCTTCTCGTGCTCCTCGGACCGCTGTTCGAGGGTCGCCTTGGCCTTGCGTGCCTTCTCGGCCTGCAGTTCCGTCGACTTCTCGAGCGTCGACACGGCCTGCGCCAGGTCGTCGAGTTGCGTCCGCCCCTCGTAGGCGGTCGACCGCTTCAGTGCGTCCAGGGTGGCGTTGGCCTGGTCGAGTGCGCGGTCGGCGGCGGTGAAGCGTTCTTCGGCGGCCTCCCGGCTCGCCTGGCTGCGCGCCCGGTCGGCTGCCGCCCCGTGGAGGGCGGTGATGCCGGACCGCACCGCGTCGAGACGGGTCGCGAGTTGGTCGACGTCCGTACGCGCCTGCTGGCGAAGGTATTTCGCGTACACGCCGACAAAGCTCTGCGCCGCCTGGTCCGCCGCCGCGAGCCCCTCGAGCGCCCGGCCGACCTCTTCCATGTCGCTGAACGAGCGCGCCGCCTCGAGGACGAGTTGTTCGTCGAGGGGGCGCAGACCGTCCGTGAGTGCCTGCGACAGTCCCTTGGGGTCGAGGTTCTTCGCGAGCTGGGGGCGGCGCAGCGTGAGGATGAGGTTGATCAGCTGGTCGTAGCGCTGGACACCGAGCCCGAACATCCGGGCGTCGATGGCGGCGCGGTAGTCGAGCGGCCGGTCCGTGATGGAGTCGGTGCCGATCTGCTCGCCGAGTTGCTTCTTCGTGAGCGGACGGTCGTCGGTGCCGAGCAGGGAGAAATCGACGCCGACCCGGCCGTCGGCCACGAAGTACCAGCGCGTGACCTTGTCGTTGGTGCGGGAGGCGCGCATGCCGATGCCCACGGTGACGGCCTCGGGGTCGTCCTTCGCGCCGCGGCAGAACTCCATCCACACGTACGAGTACGCGCTCTCCTGCCCGCGGTACAGGAGATTCGACTTCATGGTCCGTTCCTCGCCGGCGAACGGGTTGAGGCGCCGCGGTTCGATCCTGCCGTCGAAGACGAACGGGAACAGCACTTCGAGCGCCTTGGTTTTGCCGGAACCGTTGGGGCCACGAAGAACGAGGCGGCCGTCGGCGAAGGAGAACTCCTGATCCCGGTAGTCCCAGAGGTTGATGATCCCGGCTCGGGTGGGCCGGAAACGCGCACTCGTCATGCTGTGATGTCCTCGCTGTCGTTCGCTGAGCTCTGGAACAGGTCGATCTCCGGTGTGCGGTCGCGGATCGTGACCACCACACCGCGGTAGCGGGCGAGCGCCGGGAGCGCGAGCACGCCACCCGGCACCGCGGCGGTGAGGCGCAGCCGCTCGAGCAGCGCCAGAGCGGCGCGTCCCAGGCCGTCGGGGTCGGCCTGCCACCCGGCGGCGAACGTGCGCCCGAATCTGTCGGTCAGGGTCCGGACGGTGTCGGTGATCCACTGGTCCTCGACGACCGGGAAGAGCCGGTCGGCGGGGGCCGGCTCCTCGGGTTCGACCCCGTCGTGGCCTGCCAGGCTGTCGAAGATCCCGGACTGCGGAATCGCGCTGTCGACCTGTTCGACCAGGTCCTCGGACCGGCCCCGCGGCAGCGGCATCCGGGCCGTCTCCGGCGTGTCGGGATCCAGGACACGATCGGCGATCTCCCCCGCGAGCAGCAGCGCGACCTGCGCGACCGTTCCCGTCCCGGGGAACCGGACGTCGGAGAGCCGCCCGGACGAGTCGATCATCGCGACGCCCTCCTCGCGCCGTTCCGCGACCAGTCCGGTGAGCAACTCGACATCGGCTGCGGTGCGGGGGAGCGCGAGCTGCACCAGTTCCTGATCGTCCAGATCGGCGGCGTAGACGACGGGCCGTTCGACGAGAGCGCGCCGGACCCGCCGCGCCGTCTCCTTCACGTCGACAGTCCGGGACGTCCCGAACTCCGTTTCGTCGTCGGTCATCGAGTCCGCGCCGGCGAGCAGACCGCGGATGGAGCGGAGGTGCTGCAGCGCGCGCGGCGGCCGGAACAGGGCGATGACGACGGACCGGTCGATGTCGTAGAGCGCTTCGCCCGCATCGGGATTGGCGGCCCAGCCGCCCGCGTCACCGTCGGCGAGGGCGATCGCGCCTCGGGCCGCGAGCCAGCCGACGGCGTCGACGAACGCGTCCCGGTCGGACGCGCGTTCGGTGGACAGGTCCACCCCGTCGACCTGCGCGGCGTCGGCGGCGACGTGATCGGCGAGTTCGGACAGAGTGATCTGGTTGCCGGCGCGACCCAATGCGGCCAGCGCCAGCGCGAGGTAGGCGTAGCGGTACCGGTCGAACGTGCGGTCGGTGGCTGTCTTGGCCGGGGTCCCGGCGTCGAGTCGGTCGCTGACGGTGAACAGTCGGGCGGTCGTCTCGGTGACCTCGAGCCGGTACCCGAAGAGCGTCATCAGATCTTCGCGTAGTTCGGTGGCCCACCGGCGGAGCAGGGGAAGCGCGATGCGATCCGGATAGGTCTGGGTCACCAGATGATTCGACAGGATGACGCGGGCGGCGCGCTGATACGAATCGAGGGCGAGCGGTGAGATCTCCCGTGCCTTCACCGAACGCTCACCTGCAGTCCGTCGAGGTGCAGACGTCCTCGGGCGGTGCGCACGACCGTCGATTCGCTGTGCGGGCTGAGGGTGAGCTTCACGCCGTTCTCCGATCCGGTGCTGCTCTGGACGCGGCCGCTGACCGGTACCCGGGCCGTCAGTGCGGCGTTGAGCAGGCTCAGCAGCACGTCGGTTTCGGCCTCGTCGAGTTCCCGCTCGTAGACTCCGCCCCGGGCCAGCGACTGGGCGGCGGCCGCGCGATGTCGTTGTGCGGTCAGCTGTTCCTCACGCAGGCGACGCACGCTGCCCTCGTTGCGCTGCACCCGCGCGGGCAGACCGGGGGACGGCGGACGTCCGGTCTCGGCCAGCGTGCGGGAGATCTCCACGGGCTGCGCCTCCCACCACGACCGGGTGTCGGGGATGATGTCGGCGTCCGGATGGACCATCGAGAGGTGGCGCGGACGCCCGAGGTCGAACACGGCCTGGAACAGCGCGTGCGCGGCGTCCTCGTTCGGAGTCGCGGCGAACCAGCCTGCGAGGTGCCGCAATTGGCTCTCCCTGCTGACGCCGCCCTTGCGGGTCTCGGTGACGCGGCGCAACAGCGACAGGACGGCGGCGATGGCGCTCATCGTGCCCTCGCGCAGGCGTTCCGCCTCGCTCGGACCCGCCTCGCTCCCGACGAACCAGTGCGTCAAACCGGCCCACCGGGCGCGCCAATCGGCTTCGCGCTCTTCGACGTCGAGGAACACCCGCTCGTCGCTGGCGGCGGCCCGCGCTACCATCGCCTCGACACCGGTGTCTTCCACGAGCGCGATGGCCGCGGCGAGTTTCGGCGCATACCGCGACAGGTCGGAGCTGAACTCGCGCATGTGGGTGAGGAGAGCGTCCTTGTGGGACATGAACGTCTCCGGGGTGATCTCCGTGGTGCGGACGAGATCGCCCAGGGTCAGATAGAACTGGGCCGCGCGTCCGGCCATGTCGGACAGCGTTACATCGAGTCGGTTGAGTTTCCGGTACACCAGATCGTTGTCGGCGGCGCGATTCGCCGCGGCCAGGTCGTTCATGTCGGCGAGGAGGTCGGGGAGCGCCAGCCGGGACAGCGACGCGTCGTCGAGCCGGGCCGCGAGTGCGTCCTCGACGGCCCGGAACACCTGGTAGCCGGCCTGACTGAACTGGTACACGAAGTGCCGGTTCCGATATTCGGCGAGTGTCGCGGCGCGCGTTCCGTCGTAACTGCGTTCGAGCACTTCCCAGACGTGGAGTTGCTCGAGCAGGGGAGTGACGTCTCCGGCGCCGAGTTGCCCGGCCGGGTCGTCCCCGGCGAGGCCGTCCAGGATGCGGGCGACGTCGCCCGCGTGGAGCAGCACGATGTAGTTGGCGCGGGCGTGATCGAAGGCCCTCAGCACCCACAGGTACTCCGCCCGCTTCTCCGCGGTGGCGAAGGCGAACAGTTTCAGCCGGTCGTCCCGGAGCGGGGGAGCGACCGCCGGACGCGCGGCGCGCAGCCCCGACGGGGACCGACCTGGATCGCTGCCTGATTCACTCACCGTGACAGGTTATGCGGTCGTACAGCGGTCGAGCGAACGCCGTGCCGACCTGCACCCCTCACCCCACCACGACACCGACGACAGAGAGGCGGGGCGATCAGAGGACGAACAGCACGAAGACGATCGCGACCAGCACGAGCGCCAGCCCGACCGCTGCGGCGACGAGCCAGGACGCCCGGGACGCACTGTCGGAATCTTCCCCGGACTGCGCGACGGCGCGCGGTTCCGGCGGCGTCGCGACCGCCGTTCCGCCCGACACTCGCGCGGGGGAGGCGCCCACCGCTGCGGCGGACGCAGGGTTCTGCGTGCGTGTGGCGGCCCGGTTCGGGGTTGCGGACGTCGACGGCACGGGCTCGCCGACGACGGCGTCGATCACCTCGGTGACGTCGTACGACGGTGGCAGGCCGATCGGGGTCACCTTGTGGGTGGTCGGATTGAACCCGGCGGCGCGGATGGCGGCACCGAGCGCCGAGGTCTGCTCGGGGCCCGGGCCGACGACGCACCGGACGTCGAATTTCTCGCCGATCGTGGCCGCGAATCCGTGAACGGCCGCGGAGTCCCTCGCGATCAGGCCGTCGCCCGTGACGACCACGGCGTCGAGGTTGCTGGGCAGCCAGCCGAACGCACCGAGAGCGGTCGCGATCTGGGCCGTCGGGGAGCCCCCCGAGGAGAACCGGAACGCCTTGCCTGCCTCGACACCCGAGCGAATCAGCGCGACCGTCGATCCGGTGTCGTCGACGTGATAGATGCCGACCAACTGCCCGGGGCGCTCGGCGATCTCGGATTCGAACCAGGCCGCGGCGGCTTCGGCGTCCGAGACCAGGGACAGATATGACATGTCGGCGTAGTCGAGCGCGTCGCGGAGCGCTGCGACGGCGGCAGAGTCCCAGCGGGTCGGATAGGTGGCCATGATGTCGGGGGCGCCACCCGTTCGCCCGCCGTGGTCGGGGAGAGGTTCGCACTCGCGGAGCAGGCATCGCATCGCACCCGCGACCAGGTCTTCTGCGCGGTACCGCGATCCGTCGCCCACCGCGACGCCGGCCGGGTCGCCGACGCGGGGAAGGAACCCCGACACGGTGTGGGTATCTCCGATCGTGTGCGGCGCCGATCCGCCGAGAAGTGCGGTGCCGTCCGGGCACATGTGCAAGACGGTGTCGCGGACGATGACGACCGGATCCGGGGATCCTGGATCGTTCGACGCCACCACCGCGGTGGACACGACACTGCCGATCCTGAGCCCGACTCCCATGGACATGCAAGAACCCCTATTCGTGTTGCGAACGGATTGCGACTTCCGTCAGGCCCGCCCGACTCGGTCGGTGAGGCCACAAGATGTACATCCTGCTACCCGAGGGTGCTTGTGCGCGCCATCACGCGCGGCGTGGCGTGGTCGTATTGCACACACTCGGGGAGTTTCCGCCTGCGACGAGTGATCGGTCAGGTCACCGTGGGTGCGCCGAGGGTCGTTCTCCACTCGGTCACGTTCTCGGTCATCCAGCTGAGGAGATGCTCTGCTTCCTGCGGATGGCGGCCGGTGCCGGCGAGGAGATCCGCGAAGGCCTGTGCCGGGGCGACCAGGCGGACGTCGTCGCGGAACAGGGTGCGTTCGAAGACCGCGGCCGACCGGGGAGTGGCGACGAGGACGTTGGCACCCTGATCGACGGGACGTAGTTCGAGAGCGCCAGCCAGCGCCTCGGCGTTGTCGGCGTAGATCCGCACCTGGTGCGCCGGCGCGTACTCGACGAACGCTGCTGCGGCGAGCGAGCCTGTCACCGCGTAGAGATGGTCGGAGACCTTCCCGAGTTTCGCGACGAACGACTGCACTCCCTCGGGTGCGAAGTAGGCGACGGTGGGGCAGTCCTCGAAGCTGGAGTCGCTGCTCCAGGCGCGCAGCATCTGCTGCCACCGAACACTGGTGATGGGGCCGCGGGGCAGCCGCTCGAGGAGATCGCGTTCCTGCAGGGTCTCCACCACCCGATAGGTCGCGCCGGTGGACGCGCCGGACAGCCGGACGAGTTCCGGGACCGTCAGCTGACCCGAGTGATCGGCGAGGGCACGCACGACCCGTGCGGCGGGATCGCCGGTCAGCTGGGCGGCCGGACGGCCGGGCCCACGCCACGGGTCGGCGTCCGCGCCCCGGTCTCGCACCCAGATGGCGGGCCGGTCCGCCGACAGAGAGGTGTTGCCCGTCGCGTCCGCGTAGGACAGACCCCTGGCGTCGAGTTGGCGGCGAACGGGTTCGGAAAGATAACGGGCGCAGACGAATCCGCGATCGGATCCGGACAGTCCGTCGGCGAACCGGGCGGCGTCCCCCGCGAGCACCCCGCGGGCGGGGATGACGGAGAAGGACGCCACCTCGCCGCCCGGGGCGCCGACCAGCAACCGTTCCGGCGCGTCGGCGAGGGAGCGGGACTTTCCGGACGTCAACGACCAGCCGTGGGGGAGTGCGGACTGGAGGGTCGCGATCGCCCGGCGGTAGAGATCGATGTCGCGTTCCGGCTTGGGGAACGGGACCTTGGGCTCGCTGCCGGCGAACTCGGGGTTCTCCTGATTCGGCACTTCGCCAGTCTACTCAATCGGTCCGAGACGGAACCGCGAAAAAGACCGAATTCAGGGGTTCCGTTCCGTACGTTGCCGAGCATGCAGATCCCGCCGATCCTCACCACCGCGCAACACCCGTTCGAAAACTCGGACAAGGGCACGCACGCGATTTCAGGGGCGTCGGGCGGTCCAGGCGGTCCTGCTGCCGCGGACCATCAGGTCGCCGCGGTGCAGGACACTGTCCGGGTTGTCCTCCGAGAGAAGACGATCGAGAGTGTCGCGGTCGTCGGCGGCCAGTTGTCCGTCGAGGGCGGAGCGAACACGGCTCAGAAAGGTGTGTGCGTAGCGTCCGGTGCTGGGTGGGGCGGGGGTTGCCCCGCTGGTGACATTGCGCTCCTCGACGTCCACGAAACCGGCTCGCTCCACGTGGGCCCGCCAGTTCGGGTGCGCGTTCCAGTCCATCCGCGCCAAGGCCTCGTGGCAGCGCGACTCCAGCCCCGGGCGGCCCATGCCGAGGTTGTCGGGCAGGAGGCGGGGCAGGGCGTCCATCTCGACGACCACCAGCACGCCGTCGGGGTTCAGTGCGGCGTACATGTCGCGCAGCACCCGGTCGGGGTCGGCGACCTCGTGCAACGAGGAGGCCGCCCATACGACATCCGCGGCCTCGACTGCGGGCCAGCCGGCATCCAGATCGGCGTGCACGACGCTCACCCGGTCGGCCAGGCCCTGCCCGCCCGCGGCTGTGCGGACGCGCTCGAGCATCACCTCCGACCTGTCGATCGCGACCACCTCGGCCGCGGGGAACCGCCGAGCCAGCGTCAGGCTGCCGACGCCCGTTCCCGCGCCCACGTCGACGACCCGGCGCGGCGTCTCCCCGACGCGCCTTTCGGCCCACTCGGCCACCTGATCCAGATAGGAGCCGAAGATCTCGGCGTCCAGGTCGAGGAGATCCGGCAGAGCGGCTTCGTGCGCGGGTGTGTGCTCGCCGTGGTGGTGGGCGTGGTGATGCGAATGCTGTGTCATGACGTCAAGGCTAGCCACGTTCTGCTCTATACGCATACACTCTTGCGTATGACGCAAGAACTCGGATTGGACGGTGTGATCCGGCAGCGCATCCGGGGCCTAAGGCTGGCCCGAGGCTGGTCCCTCGACGCGCTCGCCGCCCGCTGCTTCCTCAGCCCGTCCACGCTGAGCCGCATCGAGACGGGCCACCGCAGGATCGCCCTCGACCAACTGGTTCCGATCGCGCGGGCTCTCGGCACCACGCTCGATCAGCTCGTCGAGTCCGTCGACGACGAGGACGTGGTGATCCGGCCGATGCCCGAACAGACGCGAGGCCTCACGACCTGGCTCCTGTCCCGCGAACGTGCCCTCCACGGCGCGACCGTGGCGAAGATGCGCATCACCTCCGAACGCCCCGCCGGCCCGGAACACGTCTGTGTGCACCCCGGTCACGAGTGGTTCACCGTCCTGTCGGGGACGGCCCGCCTGCAACTGGGGGAGCGGACCATCCTGATCGAAGCCGGTGCCGCAGCGGAGTTCTCGACCATGGTGCCGCACTCCATCGGCGCCCACGACGGTCCGGTGGAGATCCTCACGATCTTCGACCACGACGGGGAGCGTGCACACCTGCACGCCGACCACAACGAGTAGAAAGGACGGACATGTCGACTTCCGACACAGCGGGCGAGACGGAATTCCCGGCGAGTATGGGGAAGGTCTCCCGTCGTGAGCTCGCGTCCCACGGCTACACGCGTTTCGATCAACTGACGACGGTCACTGCCACGGATCTGTTGAAGATCCACGGCGTCGGACCGAAAGCGATCCGGATCCTCGAGGAGGAACTCGCCGCGCGGGGACTCGGATTCGCCGGCTGAGCAGCGGAGCCGGACGCGCTACAGCAGGCCGTTCGCGCGCTGGTAGGTGGCAGGCGGTGTGCCGACGACCTGGGTGAAGACCCGGGTCAGGTGGGCCTGGTCGCTGAACCCCAATTCGTAGGCGAGCGCGGACCAGTCGATCCTCTCGCCCGAGTGGGCGGCGGCGGCCGCGTCGAGGATGCGAAACCGCTGGATCACCCACTTCGGGCCGATGCCGACGTATTCGGTGAACAGCCGTTGCAGGGTGCGCAGGCTGCAGCCGGCGTGCGCGGCGAGCTGGTCTGCGCGGACGAAGTCCCGGCGGCGCTGGGCGCCGCCGACCAGGGCCGTGGTCCCGTCCGGGCTGGACGGTTCCCGAGATCGCGCCGAGACTGCTCTTCAGCAGAGGCCGGAACCCGCCGGCGTGGAAGGCGGCTCCCAGCACGTGGCCGTGTCCCGTCAACGTCCGGTAGAACGGCGACCGGGAGATCCCGTGCACCAGCAACTGTCCGTCCTCGGCGGCGACGTGAACGCGCGGCTGAGGAACCACCTGCTGCCGATGGGGCTTCGGCACCGACCACCTCACCAGCCAGTGGTAGTCGACGAACTCGGCCAAATCTGCTCGGGGAGCGACTCGTTCGACCTCGAAACCGGGTGCGTCGGCGGTCGGGCGGACGATCGCCTCGGGATGTCCTGACACATTCGGCACTCGCTCATCCTAGTGTCGCGAATGTTCAAGAGCGCCACGCCGCCGCGTACCTAGAGTCTCCTGACATGAGCTACTCACACACTGCACGAAGCACATTCACCATCGCCGCGTGGTCGGAATCGGTGATCACCGACATCGACGGCGAAGGTACGACCGCCGGCGACACCTACTACCCCGCACGCGGCGCCACGCGAGCGGCCGTCGACTATTCGTACTCCGGCGACATCGAGGGAACGAGCACCGTGGCCTACCTCATCGCGTACAAGGCCGATGCCGCCCCGGTGCTCGGCCTCGAGCGCTTCGAGGGCTCGATCGGCGGGCACGACGGAACGTGCGTGTTCCAGCACCTCAGCAGCCAGGACCAGGGTTCCGTGTCGGCACGGATCGAGGTGGTGCCGGGCATGGGCACGGGCGGCCTGACCGACCTGCGTGGCAGCGCGGACCTGTCCATCGCCGGACCCGGCGAGGGCGGCTACGAACTCGTCCTGTCCTACGACATCGGCTGAGTACGGGTCGTCGAACGTGCGCTCAGCGGCTTCAGGCCACACGACGCCGCGAGGCCCTGCGACTCGATGCCGAACGCGGTGTTGGAGCGGGTCATGAAGTTCGTCAGTGCGATGAATGCGGTCAGTTCCACCATCGCGGCCGGGCCGAGTGCCTTCAGTAACCGGGCCGACAGTTCGTCGGTGACCGTCGGCGGGGTCAGCGTCATCGCCTCGGCATACTCCAGCACGTCCCGCTCCAACGGGGTGAAGACGTCCGACTCGCGCCACCGGGGCACCTCGCGTGCCTTCGTCTCGTCCAGTCCCTTGTTGTGAGCTTGGAAGTAGCCGTAGTCGAGGCAGAAGCCGCAGCCGACCATGCTCGCCACCGCCATGTGGGCGAACGATTTCAGATTCTCGTCACACCGGTCCCACTTCTGTACCTTGCGGCCCACGCTGAAGCTGAAGTTCAGCACCTTGCGGTTGTGCCACACGACCCCCACCCCGTCGGGTACGTCGCCGAGCATCTTGCGGGACATCCGCTTGACGACCGCACCGTAGATGCCGGTCAGCTCTGCCTGCGGGATCCTGGTCATGATTCCTCCTCCGGTTGGAATGTTCTCGGCATGGAGACACCGGCCACGAGCCGAATGTGACATCCGAACCGGATCTTTTTCGCCGGCCGCCCCTCAGCCCTGCGCGAGTGCGCGGTCGGCCAGCGCGGCGATCACGGGTGAGAGCGCCTGCGCGTGTTCGAGGGTCAGGTGGTTGTCGTCGCGGTACACGAGGTCGTTGCCGACAACGACCGGGCAGCGCTCGGTGGTGCAGAACAGGGTGGTGAGATCGGCGTACCCGCCGCCGCCTGCCGCGGTGGCGGTCGCCTCGGCCGCGACCCCGGCGTCGTTGACCGCGACCGCACGCGGGGGCGAGCAGGCACTCGCGTCGTCGAGGTGCGCGGACAGGCACGTCGGGACGGTCGACTGCGGATCCGGGACGGGACCGAGGACGAGGACGGCCGCACCCGTGGCCCGCAGTTCCGTGACCAGCCGCGTCAGGCTGTCGAGCCAGGGCCGGCCATAGACGCTGAAACCGAAATCGGCGCCGTACCGCCGGGACATGCTCAGCACGACCAACCGGGGCCGCTCGGCCCGCAGCCGGTCGACGATCTCGCCGCGCCACTGCTCGCACTCGGTGTATTCCCGCCCGAGGTACGGGCTGGTGATGGGAAGGTCGAGGAGTGGGCAGGTGACCTTGCCCATCGTCTCTAGCCGCCAATGATGCTGCTCGGCGGCCGCTTCGAACGCCGGGGCCCACATCGCGGCATGCGAATCCCCGACCAGCGCCACCGTCGTCGCCGACATCACGTCGCCCGATGCGCACTCGTCCTGCCCCACCTCGAGCCACGACCGCACGCAGCCGTTGACGAACACCGCAGGCTTGTCTGCCGGTGCGTCGGCGAGCGGTGGCGACAGATTCGACGGAACCGACTGCAGCCCAGCAGCGTCCGCGACCGCCGCCTGCACCTGTGCGGTCATGTCGTTCACCGCCGCGTCACGCGGATCGATTGCGGGAGTGGCCGATTCGACCGGTGCCGAGACGGTGAGGGCTGCTGCGGCGGCGCCGTGTCCGACCGGGACCGGCCGCGCCACCAGCAGCACCAGTGCCGCACAGACGGCGACGGCGGTGACGGCTCCGCCGAGGACGAGGCTGCGCGAGGCCGAGAGACGTAGCGGAGCCGCGAAGCGAACCGGGTTCTCGACCAGGGCCAGTGTGAGTCCGGCCAGACCGGCGGACACCATGACCATCGCCAGCCGATCGGTCAGATCGAGAGAGCGGCCGAGCACGATCGGCGCGAGCAGCAGTACCGGCCAGTGCCAGAGATACCAGGAATAGGACACCCGCCCGACCGCCCGCATCGGCGGCAGGGACAGGCCCCGGCCGACCCCCAGCCGCGGTGCGGCACAGCCCGCTCCGATCACCAGCACCGTGCCGAGCACCGGCAGCAGCGCGGCGGTGCCGGGGTAGGGTGTCTTCTCGCCCAGCCGAAGACAGGCGAAGACGATCAGTGCGAGGCCTGCCCAACCGGCGGCGGCGGCGACCGCAGGCGGCAGCCGCCGCCAGTGCCGAACCGACAGCGCGACCAGGCCACCGGCGGCCAGCTCCCAGGCGCGGGCGGGCAGTGAGAAGAACGCCCACGGCGGCAGCGTGCGGGTCCAGTCGAGCGAGACCGCGAACGACACTGCCGCGACCACCGCGAGGACCACCAGATACGGGGTCGTCGACGGGGCGTGGTCCGGGCCCCGGCGTCGTGTTCTGCGCCGCACGAGCCAGGCGACCCCGATGATCAGCGCAGGCCACAGCAGGTAGAACTGCTCTTCGACGCCGAGCGACCAGTAGTGCTGGAACGGTGACGGGGGCGTGTCCGCGGCCAGGTAGTCGGTGCCGTGCAGCGCCAGTCGGTAGTTGCCGACGTAGAGTGCGCTGGCGATCCCGTCACCGAGGACCGCGCGGGCCTGCAACGGAGGAAGGAGTAGGGCCGCGCCGATTGCGGTGGCCACCAGCACGACGCACCCGGCGGGCAGCAGTCGCCGGGCACGGGCGCCGTAGAACTCGGCCAGCCCCACGCGGCCGGTGGTCGCCACGTCCCGCCACAGCAGCCCGGTGATGAGAAACCCCGAGACGACGAAGAAGATGTCGACACCGGCGAATCCGCCGTCGATCCCGGGCACACCCGCGTGAAAGAACACCACGGCCAGCACCGCGACGGCCCGCAGACCTTCGATGTCCGTACGGAACACGGTTCCCACGGTCCGGTCACCGGCCTGAGGGCGGTTACCGGATCGGCCCCGTCGTTCCGAACCGGCGACGGTACTCACTCGATCAGCGATCTGTCCATGCGACGAGCCCCTTCAGCTGCAGCACTGGCCTCATGATGACAGCGGTGCCGCAGTTTTCCCGAAAGGCACGCCGTACCAGGGCAGAGCACAATCGGGCGAACTTTCACACGTGCACGACGACCGACCCGTCGCGGACCGACGCGGGGTACGTGCGGACCGAGCCCACACCCTCGGATCCGCAGGCGCCCGTGTCGAAGGCGAACGCGTACTGGTGGAGCGGGCACGTCACGCCGCCGGCGTCGATCTGCCCGTCGGCGAGGGGACCACCCTTGTGCGGACACACCGCGTCCATCGCCCGAACGGTACCGTCCGACAGCAGGAATACGGCCACCTGCCGGTTCTGCACGACGTACGTCCGGCCTTCGCCCGGTGTCAGGTCGCTGACCGGTCCCACCGCGATCTCGGAGGGACCCTCGATCAGGGCGGTCATCGGACCGGCACCTGGGGGAGCGGAAGCAGCGGGAGCGAGGGAGCGAACTGTGCGGGCGATTTCGGCGCGCTGCGCTCCTTCCAGGGATCCCGGTAGCCGTCCACCGCCGTCTGGATCCGTTCGTCCAATCCCGTCACGATGTCCTCCTCGTCTCGGACCAGTAGCGCCTGAAGATGTTCGAGCCCCACCCGCGGGACGAAGTCGTAGGTGCGTTCGAGCCATTTCGCGTTCTCGCGGTAGTACTGGATGAATCGCCCGCCGAGTTCGATCACGGCGTCCGGTGATTCGACCGTGGCCAGCAGATCGCCCTTGCGGATGTGGGCGCCGGCGGCGCCGCCGACGTAGATGTCCCAGCGGCCGTCGCCGACCGCGACCACACCGAAGTCCTTGCACAGGGCCTCCGAACAGTTGCGGGGGCAGCCGGCGACCGCGAGTTTCAGCTTCGCGGGCGTCTCCAGGCCCTGGAACCGTTCCTCGAGTGCGATGCCGAGGCTCGTCGAATCGCCGAGACCGTAGCGGCAGAAATCGGTTCCGACGCACGTCTTCACCGTGCGCATGCTCTTGCCGTACGCGAACCCGGACGGCATGTCGAGGTCGCCCCACACCTTGGGGAGGTCCTCCTTCTTGATGCCGAGCAGGTCGATGCGCTGCCCGCCGGTGACCTTGACGAGCGGCACGCCGTACTTGTCGGCCACGTCGGCGATCTTGCGGAGCTGATCCGGCGTGGTGACGCCGCCCTTCATCTGCGGGACCACCGAGAATGTGCCGTCGCGCTGGATGTTGGCATGCACGCGGTCGTTTATGAACAGTGCGCCGCGCTCGTCCACCCAGTCGGGACCCCAGATCGTGCGGAGCAGGGACGCGAGAGGCATCTTCGCGGACGCGTCCTCCTTCGCGTCCGTCGCGAGTTCGGCGAACACCCGGGACACGGCGCGGAGATCGCGTTCCCGGATGGTCGCGATGAGTTCGGGCTTGCTCATCGGGATGCACGGCACGTACCAGTCGGCGGAGGGGTCCGCCTCGAGTTCGCCGCCGGCGGCGCAGGCCACGATGTCGGCGACGAGCCCTTTGCACGACCCGCAACCCTTGCCCGCGCGGGTCTGGGCGCAGACGTCGGTGAGGGTCTTCGCGCCGGAATGGACGCAGGCCACCAGGTCGCCCTTGCTCACGCCGTTGCAGTTGCACACCTGCAGGTCGTCGGGAAGGTCGGCGACACTCGTCGCGGCGCCGGGGGCTCCGACGTCGAAGAGCATGCTGATGCGCTCCTCGGGCAGCGGCACCTTGCCGTCGAACGCCTGCGTGAGGAAGCCGGCCTTGCTGATGTCGCCCATCAGGGTGGCGCCGATCAGCTTTCCGTCCCGGACGACGAGGCTCTTGTACGTGCCGCTGCGCGGTTCGTAGTACTGGACGAAGTCGTCGTCCGCCGTCTCCGGTCCCTTGACCCCCATCGCGGCCACGTCCACCCCCGCGACCTTTAGCTGGGTGGTGGTGCGCGAACCGACGTAGGCGGCTTCCGGATCGGACCCGGTGAGAACGTCCGCGAGGATGACCGCCTGCTCCCACACCGGGGCGACCAGGCCGTACGTCTCGCCGCGGTGCTGCGCGCACTCGCCGACGGCGTACACGGAACCCTCGTCCTCGCAGCGCATCTGGTCGTCGACCACGATCCCGCGCTCGACCACCAGACCGGCCGCCCGCGCCAGTTCGGTGTTGGGCCGGATTCCCGCGGTGACGACCACCATGTCCGCGTCGAGTGTGGAGCCGTCGACGAACGACACCCCGGTCACCATGCCGGCGTCGTCGCGCAGCACGGCGGTGGTCCGCATCGAGGTGTGGACGCCGACACCGAGTTTCTCGATCTCGGCGCGCAGGACGCTGCCGCCGCGTTCGTCGAGTTGCTGGTTCATCAGGTGCCCGGGGGAGTGCACGACGTGGACGCTGAGCCCCTGCGTCCGCAGCCCGTACGCGGCCTCGAGCCCGAGCAGACCGCCGCCGATCACCACCGCGGACACGTCGTCGCGGGCCTGCGCCATCTGGAGCATGCCGTTGGTGTCGGCGATGTTGCGGAATCCGAACACCCCGCGGGCCAGGCGTCCGTCGTGCTCCCGCAACCCGTCCATGTTCGGAAAGAACGTGTTGCTTCCCGTGGCGACGATCAGCACGTCGTAGTCGACGACGCGGCCGCTCTCGCACGTGACGGTCTTCGCGAACCGGTCGAGCGCGACCGCGCGGTCACCGGCGTGGAGTTTCACACCGTTCGCCTTGTACCAGCCCATGGGGTTGAGGATCAGGTCCTCGTCGTCGACGGCCGCCTCCCCGGACAGCACGTGCGAGAGCATGATCCGGTTGTAGTTGCCGTAGGGCTCGTCGCCGATCATGGTGATCTCGAACCGCTCGCGCCCGCCGCGGTTCAGGATCTCCTCGACGGTGCGGGCGCCGGCCATACCGTTGCCGACGACCAGCAGCTTGCTCGAACTCGGTGTGTGGGCCATGCGTAGACGCTGCTCCCCGAGAGTGTCGTAACGACTGCGCGCACGTTACGTGAAAATCAGGAACAGCTCACAGGCCTTCCGGAAAGCGTGTCATGCAGGTGGGCGGTCGCGGGGCATCAACAGCGGGGCCAGCACGGCGAGGAGCAGGGCGGGCAGAAGGAAGCCCGCCGCGGGCGACACCGCGTACACCGGGGTGAGGGTGATCGGCGCGAGCGCGTTGCCGGTGAACCGCAACGCCTGCACGACGGACACCGCGCCGCCCCGGTTGGGGCCCGGAGACCCGAGCACGGCGGCGTTGACGCCGACCAGGATGAACTGACCCGCGGTTCCGGCCGCGAACCACGCCACGGCCACGACTGCCAGGAGCGATACGGTCCCGGTGGCGGCGACGAGAGCCGCCCCGGCGAACGCGCCGATCAGCACGGCAGAGCGGGCCCCGATCTTGTCGATGACACCGCCGGCGAGGCGCGCGGTGAGGATGCCGGCGACACCGAAAGCGGTCAGCAGCAGGCCGCGCTGGGTGGGGCTCAGGCCGAACACGTCCTCGGCGCGGAACGCGACCAGGAAGCTCAGCCCACCGAGTGCACCCCAGCCGAGGAGCGCGACCACCCCGATTCTCAGGACCGACGGGGTGAGGGCGTCCCGCAGTCGCGGGCGCGCGGCCCCCGGCTCGGCGGGCGGGCTGTCGGGAACGCCGACCAGACCCAGCACCGCGGCCACGAGGGCGATGACGAGGAACGCGAGCCGCCAGTCGACCTCCGCCGCGAGGCCGCCGACGAGCGGGGCACTCGACTGTCCCGCGGCCTGGAAGGCGCCGAAGATCCCGAGCGCCCGGCCGAGGTGCTTCTTCGGCGTCGAGGCGGCGAGCGCGGCCAGCAGCAGCGGTGTCGTGAACGAGTTGGAACATCCCTGGAGCACGCGCGCGCCGAGGAAGAGCGGCAGCGTCGGCGCCGCGAAGCACGCCAGCGACGACAGCAGGTAGACGCCGTACGCGATCCGCACGGTCCGCATCTGCCCCCACCGGGCGCCCAGCGTGCCCGACACCAGCATCAGCAACGCGAACGGCAGCAGGTACGCGGTCAGCGACCCGGCCGCGGCGGACGCGCTCACGCCGAGGTCGTCACCGATCTCGGGAAGGATCGAGGCGACCACCCCGCCGCCGAACGGGCCGAGGAATCCGCCGGCGTAGAGCGCCGTGCGCTGGAGCGAGGAACGAAGCGACTCGGACGAGTTCTTCGTCACAGCCCGAAGCTGCCGGGCCCACGCCTGCGGAGATATCGCTCGAACTCGGCCGCGAGCGCGTCACCGTCGATCTTCGAGATGGCCTCGGAGATGTCGGTCTCGGCGTCGCCGCGCTCTTCGAGGGAGCGGACGTAGTCGCCGATCTCCTCGTCGTCCGCGGTCATCTCGGTGACGGCTTCCTGCCAGTCGTCGGCCTGCGACGGGAGCTCCCCGAGCGGCACCTCGATGTCCAGGACGTCCTCGACGCGCTGCAGCAGAGCCACCGTCGCCTTGGGGTTCGGCGGCTGGGACACGTAATGGGGCACGGCCGCCCAGAACGACACCGCAGGCACACCGGCCCGGACGCACGCGTCCTGCAGCACCCCGGTGATCCCGGTCGGCCCCTCGTACCGGGTCTGCTCGAGCTTGAACCGCTCGGCCGCCTCGCTGCTGTACGCGCTGCCCGTCACCGGCACCGGCCGCGTGTGCGGGGTGTCCGCGAGCAGCGCCCCGAGGATCACCACGGTGTTGATCTGCAGTTGATCGATCAGCTCGAGGAGGTCCTCGCAGAAGCTGCGCCAGCGCATGTTCGGTTCGATTCCGCGCAGCAGCACCACGTCGCGGTCGCTGCCGGGGGGCGAGCACACCGACAGCCGGGTGGCCGGCCACACGATCTCCCGGGTGACGCCGTCGACCTGCCGGACCGTGGGGCGATTGACCTGGTAGTCGTAGTATTCCTCGGAGTCCAGCTCGGCCAGCGGCTGGGCGTCCCAGGTCAGTTCGAGGTGCTCGACGGCTCCGCTCGCGGCGTCGCCGGCGTCGTTCCAGCCCTCGAAGGCGGCGACGAGAACAGGGTCACGAAGTACGGGCACGCCAGTGTCGGTGGCACCGTCGTCGGCGCTGTCGGTGGCACCGTCGTCGGCGGTGTCGGGGGTGTCGTCGTCGGGGCCCGCAGGCGTGACGGGGAACTCACTGGAACTCACCCACCCAGCCTACGGCCAGCGTTGGTTCCCGCGCCCACTAGTCTGGACGGCATGTCTGCGCCATTTCACTCTGCCCTGCTCGATGCGTTGAACCAGCGCGTTGTCATCGGCGACGGAGCCATGGGCACCATGTTGCAGGCCGCGGACCTCACGCTCGACGACTTCCTCGGGCTCGAAGGCTGCAACGAAATCCTCAACGACACCCGCCCTGACGTGCTGAAAGAGATCCACCGCGCGTATTTCGAGGCCGGGGCCGACGCCGTCGAGACCAACACGTTCGGGTGCAACCTCCCCAACCTCGCCGATTACGACATTTCGGACCGTATCCGGGAACTGGCCGAGAAGGGCACCCGGCTGGCGCGTGAGGTCGCCGACGAGATGGGGCCGGGACGCGACGGCATGGGCCGCTTCGTCCTCGGCTCGATGGGGCCCGGAACCAAGCTGCCGACGCTCGGCCACGCGCCGTTCGCGATCCTGCGCGACGCCTACGCGGAGGCCGCGATGGGCATGATCGACGGGGGCGCCGACGCGATCCTCGTCGAGACCTGCCAGGACCTGCTGCAGGTGAAGGCGGCCATCCTGGGCAGTCAGCGGGCGATGGAAACGCTGGGTTCAAGGCTCCCGATCATCACCCACGTCACGGTCGAGACCACCGGAACGATGCTGCTCGGCAGTGAGATCGGTGCCGCGCTGACCGCGCTCGAACCGCTCGGTATCGACATGATCGGGCTCAACTGCGCGACCGGTCCCGCCGAGATGAGCGAACATCTCCGCCACCTGTCCAAGTACAGCTCGCTCCCCGTATCGGTGATGCCCAACGCCGGACTGCCGCAGCTCGGCCCGAAGGGCGCCGAGTATCCGCTCACCGCGGAGGAACTCGCCGAGGCGCTCAGCGGCTTCGTCACCGAGTTCGGCCTCGGTCTGGTCGGCGGCTGCTGCGGCACCACCCCGGAGCACATCCGGCAGGTGGCCGAGGCGGTCCGCCTCGTCGAGAAGGCCGCGCGCAACCCGGTGCACGAGTCGGGGACGTCGTCTCTGTACACGGCGGTGCCGTTCGAGCAGGACGCCAGCATCCTGATGATCGGCGAGCGCACGAACTCCAACGGCTCCAAGGCATTTCGTGAGGCGATGATCGCCGAGGACTACCAGAAGTGCCTCGACATCGCGAAGGATCAGACCCGCGACGGCGCCCACATGCTCGACCTCAACGTCGACTACGTCGGACGCGACGGCGCCGCCGACATGGCCGCCCTCGCGAGCCGGTTCGCGACGTCGTCGACGCTGCCGATCATGCTCGACTCCACCGAGCCCGCGGTCCTGCAGGCCGGTCTCGAACACCTCGGCGGCCGGTGCGCCGTCAACTCCGTCAACTACGAGGACGGCGACGGACCGGACTCGCGGTTCCAGAAGATCATGCGGCTCGTCAAGGAACACGGCGCCGCCGTCGTCGCGCTGACCATCGACGAGGAGGGTCAGGCGCGCACCGCCGAGCACAAGGTCCGCATCGCCGAGCGCCTGCTCGACGACATCACCGTGAACTGGGGCCTCGACGAGTCCGACATCATCATCGACGCGCTGACCTTCCCGATCTCCACCGGTCAGGAAGAGGTCCGCCGCGACGGCATCGAGACGATCGAGGCGATCCGCGAGCTGAAGAAGCGGCACCCGCGGGTGCACTTCACCCTCGGCGTGTCCAACATCTCGTTCGGTCTCAACCCGGCCGCCCGTCAGGTCCTGAACTCGGTGTTCCTGCACGAGTGCACCGAGGCCGGCCTCGACACGGCCATCGTGCACGCGTCGAAGATCCTGCCGATGGCACGGATCCCCGACGAACAGCGCGAAACGGCCCTCGACCTGGTCTACGACCGCCGGCGCGAGGGCTACGACCCGCTGCAGAAGCTGATGGAGCTGTTCGAGGGCGTCTCCGCGGCGTCGGCACGCGAATCCCGCGCCCAGGAACTGGCGGCGCTGCCGCTGTTCGAGCGGCTGGAACGGCGCATCGTCGACGGTGAACGCAACGGCCTCGACGACGACCTCACCGCGGCGATGGAGGAGAAGCCGCCGCTCGCGATCATCAACGAGACCCTGCTGTCCGGCATGAAGACCGTCGGCGAACTCTTCGGGTCCGGGCAGATGCAGTTGCCGTTCGTGCTGCAGTCCGCCGAGGTGATGAAGGCGGCTGTGGCGTACCTCGAACCTCACATGGAGGCCACCGACGAGGACGGCAAGGGCCGCATCGTCATCGCCACCGTGAAGGGCGACGTCCACGACATCGGCAAGAACCTCGTCGACATCATCCTCAGCAACAACGGGTACGACGTGGTGAACCTCGGCATCAAGCAGCCGATCGCGACGATCCTCGACGCGGCGATCGAGCAGAAGGCCGACGTCATCGGCATGTCCGGTCTGCTCGTGAAGTCGACCGTGGTGATGAAGGACAACCTGCAGGAACTCAACGCCAAGGGTGTCGCGGAGAAGTTCCCCGTCCTCCTCGGCGGTGCCGCGCTGACCCGCTCGTACGTGGAGAACGATCTGGCCGAGGTGTACGAGGGCGACGTCAGCTACGCGCGCGACGCATTCGAGGGCCTGCACAAGATGGACGAGATCATGGCCGTCAAACGCGGCGGCGGACCCGACCCGGACAGCCCGGAAGCGATCGCGGCCCGGGAGAAGGCGGCCGAACGCAAGGCCCGCCACGAACGGTCCAAGCGGATCGCGGAGAAGCGCAAGGCCGCGGAGACCCCGGTCGAGGTGCCGGAACGGTCCGACGTGGCCACCGACATCGTCGTCCCGAGCCCGCCGTTCTGGGGTAACCGGATCGTGAAGGGTGTCTCGCTGTCCGACTACTCCGGACTGCTGGACGAGCGCGCCCTGTTCCTCGGTCAGTGGGGCCTGCGCGGGCAGCGTTCCGGCGACGGTCCCACCTACGAGGAACTGGTGGAGACGGAGGGCCGCCCGCGCCTGCGGTACTGGCTCGACCGGCTGAGCACCGAGGGCATCCTCGCGCACGCCGCCGTGGTGTACGGCTATTTCCCCGCCGTGTCCGAGGGTGACGACGTGGTCGTGCTCACCGACCCGGCGCCCGACGCGGACGAACGCTTCCGGTTCACCTTCCCGCGTCAGCACCGGGACCGGTTCCTGTGCGTCGCCGACTTCGTGCGGTCCCGCACCGAGGCGAAGGAGACCGGTCAGGTCGACGTGTTCCCGATGCAGCTGGTCACCATGGGGCAGCCGATCGCGGACTTCGCGAACGAACTGTTCGCCGCCAACGCGTACCGCGACTACCTCGAGGTGCACGGCATCGGCGTGCAGCTGACGGAGTCGCTGGCCGAGTACTGGCATCGACGGGTCCGCGAGGAACTCGTGCTGCCCGGCGGTCACAACGTCGCCGAGCAGGATCCGTCGGAGGTGTCCGGGTTCTTCGACCTCGCCTACCGCGGCGCGCGCTACTCCTTCGGGTACGGCGCCTGCCCCAACCTGGAGGACCGCGCGAAGATGGTCGCTCTCCTCGAACCGGAACGGATCGGTGTGAAGTTGTCGGAGGAACTGCAGTTGCATCCCGAGCAGTCCACGGATGCGTTCGTGCTGCACCACCCCGAGGCGAAGTACTTCAATGTCTGACGCATTCGACGGTCTCGCAGGCGTGCTGTGGGACATGGACGGAACGCTGCTCGATTCCGAGAAGATGTGGGACGTCGCGGTCCGTGAGTTGTCGATGCACCTCGGTGGGCCGATGACCGAGGAGACCCGGCTGAAGACGATCGGCGCGTCCAGCGCCAACGCGCTCGGCGTCATCTTCGACGCCCTCGGACTCGACCGGGATCCGGCGGCGCTCGCCGAGGCCAAGGAATGGATGTTCACCCGCGTCGAGGAACTGTTCGGCGACGGCATCCCGTGGCGGCCGGGCGCCCACGACGCACTGCGGACCGCCCGGGCCCACGGCCTGAGGTCGGCGCTAGTGACCAACACCGAACGCCGCCTCACCGAGCGGGCACTGGAGACGCTCGGCAGGCACCACTTCGACCACTCGGTGTGCGGCGACGAGGTGCCGGCAGGCAAACCGCATCCCGACCCGTACCTGCGGGGTGCCGAACTGCTCGGGTTGCATCCGTCGCAGTGCCTCGCGATCGAGGATTCGCCCACCGGCGCGGCGTCCGCGCAGGCCGCGGGCTGCGTCGTGCTGATCGTCCCGTGCGAGATCCCGGTGGCCGACGGCCCGGGGCGGGTGTTCCGCGGCAGCCTCGAAGGGCTCACCGGTTCCGATCTGGCCGAGGCCTGGGCCCAGCCGAGCGGTGTGCGTCTCTAGGTAGTCTGGTTCCCCGTGGCTGTCCCGAAAATCGTGCTGTTCTACGTGTTCACTCCGCTCGCCGACCCGGAGGCGATCCGACTGTGGCAGTACACGCTCGCCGAGGCGCACAACCTGACCGGGCGGATCCTCGTCTCCGAGCACGGCATCAACGCGACCGTCGGCGGCGACATCCGCGACGTCAAGCGGTACGTGAAGGGGACGCGCGGCTACGCGCCGTTCAAGGACGCCGACATCAAGTGGTCGGACGGGCTCGGGGACGACTTCCCGCGGCTCAGCGTCAAGGTGCGGTCGGAGATCGTGACGTTCGGTGCACCGGGCGAGCTGAAGGTGGACGCGGACGGCGTCGTCGGCGGTGGTACCCACCTGGCGCCGGACGAGGTGCACCGCCTGGTCGAGGGGCGCGGTGACGACGTCGTCTTCTTCGACGGACGCAACGGCTTCGAGGCGGAGATCGGCCGATTCCGGGACGCCGTCGTGCCGGACGTGTCCACGACCCGCGACTTCGTCTACGAACTCGACAGCGGCAAATACGACCATCTCAAGGACAAGGCCGTCGTCACCTACTGCACCGGGGGAGTGCGGTGCGAGGTCCTGTCCTCGCTGATGCGCTCGCGCGGGTTCGGTGAGGTCTACCAACTCGACGGCGGCATCGTCCGCTACGGCGAGGCGTTCGGCGACACGGGTCTGTGGGAGGGGTCGCTGTACGTCTTCGACAAGCGGATGACCATCGAGTTCAGCGACCAGGCCAAGACCCTGGGACGCTGCACTCGGTGCGGTGGCCCGACATCCCGGTACGAGAATCTGCCGGACGATCGGGGCCGCGAACTCGTGCTCGTGTGCGCCGGCTGCACCGAGAACCGGGCGGGCTGAGGTGGCCGGGGCGCCGCTGCCCGTCCGCAACGGTCTCGGTCCCGATCGCATCCGGATGCCGGCCGGGGTCGGGACGAAGACCGTCGCCGAATTCCTGGTCGAGACGTACCCCGACGAGCGGGCGCACTGGCTGTCGCTGATCGACGGTGGGGGCGTCGTCGACGAACACGGCAGGGTGGTCGACCGCGGCACCCGCTATGCGCCGACCCGATTCGTGTACTTCTACCGCGACCCCGCACCCGAGATCCCGGTTCCGTTCGAGATCGACATCCTCCACCGCGACGACCACCTCGTCGTGATCGACAAGCCCCATTTCCTCGCGACCATCCCGCGGGGCGCGCACATCACCGAGACGGCGGTCGTGCGGTTGCGGCGGACGCTCGACCTCCCCGATCTCACCCCGGCGCACCGGCTCGACCGGATGACGGCCGGCGTGCTGGTGTTCCTGATCCGGCCGGAAGACCGCCGGGCGTATCAGGAACTGTTCGTCTCCCAGCAGGTCACCAAGGAATACGAGGCCGTCGCCGGACACGATCCGGCGCTGCAGTTTCCGCGCACCATCCGCAGCCGCATCGTCAAGGAACACGGGATCATGACGGCCACGGAGGAGCCGGGAGAGCCGAACAGCGAAACCGTCGTCGACCTGATCGAGGCCCGGGACGGCCGCGCCCGCTACCGGCTGCTGCCGAAGACCGGCCGGACGCACCAACTGCGGCTGCACATGTCGTCGCTGGGGCTGCCGATCGAGGGCGACAACTACTACCCGGACTTCCGCCGATCCGAGCCCGGCGACTTCTCGACCCCGTTGCGGTTGCTGGCGCGGGCGATCGAGTTCACCGATCCCCGTTCGGGCCGGGTCCGCCGGTTCGAGAGTCGCCGCACACTCGGGTGGTGACCGGTTCGGAGGGGTCCGCGGCGGCGTGAAACAATGGGTCCTCGTGAAGACCTTCGAATCCCTGTTCGCCGAGCTGACCGAGCGTGCCGCTACCCGCCCCGAGGGGTCCGGCACCGTTGCCGCCCTCGACGCCGGCGTCCATTCGCAGGGAAAGAAGATCCTCGAAGAAGCGGGTGAGGTGTGGATCGCCGCCGAGCACGAAAGCGACGAGGCGCTCGCCGAGGAGATCTCCCAGCTGCTGTACTGGACGCAGGTGCTGATGGTGGGCAAGGGCCTGAAACTCGAGGACGTCTACCGACATCTGTGATCGGTGATCGAGACTCCTCCACCCGCTCCCGAAAGGAACCCTCAGCCATGCTGCGCGTCGCAGTCCCCAACAAGGGCTCGCTGTCCGAGTCCGCCGCCGAAATCCTCTCCGAGGCCGGCTACCGCCGTCGCACCGACTCCCGCGACCTGACCGTCCTCGACCCGTCCAATCAGGTCGAGTTCTTCTTCCTCCGCCCCAAGGACATCGCGATCTACGTCGGATCCGGTGAACTCGACCTCGGCATCACCGGCCGCGACCTCGCCCGTGACTCGGGCGCCCCGGTCGCCGAGCGGCTGTCGCTCGGCTTCGGCCGCTCCACGTTCCGGTACGCCGCCCCCGCGGGCAAGGACTGGAAGGTCGAGGACCTCGCCGGACTCCGGATCGCCACGTCCTACCCCAACCTGGTGCGCGACGACCTCTCCGCACGCGGGATCGAGGCCTCGGTCATCCGCCTCGACGGCGCCGTGGAGATCTCCATCCAGCTCGGCGTCGCCGACGCCATCGCCGACGTCGTCGGATCCGGACGCACCCTGCGCCAGCACAACCTGGTCGCGTTCGGTGACACCCTGTGCGACTCCGAGGGTGTGCTCATCGAGCGCGCCGGTTCGCCCGCCGAGGATTCCGCGCGCAACCAGTTGGTCGAGCGGGTGCGCGGCATCGTCTTCGCGCAGCAGAATCTGATGCTCGACTACGACTGCCCGAAGACGATCCTCGACGACGCGCTGAAGATCACCCCCGGACTGGAGTCGCCGACGCTGTCGCCGCTCGCCGACGAGAACTGGGTCGCGGTCCGGGCGATGGTGCCGATCAAGGGCCACAACGGTGTGATGGACGAACTCGCGGACCTCGGCGCCAAGGCCATCCTCGCGTCGAACATCCGGTCCTGCCGCGCCCTCTGATCTCGTTCCGCCGCAGGACGATCCGCGCCCGTTCCGGTCAGGAGCGGGCGCGGACCTGTACGGTCTGGGCGATCCGGCCGACCGCGCCGGTCTCGTCGTACAGCACGCCCGCGCACATTCCCACGCCGTCGGGGCCGATGGACGTCTCGGAGCCGACGCCGACCCATTCGCCGTCGGGGACCCGGAAGATGTGCACGGTGAGGTCGGTGTTGAGGAACGTCCAGTCGGCCGGGTCGAGTTTCGATCCCACACCGTTGGCGACGTCCGCGATGGAGAAGAGCCGCTCGAGCGGCGTCATGGTCTCGCCGAGGACCAGCGCGGGCCGCGGCCTCGCCCACAGCTTGCCGGGGCCCTCGCACCCCATCTCGGCGATCCACCGCCAATCGAGGGTCGTCAGGTAGCCCGAATTCCAGCCTTCGCTGAACTTGCCCTCCCGGCCGGTGGACCGAGGTTCGAGTGGCGAGTCGATGACGTGGACGGCATCGCTCGTGTCGACGGTCTCCATGCGCCACGCCGAGCCCCGCGCCACGGCACGGGGCCGCTCGCCGACGGTCCACAGTTCGGCGACCACCAGTTCCACCCGGCGGCCCGGCCGCTGCACCCAGGACCGGACCTCGAGTTCGGCGATCGGGATCGGGCCGAGGATCTCGACCACGACCCGCGTGATGCGCGCGTCGTCACGAGGGGCGCACCGTTCGAGTGCCCGCACGAGCAGCGCGGACGGGGGAGCGCCGTGCTGCATCGTCTCGGCCCACACGCTGATCGTCAGATCCGTGCTGTCGAATCGCTCGACCGTGATCTTCTGGTCCGAGTCCACTTCCGGCGCACCCAATGCTTCCGAACCGAGTGGTACGTAGTAGGACTCGGAACTCATTCGACAATCTCCTCGAAACCTGGTGCGTCTTCGGCGGGCCCCTCCGGCCATCCCGGGTAGGGAGGCGGCGTTCCTCCGAACGAGGGGCACAGGGACTTATGATCACACCAGTCGCAGAGCCGGCTCGGCTTGGGTCGGAAATCGCCGGTGACACCCGCCGCCAGGATGGCCTTCCAGATCGCCGACAGCGTGCGCTCGAACCGCAGCAGTTCGTCCTCGTCGGGCGCGTAGGTGAGGACCGTCCCGGACGCGAGATACAGCAGCCGCAGCTGCGCCGGGACGATGCCGCGGGTGCGCAGCAGGACCAGCGCGTAGAACTTCATCTGGAACAGCGCCTTGGACTCGGACATCTCGCGGGGTGCGCGACCGGTCTTGTAGTCGACCACCCGCACCTCACCGGTGGGGGCCACGTCGATGCGGTCGACGAATCCGCGGAGCAGCACCCCGTCGGCGAGTTCGGTCTCGACGCGCTGTTCGCACGATTCGGCCTCGAACCGGGTGGGGTCCTCCAGTTCGTAGTAGGCGGTGACGAGCGACCGCGCCTCGTCGAGGAACGACTCGCGCTGGTCCTCGGGAACCAGGTCGATCAGGTCGGGGGCCTCGGCGAGGAGGCGCTCCCAGGACGGGAGGATCAGATCGACCGCCTTCTGCGGAACCCGTTCGGCGGCGGGCAACGCGAACAGCGTCTCGAGCGCGGCGTGCACGACCGTGCCCTTCACCTGCGCGCGCGACGGCGCCTCGGGGAGCCGGTCGACGGCACGGAAGCGGTAGAGGAGCGGGCACTGCTTGAAGTCGCCGGCGCGGGACGGTGACAGGGCGGGGCGCCTGCGGGTGACCGAAGTGTCGCCGGGCTGTGACGGGGAACCCTTTGTGACGGGGGCTGGCGACTCTGAGATGCTCACACCTGGCAGGGTAGGCCCCCGGTCCGACAGTCGTGTCGGGGCAGCGGGGCGGGCGCCGGACGGCGCCGGACGAACAGGCTGAGGAGTCGGTGACGATGGTGGGACGCGAAACGCGACCGAGTGGACCGTTTCGGGTGGGCGATCGCGTCCAGTTGACCGACGGCAAGGGCCGGCACTACACGGTCAACTTGGAGGCCGGCAAGGAGTTCCACACGCACCGCGGCGGAATCCTGCACGACGACCTGATCGGCACCGACGAGGGCAGCGTGGTCAAGTCGACCAACGGCACCCCGTACCTGGCGCTGCGACCGCTGCTCGTCGACTACGTCCTGTCGATGCCCCGCGGGGCGCAGGTCATCTACCCGAAGGACGCCGCGCAGATCGTCCACGAGGGCGACGTCTTCCCCGGCGCCCGCGTCCTCGAAGCCGGCGCAGGCTCGGGCGCCCTGACGTGCTCCCTGCTGCGGGCGGTGGGGCCGGAAGGCCGGGTCATCTCGTACGAGGTGCGCGACGACCACGCCGAGCACGCGGTGCGGAACGTCGAGACGTTCTTCGGGGAACGCCCCGCGAACTGGGACCTGACCATCGCGGACGTCGCCGAGTTCGACGCCGGCGCGGCGGGCGGCCCGGTCGACCGGGTGGTCCTCGACATGCTGGCACCCTGGGACGCGCTGCCCGCCGTGTCCAAGGCGCTGGTCCCCGGCGGCGTGCTCGTCGTCTACGTCGCGACTGTGACGCAACTCTCCAAGGTCGTCGAGGCGATGCGCGAGCAGGAGTGCTGGACCGAGCCGCGGTCCTGGGAGTCGATCGTCCGTGGCTGGCACGTCGTCGGGCTCGCCGTGCGGCCGGAACACCGGATGCAGGGCCACACCGCGTTCCTGGTGAGCGCCCGGCGTCTCGCCGAGGGAACCGTCACCCCCAAGCCGCAGCGCCGGTCGGGTAAGGGCTGAGACACGCCTTCGGCGGCGCCCGGTGCGGGCGCCGCCGAAGGACCGGGCTAGCTGCAGCCCGCGCGTGCCATGCCGAGCAGGGTGCACGTGCTCTCGTCCGACACCTTCCACACGCCGTCGACGTTCTCCCACGTCCACGCCGTCGGAGCGGCCGTGCCGTGCGGGCTCACGATCGCGACGTTCGCCGTCGCGGTATCGCCCTCCACCTGCACGTCCGTGACCGTGAAGGACACCGGGTAGTTGGCCATGGCGGCGGTCATCGCCTCCAGATTCGGGCGGCGTTCGTCGCCGTCGACGACCACGACGGTTTTCTCGTCGACCGGCCGGGCCGGGTCCACGAGCAGCTGGAGCGTACCGAGCAGTTCCTCCGACGTGGGGGCGGCGACGGCCGCGTCTACCTGGGACGACGTGGCCGCGGACGTCGCCGCGGCGGTGCCGGAACCGTCGTCGGACGAGCAGGCCGACATTCCGAGCGCGAAGACCACCGCGCCCACGGCAACCACGGACCTACCGGTGAAGGACGTGCCGTTCAGGGGCTTGCGGATTATCACGACGAACCCTTTCGTTACACGGAACAGAGAGGAAACTGCTCGACAGGTAGGTAAGGCTAACATGAGAGTTTCGGTGGCCCAGGGTGTCGCGTATGCCGATTCGCAATCGGCAGAATCCGTGTCACGGCGCAGAATTCGGGCAGTGCCGGTAGCGTTGATAGATCTCATTGGGAGGAGACGCACATGAGCTCGACAGAGAACCCCGATTCGGTTGCGGCCGCACGAGAGCTCGAGGCGTTGCGCGCGGAGGCGTCGGCACTGCGCAGGCAGCTCGCGGAGTCGCCGGAACAGCTTCGTGAGATGGAATCGCGAGTGGACTCGCTGTCCATCCGGAACACCAAGCTGATGGACACCCTCAAGGAGGCCCGTCAGCAGCTCATTGCGCTCCGAGAGGAAGTCGATCGCCTCGGCCAGCCGCCGAGCGGGTACGGCGTGCTGCTCGGAGTGCACGACGATCAGACCGTGGACGTGTTCACCTCCGGACGCAAGATGCGGTTGACCTGCTCCCCGAACGTCGACGCCGAATCCCTCAAGCTCGGCCAGACCGTGCGCCTCAACGAGGCACTCACGATCGTGGAAGCGGGCAACTTCGAGCGCGTCGGTGAGATCAGCACGCTGCGCGAGGTCCTCGACGACGGTCAGCGCGCCCTCGTGGTCGGTCACGCCGACGAGGAACGGATCGTCTGGCTGGCCGAACCCCTCGCCACCGTGTACGCGGACAGCGAGAGAGAGTCGGTCGCGTACGACGCCGAATCGCCCACCCGCAAACTACGGCCGGGCGACTCCCTCCTCGTCGACACGAAGGCCGGGTACGCGTTCGAGCGGATCCCCAAGGCCGAGGTCGAGGATCTCGTCCTCGAAGAGGTGCCCGACGTCCACTACGACGACATCGGCGGCCTCGGCAGGCAGATCGAGCAGATCCGTGACGCCGTCGAGTTGCCGTTCCTCCACAAGGACCTGTTCCACGAATACGAGCTCCGCCCGCCGAAGGGTGTGCTCCTCTACGGTCCGCCCGGGTGCGGCAAGACGCTCATCGCCAAGGCGGTCGCCAACTCCCTCGCGAAGAAGATCGCGGAGGCCCGGGGGCAGGACAGCAAGGAAGCCAAGTCCTACTTCCTCAACATCAAGGGCCCCGAGCTGCTGAACAAGTTCGTCGGCGAGACCGAGCGGCACATCCGGCTGATCTTCCAGCGGGCCCGGGAGAAGGCGTCCGAGGGCACCCCGGTGATCGTGTTCTTCGACGAGATGGATTCGATCTTCCGCACCCGCGGGTCGGGTGTGTCCTCCGACGTCGAGACCACCGTCGTGCCGCAGCTGCTCAGTGAGATCGACGGTGTCGAGGGACTCGAGAACGTCATCGTGATCGGCGCCTCCAACCGGGAGGACATGATCGACCCCGCGATCCTGCGCCCCGGCCGCCTCGACGTGAAGATCAAGATCGAACGCCCCGACGCGGAGTCGGCTCAGGACATCTTCTCGAAGTACCTCGTCGAGACGTTGCCGGTGCACAGCGACGACATCGCGGAGTTCGGTGGCGACCGCACGGCCTGCATCCGGGTGATGATCGAACGGGTCGTCGACCGTATGTACGCCGAGAGCGAGGAGAACCGCTTCCTCGAGGTCACGTACGCCAACGGCGACAAGGAGGTCCTGTACTTCAAGGACTTCAACTCGGGGGCGATGATCCAGAACATCGTCGACCGCGCCAAGAAGTACGCGATCAAGTCGGTCCTCGACACCGGTGCCCCGGGCCTGCGCGTCCAGCACCTGTTCGACTCCATCGTCGACGAGTTCTCGGAGAACGAGGACCTGCCGAACACCACCAACCCCGACGACTGGGCCCGCATCTCGGGCAAGAAGGGTGAGCGGATCGTCTACATCCGCACGTTGGTCACGGGTAAGAACGCGAGCGCGAGCCGCGCCATCGACACCGAGTCCAACACCGGCCAGTACCTGTAGGACGATCGGCAGACCCGCGCGGCGGGAACCGGGATACGGTTCCCGCCGCGCCGGTTGTCGGGTCAGCGGTCCCGTGCGACGAGGTAGTCCTCGAGGAGTGCCCTCGTGTCCGGCACGAACGGCCACCGCGGGTCGCGCAGGTGCGTCACCAGTTCGTGGGGTGTCCACCACCAGCCCGATGCGATCTCGCTGGCCTGGTGGACGACGGGCCCGTCCCAGTGCGCCTCGTAGGCGTACAGGTGGCAGCGCAGCCGCAGGCCCTGCCACTCGCCGTCCCACGCCACCCTCGCGATGGGGGTGAGCCTCACTCCGGTGATGCCCAGTTCCTCCGCCAGTTCCCGCCCCGCCGCCTCTTCCGGCGTCTCCCCGGGATCGACCACCCCGCCGGCCAGGCAGTCGTGGTGCCCGGCGAACACCGTCTTCGTGTCCGACCGCCGGTGCACGTAGAGGCGCCGCTCGTCACCGGATCGGACGAGCACCCCGGCGCTCGCGTGCCACAGTCCCTCGGCGTAGACACGGGAACGCGCGGCGGACCCCACCGGTCGCCCGGAACTGTCGAACACCGCCACCACTTCGTCCGTGCCGGGTGGGGTGTTCGGTGCGGAATCCATGAGTCGATCCTGCCAGCACCCCGGCGAACGTCGGTACTGTCGAGGTCGGTTGCTCGTGCCGGTGCCGAAGGGGTGAGAGTTCATGGCGTTGCCGCGTTCGATCGCCCGATTCAACCGGGTCGTCACCAATCGGGTGAGCCGTCATGTCGCGACTTTCCTGCCCGGATTCGCCTTGGTCGAGCATCGTGGCCGCACATCCGGCAAGACTTATCGCACGCCCGTCAACGTGTTCGTCGTGGACGGGCGCTACCGGTTCGCCCTCACGTACGGAGCGCACAGCGACTGGGTGCGAAACGTGGTGGCGGCGGGCGGATGCACGATCGTGACGCGCCGCCGGACCGTGCACCTGACGGACCCTCGAATCGGCACCGACGGCACCCACTCCTGGGCCCCGCCCGGGGTCCGGACCGTGCTCGAGGCGATCTCGGCGGACCGGTACCTGGAGTGCTCGCCGGGCTAGTCGCCCGACGTCGACGGCTCGCGCGGCAGGAGTGTGCCGTCGGGTGGCGTGGGTGATCGCATAGGCTCGGCAGCATGCAGCGGATCATCGGTGTCGAAGTCGAGTACGGAATCTCCTCACCCAGCGAGCCTTCGGCCAATCCGATCTTGACGTCCACCCAGGCGGTGCTGGCCTATGCGGCGGCCGCGGGAGTGCCGCGCGCGAAGCGCACCCGATGGGATTACGAGGTGGAATCCCCGCTGCGGGACGCCCGCGGATTCGACCTGGGCCGGCTCAGCGGCCCGGCGCCGGTCATCGACGCCGACGAGGTCGGCGCGGCCAACATGATCCTCACCAACGGCGCCCGGCTCTACGTCGACCACGCGCACCCCGAGTACTCGGCCCCGGAGGTCACCGACCCCCTGGACGCCGTCATCTGGGACAAGGCCGGCGAACGCGTGATGGAGGCGGCCGCCCGGCACGCGTCGAGCGTCCCCGGAGCCCCGCGACTGCAGCTGTACAAGAACAACGTGGACGGTAAGGGCGCGTCGTACGGCACCCACGAGAACTACCTGATGTCCCGGGCCACGCCGTTCTCCGCGGTGATCAACGGGCTGACGCCGTTCTTCGCGTCCCGTCAGGTGATCTGCGGGTCGGGCCGGGTGGGCATCGGCCAGTCCGGCGACGAGGCCGGCTTCCAGCTGTCCCAGCGGGCCGACTACATCGAGGTGGAGGTCGGGCTGGAGACCACGCTCAAGCGCGGCATCATCAACACCCGCGACGAACCGCACGCCGACGCGGACAAGTACCGGCGCCTGCACGTCATCATCGGCGATGCGAACCTCGCCGAGATGTCGACGTACCTGAAGGTCGGGACGACGGCGCTGGTCCTCGACCTCATCGAGGCCGGCGTCGATCTCACCGACCTGCAGCTGGCCCGACCCGTCACCGCCGTGCACCACATCAGCCACGACCCGACGCTGCGCGCCACGGTCGCGCTGGCCGACGGCCGGGAACTGACCGGGCTTGCGTTGCAGCGGATCTACCTGGACCGGGTCGACAAGTTCATGTCCGCCGAGGGCAACGACGACCCCCGCGTGGCCGATCTGCTGGAGAAGTGGGCGATGGTGCTCGACCTCCTCGAGCGGGACCCGATGGAATGCGCCCACCTGCTGGACTGGCCGGCCAAGCTGCGGCTGCTCGAGGGTTTCCGGAACCGGGAGGGCCTCAACTGGTCCGCGCCGCGACTGCATCTGGTCGATCTGCAGTACTCGGATGTCCGCCTCGACAAGGGCCTGTACAACCGGCTCGTCGCCCGCGGGTCGATGGAGCGGCTGGTGTCGGAGCAGGCGGTGCTCGACGCCGTCGACACCCCGCCGACCGACACCCGCGCCTACTTCCGCGGTGAATGCCTGCGCAAGTTCGGCGCCGACATCGCGGCTGCGAGCTGGGATTCGGTGATCTTCGATCTCGGCGGCGACTCCCTGGTCCGCATTCCCACCCTCGAGCCGCTGCGGGGCAGCAAGGCGCACGTGGGGGAGTTGCTGGAGTCGGTGGAGACCGCGAAGGAGCTCGTCGACGAGCTCACGAACTGACATCTCGGCCGTTCCCGCACGGATCTGCCCGGAACTCGCCGTCGCGTCGGCACACCTGGGGCGGCGACGCTCGGTAGGGTGAAGGTCCGAGCGGATGATGTAGTCAGACTGCTTGGCAGCACAGGACGCTCGGAAGAAGAGCTCCCTTCACACAAGGAGGTCGGCGGCGATGGCGCAAGAGCAGACCAAACGAACTGGCGGCGGCGACGAGGACGACACCCCGGGCGGTGACGGTGCGGCCGGTCAGGAACGTCGCGAAAAGCTGGCCGAGGACACCGACGACCTGCTCGACGAGATCGACGACGTGCTCGAGGAGAACGCCGAGGACTTCGTCCGGGCCTATGTCCAGAAGGGCGGCCAGTGACGGCGGATCGACCGGCATTGCGGACAGGCGACGGTGACACGAGGCTCAGTTTCGGTTCGAATCTGAGCTCGTTCACCGAGTATCTGCGTGGTCACGCACCAGAATTGCTGCCGGAGAATCGGATCGGCCATCGTTCGCACTCGACACGGGGTGGTGACGGGATGGAGAGCGGTGATCTCGCACCGCACGGAACGACGATCGTGGCGCTCACCTACAAGGGTGGCGTCCTGCTCGCAGGCGACCGGCGCGCAACCCAGGGCAACCTGATCGCCAGCCGGGACGTCGAGAAGGTGTACGTCACCGACGAGTATTCGGCGGCCGGAATCGCCGGCACCGCAGGCATCGCCATCGAACTGGTGCGCCTGTTCGCCGTCGAGCTCGAGCACTACGAGAAGATCGAGGGCGTGCCGCTGACGTTCGACGGTAAGGCCAACCGCCTGGCGTCGATGGTGCGGGGCAACCTCGGGGCGGCGATGCAGGGTCTCGCGGTCGTCCCGCTGCTGGTCGGCTACGACCTCGACGCGGACGACGAGGCCCGGGCGGGCCGCATCGTCTCGTACGACGTCGTCGGCGGCCGGTACGAGGAACGCGCCGGATACCACGCGGTCGGTTCGGGATCGTTGTTTGCGAAGTCGGCGCTGAAGAAAATCTACTCGCCGGACAGCGACGAGGAGACCGCCCTGCGGGCGGCCATCGAATCGCTGTACGACGCGGCCGACGACGACTCGGCCACCGGTGGGCCCGACCTGACCCGCGGCATCTACCCGACCGCGGTCACGATCACCCAGGCCGGTGCCGTGCACGTGTCGGAGGAGACGACGTCCGAGTTGGCTCGGCGCATCGTCGCCGAGCGCACCGAACAAGGGGGGTCTGCGCGATGACCATGCCGTATTACGCCTCCGCCGAGCAGATCATGCGGGACCGCTCGGAACTGGCGCGCAAGGGAATTGCACGGGGACGCAGCGTCGTGGTGCTCACGTTCCGCGACGGCGTGCTGTTCGTCGCCGAGAATCCCTCCACCGCCCTGCACAAGGTCAGCGAACTGTACGACCGGCTCGGCTTCGCGGCCGTCGGCAAGTACAACGAGTTCGAGAATCTGCGGCGCGCAGGGATCGTCCACGCCGACATGCGCGGTTACTCGTACGACCGCCGTGACGTGACGGGCCGATCGCTGGCCAACGCGTACGCGCAGACCCTGGGCACGATCTTCACGGAGCAGCCCAAGCCGTACGAGGTGGAGATCTGCGTCGCGGAGGTCGGACGGGTGGGCAGCCCGAAGGCCCCCCAGCTGTACCGCATCACGTACGACGGATCCATCGTCGACGAACAGCATTTTGTCGTGATGGGTGGCACGACGGAGCCGATCGCGACCGCCATGCGCGAGTCGTACCGTGCCGACCTCGATCTCGAGGCGGCGGTCGGCATCGCGGTCAACGCCCTACGTCAGGGCGGTGCCGGGGAGGGCGAGAAGCGGAACGTCGACGTGGCCAGCCTCGAGGTGGCCGTCCTCGATCAGTCCCGTCCCCGCCGCGCGTTCCGGCGGATCGCCGGAGCCGCGCTCGAACAGCTGGTTCCCGCAGCGCCGGCGGCCACCTCGGAGTCCGCTCCGGAGCCGAAGCCGGACACCGAGACGAAGCCGGCCGACACTCAGGACTGAGGTCGGTACACGGCGATCGCTCCGGGCACCGTCCGAAACTCGAACCGTCGGGCGTCGGCCACCACTTCACCGTCGGTGGCCAGCGCCACCGGCGCACCGTTCACCCGGACGGTGAGCCGGGGGACGAGGGATCGCACGTACACCCGGCTGTTTCCGAGTGTTCCGGTCGCGGCGGCGAACAGCAGCCGCGGCCGGGACGCCCGCCGGTCGGCTCGCACGTACCGGACGTCGAGCAGTCCGCCGGTGATGGCGGGACGCGACATCGGAACCTGGTCGGCGGGCGAATACCGACCGTTCCCCACGAACAGCATCCACACCTTCACGGGGCGGCCGTCGATGGTGACGGCGAGCGGTGTTGCCGCGGAGAGAATCCGGACCATCGCCGCACAGGCCGCGGGCCACTTCCCGTACCGGGGCTGCCACTTCTCGCGCAGCCGCACCGCGTCGGGATAGCCGCCGAGACTGGCGGTGTTGAGGAATGGGGCGGGTTCCTCGACATCGGTGTGGACGACGGCCTGATCGACGAGAACCGCGCGTCCGGTCTCGACTGCCTTCGCGGTGTCCGAGATGTCGGCGACGCCGGCGTCGCGCGCGAAGTGATTGAGTGTGCCGCCGGGGAACACCGCCAGCGGCAGCGAATGACGCGCCGCCGCGGACGCGACGGCGACCACGGTCCCGTCCCCACCGCACACTCCGAGTGCACGCGGATTCGTCTCGGCCACCCAGGCGTCGAGTTGCTCGGCGAAATCGTGGTCGGTGTCGAGGGCGCGCACGTGCGCGTTCGGGAGTGCGGTCGCGATCTCCTCACTGGGATCCACAGTGTCCGGCCCGGACTCCTGGTTCACCAGCACGAGCATGCCCTCACCGCCCGGCAGGGCCGGCGCGTCGACCGCGCGGCCCAGTTCCGCGGGGTCCTCGGTGCGCACCGCCCACCAGCGGCGGGTTCCCGATGCGACGGCCCCGCCCAGTATCAGCCCGGCGACGACGTCCGACGGCCAGTGCACGCCGTTGTGCACCCGGGAGTACGCGACCGCGGCCGCGAGGGGGGCGAGTGCGGCACCGGCCGCGGGCGATTCCAGGGCGACACCCGTGGTGAACGCCGCCGCCGACGCCGAATGTCCCGACGGGAAGGACGAGGACCGGGGGATCGGCACCCCGCGCAGCGCGTTCGTCCACGCGCGGGCAGGAGGGCGCCGCCGCGGGAACACCGGTTTGAGGATGCCGTTGGCGAGACCGCTCGCCATCGCGAGGGACAGCAGGCCCCGCACGGCACCGCGCCGGGCGCGTCCGCCGACCAGTCCCAGCAGCGCCGCCACGCACCACCACAAGACCCCCTTGTCGGCCGCGTGACTGAGGAAGCGCATCGCCCGGTCGACCTCGGTGGGGCGCAGATCTGCGCTGCGGCCGAACACGATTTCGTCGGCCCGGTGGATGCGGTGCAGGTGTCGGTTCACCGTCTCAGCGTAGGCGCGGAGTGTCGCCGGACGGTTTTCCCGCTCCGCCGGGTGATCGGCGTTGTACTGTCGAGGTGTGCAGCGACGAATCATGGGAATTGAGACAGAGTTCGGTGTGACCTGCACCTTCCATGGTCACAGGCGACTGAGCCCGGACGAGGTTGCGCGCTACCTGTTCCGGCGGGTGGTGTCGTGGGGCCGGAGTTCCAACGTGTTCCTCCGGAACGGTGCCCGCCTGTATCTGGATGTCGGCTCGCACCCCGAATACGCGACAGCCGAGTGCGACAACCTCATCCAGTTGGTCAACCACGACCGGGCGGGTGAGCGCGTCCTCGAGGAGTTGCTGATCGACGCCGAGCAGCGGCTCGCCGAGGAAGGCATCGGCGGCGACATCTATCTGTTCAAGAACAACACGGACTCGGCGGGTAATTCGTACGGCTGTCACGAGAACTTCCTCGTGGCGCGGGCCGGCGAATTCTCCCGGATCTCGGATGTGCTGCTCCCGTTCCTGGTGACGCGGCAGCTGATCTGCGGCGCGGGCAAGGTACTGCAGACGCCGAAGGCGGCCACGTTCTGCCTGTCGCAGCGCGCCGAGCACATCTGGGAGGGCGTGTCCTCGGCGACCACGCGGTCGCGGCCCATCATCAACACCCGCGACGAGCCGCACGCCGACGCGGAGAAATACCGCCGCCTGCACGTGATCGTCGGCGACTCGAACATGTCCGAGTCCACCACGATGCTGAAGGTGGGCACGGCGGCGCTCGTGCTCGAGATGATCGAGGCCGGGGTGTCGTTCCGCGACTTCGCGCTCGACAACCCGATCCGCGCCATCCGCGAGGTCAGCCACGACGTCACCGGGCGCCGCCCGGTGCGGCTCGCGGGCGGCAGGCAGGCCAGCGCCCTCGACATCCAGCGGGAGTACCACGCCCGCGCCGTCGAACACCTGCAGAACCGCGACCCCGATCCGCAGGTCACGCAGGTGGTCGACCTGTGGGGCCGCATGCTGGACGCCGTCGAGACGCAGGATTTCGCGAAGGTCGACACGGAGATCGACTGGGTGATCAAGCGCAAGCTGTTCCAGCGCTACCAGGACCGGCACGGCTTCGAACTGGCCGACCCGAAGATCGCGCAACTCGATCTGGCGTACCACGACATCAAACGCGGTCGCGGCGTGTTCGACGTGCTGCAGCGCAAGGGTCTGGTGAAGCGGATCACCGAGGACGAGACCATCGAGGCCGCGGTGGACACGCCGCCGCAGACCACCCGGGCGAAGCTGCGCGGCGAGTTCATCACCGCCGCGCAGGAGGCCGGACGCGACTTCACGGTCGACTGGGTGCATCTCAAGCTCAACGACCAGGCCCAGCGGACCGTGCTGTGCAAGGACCCGTTCCGATCGGTCGACGAGCGGGTGGAGCGGCTGATTGCCTCGATGTAGCGGCGCTCGGGGAGTCCGTAACGGGCTCACCCACTAGGCTTCCGGGCGTGCCGACTTCCAAGATCGAGCGCTTGATGAACCTGGTGATCTGTTTGCTGTCCACCAGACAGTTCCTCACCGCCGAGAAGATTCGCGAGAGCGTTGCCGGGTACGCCGACTCCGCCAGCGACGAGGCGTTCAGCCGCATGTTCGAACGCGACAAGAACGAGTTGCGGGATCTCGGTGTTCCGCTCGAGACCGGGCAGGCGTCGCGGTTCTCGACGGTCGAGGGCTATCGGATCAACCGCAATGCGTACGAGCTCCCCGACATCGACCTCAGCCAGGAGGAGTCGGCGGCGGTCGCGGTGGCCGTCCAGTTGTGGGAGTCGCCGGAGTTGACGTCCGCGGCGCAGGGGGCGCTGCTCAAGCTGCGTGCGGCGGGTGTGCAGGTGGATCCGGATTCGGCGGCCACCCCGATCACGGCGGTGCCCGCCCGGACCCGCGGCTCCGAACCGGCGCTCGGCAAGCTGCTGGCGGCGGTCGACGCCGGCCGCGCCGTGCACTTCCCGCATCGGGGGGCTCTCAACGAGCCGTACACCGAACGCACCGTGGAACCGTGGGGTGTCGTCACCGCCCACGGCCGGTGGTACCTCGTCGGTCACGACGTCGACCGGGGAGCCGTCCGGACGTTCCGGCTGTCGCGGATCGGCGACGACGTGACGGAGTTCGGACCGTCGGGGGTCGTCCACAAACCCGCGGGCGTCGACCTCAGGGACATCGTCGACCGGGTCACCGGTTCGGGTGAGGTCACCGGCACCGCCACCGTGTGGGTGGCCGAGGGCCGAGCCCAGGAACTGCGCCGACTGGCGACCACCGCGGAAGAGAAGCGGGTGAACGAGCGCGGCGGCACCGTGCTCCGGATCCCCGTCCACTCCCGGGACTGGATCGCGCGGCTGGTCGCGGGCCACGGGGCGGACGCCCTCGTCCTCGATCCGCCGGAACTACGACACGATGTGCTGACCAAGCTGAAGGACGCCGCAGGGGAAGGGGGGACGTCGTGAGCAACAGGCTGTCGTCGCGACTGTCCCGGCTCCTCAACCTGGTGCCGTATTTCATCGCGAACCCCGGGATGAGCGCCGCCGAGGCCGCCGCCGAACTGGGCGTCACCACCACGCAGCTGATGTCCGACCTCAACCAGTTGTGGGTGTGCGGGCTGCCCGGCTACGGTCCCGGTGACCTCATCGACCTGTCGTTCTCCGAGGAGAGCATCGAGGTGACGTTCTCGGCGGGCATCGACCGTCCGCTGCGGTTGACGTCCACCGAGGCGACCGCCCTGCTGATTGCCCTGCGTTCGCTGGTGGAGATGCCGGGCATGGTCGACCCGTCCGCGGCGCACAGTGCGATCGCGAAGATCGAGGATGCCGCGGGCACGGCGGCGGCCCGTGCGGCGGTGACGCCGGCGTCCGAGCGGGACGTGGTGGAGGACGTGGCGGAAGATCCCATCGCCGCCGCGGTGCGATCCGCGCTCCATCGCCGGCGGGCCCTCCACCTGACGTACTACTCGGCGTCCCGGGACCGGGTCACCGAGCGCACCGTGGATCCGGTGCGGATCGTGCTGGTCGACAATCACAGCTATCTGCAGGCATGGTGCCGGCAGGCCGAGGGGGTCCGGCTGTTCCGTCTCGACCGGATCGATGCCGCCACCGAACTGGATGAGCCGTCCACCCCGCCGGCGCAGGCGCTCGTGCGGGACTCCAATCTGGAGTTGTTCAGCGGCGACGCATCCCTTCCCCAGGCACGGTTGCACATCCGCGCCGACTGCGTGTGGGTGCTCGACTACTACCCGATGGATGTCGCCACGCTCGCCGCCGACGGTTCGGTCGAGGCGACCATGAGTTACGGGGCGCTGGAGTGGATGGCCCGGCTCGTGCTCGGGTTCGGTTCCGGAATCACCGTGCTCGAACCACCCGACCTGGTCGACGAGGTGCGCCGCCGGGCCGTGGAGGCGCTGTCCGCCTACGAGGCCGTCGAGGCATGACCGGCGCCGCGCGTCCGCTGCGGATCAGTGTGTTCGGGGCGGGCAGCATCGGGTGCTATCTCGGGGGCCGGCTCGCCGCGGCCGGCGCCGAGGTGACCCTGATCGGCCGGGAGCGGGTCGGGACAGAGATCCGTGACCACGGGTTGCGGCTGACGGACCTGCACGGATCGGACATCCGCGTCGGTGCCCGCGACATCGCCTTCGACACCGGGGCCGGGTCGGCGGCCACCGCCGATCTCGTCGTCGTGTCGGTGAAGTCGGCGGGGACGCCGGAGGCGGGTGCCACACTCGCGTCGGCGATCGGCCCCGGCACCGTCGTGGTCAGCGCCCAGAACGGGCTGGGCAACGCGGACACCCTGCGCGCCGCACTCCCGGAGCAGGTGGTTCTCGCGGCGATGGTGCCGTTCAATGTGGTGCACCGCGGCGACGGGCACTTTCACCAGGGTTCCGAGGGCGACCTCGAGATCGAGCAGCATCCGGCGGTGCGCGCATTCGCGCCGGTGTTCGACGACGCCGGACTGCCGCTGCACGCCCACGAGGACTTCCGGTCGGTGCAGTGGGCGAAGCTGCTGCTCAACCTGAACAACCCGGTCAACGCCCTGTCCGGTCTGCCGCTCCGCGAGGAGTTGTCGCGGCGGCCGTTCCGCCGGGCTCTCGCCCTGGCGCAGCGAGAAGCCCTCGCACTCCTGACCGCCCGCGGTATCGCTGTCGCCAAGCTCACACCGCTGCCGCCGCAGTGGATTCCCCGGTTGCTGACCGTCCCGGACGGAGTGTTCCGGGTGGCGGGCAGCCGGATGCTGGCCATCGACCCGCACGCGCGGTCGTCGATGTGGGACGACCTCGAGGCGGGCAGGCGCACCGAAGTGGACTGGATCAGTGGGGAGATCGTGCGCCTGGCGGAGGCGTCGGGGACGGCCGCGCCGGTGAACGCGAGGCTGGTCGCACTGATCCGCGAGGCCGAGGCGGGCGGGAACCGGCAGTGGTCCGGGGACGCCTTGCTCGCCGATCTGCGCTCACAGCGGGGACCCGGGAAACCCGCAGGGAAAGGGCAGCGCAGCTAGCCGGTTTCGACCGGGCTGGTGCCGTGTATGTCCGGTAGCATCAGGGTTACCTGATCTTTTGGAGGTTTCATCATGGGAGCCATGAGCCCCTGGCACTGGGCCATCGTCGCGCTGGTCGTCGTCATCCTGTTCGGTTCCAAGAAGCTGCCCGACGCGGCTCGTGGACTCGGCCGTTCGCTCCGCATCTTCAAGAGCGAGGTCAAGGAGATGCAGAACGACAACAGCACGCCGGCGCCCACCGCGCAGAGTGCGCCCCCCGCGCAGAGCGCGCCCGCCGAGCTGCCCGTGGCGGACACCACCGCCGCACCGGTCACTCCTCCGGCGCCGGTGCAGCCGCAGTCGCAGCACACCGAGCCCAAGTCGGCGTAGCCCGAGCCGCCTGACAACCGGGGTGACTCTTCACCCCGGTTGACTGCTGACCAAGACTAGGGCGAACAACAGTGCGAATTCCGTTCGATCCGCGCCACAGTAAGCGGAGGACCAACCCCGACGGCACCATGTCGTTGGTCGATCACCTCTACGAGTTGCGCACGCGACTGCTCCTGTCGGTGCTGGCCATCGTGGTCACCACCGCGGTGGGCTTCTTCTGGTACTCCCACGAGATCTTCGGCATCGAGAGTCTCGGCGAACTCCTGCGTGGGCCGTACTGTTCGCTGCCGGAGTCGAGTCGCGCCGACCTGAGCAACGACGGGTCGTGCCGACTCCTCGCGACCGGACCGTTCGAGCAGTTCATGCTCCGCTTCAAGGTCGCGTTCACGGCGGGCGTCGTCCTCGCCTGCCCCATTTGGCTGTACCAGCTGTGGGCGTTCATCACCCCCGGTTTGTACGCGAAGGAACGCCGCTACGCGATCGGCTTCGTGGTGTCCGGCGCGGCGCTGTTCATGGCCGGCGCCGTTCTGGCGTACGTGGTCGTCGCGAAGGCCCTGCATTTCCTGCTGACGATCGGCGACAACGTCCAGATCACCGCACTCGGCGGCGCGGAGTACTTCGGGTTCATCATCAACCTGCTGATCATCTTCGGCGTCAGCTTCGAGATCCCGCTGCTCATCGTCGCCCTGAACTTCGTCGGCGTTCTGTCCTACGCGAAGCTCAAGGCGTGGCGCCGCGGCCTGATCTTCGCCCTGTTCGTGTTCGCCGCGATCGCCACACCCGGTCAGGACCCGTTCTCGATGCTCGCGCTCGCGTTCGCGTTGACGCTGCTGTTCGAGATCGCGGTGCAGATCGCCCGCGTCAACGATCGCCGCAAGGCTCGTCGCACGGAGCAGGAGTGGGGTGCCCTCGACGACGACGAGGCGTCGACGATCGCGGCGCCGTCGGACCTGAACGAGTCGTTCGACGTGGCCGCCACCGCGGTCCCCGAGCCCGCGGGCCGGTTCCGTCGTTCCCGCAAGTCCGGGAAGTCCGGTGCTGCGAACAAGAACGACGACGCGAGCACGACCGGCAGCAACACACCGGGTCAGGACTTCTCCGACACCCTGTGACAATCTGACGGGGTGGCAGTGACAACAGGTGACACGACCGGCGGCACCGAACTCGATGTGTTCTCGGCGCAGCTCGGTTTCGTGCTCGACCCCTTCCAGATCAACGCCTGCCGCGCGCTCGAGGGCGGCCACGGCGTCCTCGTCTGCGCCCCGACCGGCGCGGGAAAGACGGTGGTCGGCGAATTCGCCGTGCACCTGGCGCTCGCGGCCGGTCGCAAGTGCTTCTACACCACGCCGATCAAGGCGCTGAGCAATCAGAAGTACGCGGAATTGGTGCGACGCTACGGCAAGGACACGGTCGGGCTGCTGACCGGAGATTCGAGCATCAACTCGGACGCCCCGGTGGTCGTGATGACCACCGAGGTGTTGCGGAACATGCTGTACGCCGATTCCGCCGCGCTGCGCGGGTTGTCGCACGTCGTCATGGACGAGGTGCATTTCCTGGCCGACCGGTTCCGTGGGGCGGTGTGGGAAGAGGTGATCCTGCACCTGTCCGAGGACGTCCGGCTCGTCAGTCTGTCGGCGACCGTCAGCAACGCCGAGGAGTTCGGTGCGTGGATGGAGACGGTGCGCGGCGACACCACCGTGGTGGTCGACGAGAACCGCCCGATCCCGCTGTGGCAGCACATCATGGTCGGAAAGCGGCTGTTCGACCTGTTCGATACGAGGGCGCGCAGCGGGGACGCCCGCAAGGATCTGGTGGTCGACCAGGATCTGGTGCGTCACGTCAAGCAGCGGCAGGCCCTCGAACGGGCCGACTCGTGGGAGTCGCGGGGCAGGGGACGACGCGGCGGCGGCCGCGGGTACTCCAGCGATTTCCGGCCGCTGCCCCGGCCGGAAGTGATCTCCCGTCTCGACGACGAGGGGCTCCTCCCGGCGATCACGTTCATCTTCAGCCGGGCCGGGTGCGACGCCGCGCTGGCCCAGTGCCTGCGATCCCGGCTCGATCTGACGACGCCGGAGCAGGTCGCCGAGATCCGGACCATCGTCGACGCCCACACCGGCGAACTGCCGAAAGCCGATCTGGAGGTCCTCGGGTACTGGGAATGGCGCAAGGCGCTCGAGCGTGGTCTCGCCGCGCACCACGCGGGGATGTTGCCCGCGTTCCGGCAGACGGTCGAGGAGTTGTTCGTCAAGGGTCTGGTCCGGGCCGTGTTCGCCACCGAGACGCTGGCGCTCGGCATCAACATGCCCGCCCGCACCGTCGTCCTCGAACGCCTCGTCAAGTACAACGGCGAGGCCCACGCAGAACTCACCCCGGGGGAGTACACCCAGCTCACGGGCCGGGCGGGACGTCGCGGTATCGACGTCGAGGGCCACGCGGTGGTCCTGTGGCAGCCCGGGGTGGAACCGGTGGACGTCGCCGGGCTGGCGTCCACCCGCACGTTCCCGCTGCGCAGTTCGTTCCGTCCCGGTTACAACATGACGATCAACCTGGTCGACCGCATGGGTGCGGCGGAATCGCGGGCCCTGCTCGAGCGGTCGTTCGCCCAGTTCCAGGCCGACCGGTCGGTGGTCGGCCTGACGCGCGGCATCGAACGCAACGAGGCCGCGCTCACCACGCTCAGCGAACGGCTCGGCGGCGAGGACGGCGAGTACTTCGAGTACGCGCGGCTGCGGGAGGAACTGAGCAGCCGGGAACGATCGCTCGAACGCGCAGGCCGGACCGAACGCCGGGACGCCGCCGTCGCCTCGCTCGTCGCCCTGCGGCGCGGCGACGTGATCGCGATCCCCGTGGGACGGCACTCCGGTCTGGCGGTGGTGCTGGAACCGGACCGGGATCCGACGGACCCGAAGCCGTTGATCCTCACCGAGGCGAAGTGGGCGGGCCGGGTGTCGGCGGGCGACTTCCCCGAGCCGGCACGGTCTTTGGGATCGATGCGGTTGCCGCGACGCTTCGATCACCACACGGCCCGGGTGCGACGCGATCTGGCATCGGCGTTGCGCAGCACCGGAATCGTCGCGCCGGGCCGGCGGAAGCGGAAGAAGTCGGGTGCGGCCGGAGACGACGCCGAGATCGCGCGGCTGCGGCGCGCGATCCGGCAGCATCCGTGCCACAGCTGGCCCGACCGCGAGCAGCTGAGCCGGATCGGTGAGCGCTACAACCGGCTGGCGCGCGAGACGGAGACGATGCGGCAGAAGGTCGCCGCCACGACGAACTCGTTGGCGCGCACGTTCGATCGGATCCTGTCGCTGCTCGCCGAGCGCGATTACGTCTCGGCGGGTGAGCACCCCGATGCCACCGAGCACGGCACCCGGTTGAGCCGGATCTATTGCGAGAGCGACCTCTTGGTGGCCGAGTGCCTCCGGCAGGGTGTGTGGAAGGGGCTCGGGCCCGCGGAACTCGCCGCCGTCGCGTCCGCCGTGATCTTCGAATCGCGCCGCGAGGGGGACACGGTCGAGAGCGGCGGTCCGGGAGCGCTGCGGCACGCCCTCGACGAAACCGTGCGGGTGTGGCGGGAACTGCGGGCGGACGAGATTCGGCACAAGCTGCCGCCCACCCGTGAACCGGACTTCGGCTTCGCCGCCGCGATCTACCACTGGGCCAGCGACAATTCGCTCGTCGAGGCGCTGATCGCGGCGGGAGACCAGGGGCGCGCGCTGTCCGCCGGCGACTTCGTGCGGTGGTGTCGGCAGGTGATCGACCTCCTCGAGCAGGTCCGGTCGACGTCGCCCGATCCGGAGGTCGGAAAGGCGGCAGGTCGTGCGGTCGCGGCGATCCGTCGCGGCGTCGTCGCCGTGGATGCTGCGTGACCCGACGCCGTGTGGTTGGATTCGCACGCCGTCCGAGGGCCCGAATCCGATGGTGGGGCGTTACGGTAGGTACAAAACTTGACACGTGAGCGGGAGGCGACGATGAGCGGCCCTTACGGACCGAACGACCCGAACGGGCAATGGGCCCAGGGACAGCAACCGGGCCAGGGCAATCCTGACCAGACCGGCGGCCAGTACGGCGCGCCGCAGTACGGTCAGCAGCCGCCCGCCCAGCCGTGGGGTCAGCAACCGGGTCAGCCTCAGCAGCCCGGGCAGCCGCAGTGGGGCCAGCAGCCCGGACAGCCCCAGTGGGGTCAGCAGCCGCAGCCCGGTCAGCTCGGACAGCCGGGGCCGGGGCAGTGGGGCCAGCAGCCTGGGCAGCCGCAGTGGGGTCAGCAACCGGGTCAGCCGCAGCAGTGGGGACCGGCCCCCGGCCAGCAGCAGTGGGGTCAGCCGCCGTCCTCGGGGAAGTCGAAGCTGCCGTTGATCATCGGCGGTGTGGTGGCACTGCTGGTGATCGTGGGTATCGCCCTGGTGCTGGCGTTCACGGTGTTCGGCACGGACACTCTCGATCAGAAGGCGGCGGAGGACGGTGTCGAGCGCATCGTCACCGATTCGTACGGCGCCGAGAACGTGTCCGGTGTCACCTGCCCCTCGGGCCAGGAAGTGAAGAAGGGCAACAGTTTCACGTGCAGCCTCACCGTCGACGGTGAGAAGAAGCAGGTCACTCTGACCTTCACCGACGACAAGGGCACCTACGAGGTGAGCCGCCCCAGCTAGGCGGCGGCCCACCCGACCGTCACGGAACCCGTGCGGCGGCCACCTTTTTCATCGCCGTCGTGAGGCGTCCCACGGAGTTCTCGATTCCGAGTTCGTCCGCCAGCCTGCCGAGCCGGTCCGCGTCGACCGGTTCGGCGGGCAGCGTGTCTTCGCGGGACAGTTCGACGTCCGCGTCGCGCACGACCCGCACCACCGGCAGCGCCGCGTCGAGATAGTCGGCCGCGGCGGCGAACTTCGCGCGCGCACCCTTCGCCATGTCCGATTCTGGATCGACGGCCGCGGCCCGCAGCGCGGCGAGCGATCCGTACTGCATGATCAGGCTGGACGCGGTTTTCTCACCGATTCCCTTCACGCCCGGCAGTCCGTCGGACGAGTCGCCGCGCAGCAGCGCGAGTTCGGCGTAGGCCTCACCGGCCCGGTCGGTGGGCACCCCGTACTTGGCTGCCACTTCTTCGGGCCCGAGCAACTCCGCCTTGGCGAGTCCGCGCACCACGTACAGCACCCGCACGGGCACCGGGTCGTTCGTGACGACCTGCAGGAGGTCGCGGTCGCCGGTGACCACGACGACCGGGTCGCGGGTCTCGGTGGCGGCGAGGGTGCCGAGAACGTCGTCGGCTTCGAGGCCTTCCGCGCCCGCGGTCGCGATTCCGGTGGCGGCCAGGACATCCAGGATCATCGGGACCTGTGGCGACAGGGTGTCGGGGACCTCTTCCTCCGCCCCGCCGGTGTCCTCGGCCACCCGGTGCGCCTTGTAGGTGGGCACCGCTTCGACGCGGAACGCGGGCCGCCAGTCCAGGTCGAGGCACACCGCGAGCCGGGACGGCTGGTGCTTGGTGATCAGTGCGGCCACCATGTCGGTGAATCCGCGCACTGCGTTGACGGATCGACCGTCAGGTGAAGTGATCGAGTCGGGTAGCGCGTAGTACGCGCGAAACCACAGGCTGGCACCGTCGAGGAGAAGCAGAGGCCCTGTCATGACCCTCATCCTGCCAAACCGGTTTAGCCTGAAGCCATGAGTTCCCTCGGCGCATCGCCTTCACGTTTCCCGACGACCATCTATGCCGACCGGATCGCGCGGGCAGGCGCCCTGGCCCGTGATGCCGGACTCGACGGTCTCCTCATCACGCCCGGACCGGATCTGCGGTATCTGCTGGGTTCGCGCGCGGAGTCGTTCGAACGGCTCACCTGCCTGGTGATTCCGGCGAACGGCGACACCGCGTCCGTGGTCGTGCCGCGGCTCGAACTGGCCGCGCTGACCGAATCCGCCACGTCCGAACTGGGTCTGACGGTCCGCGACTGGGTGGACGGGGTCGACCCGTACGCGCTGGTGTCGGGTCTGCTGCCGTCTCCTGCGCGGACCGCCGTCACGGATGCGATGCCCGCGCTGCACCTGATTCCGCTGTCGGAGGCGCTCGGGGCGCTGCCGGTCCTGGCCACCGACGTGCTGCGGGAGCTGCGGATGGTCAAGGACGACGCGGAGATCGACGCGTTGCGCCGGGCCGGTCAGGCCATCGACCGGGTCCACGCCCGGATGGGAGAGTTCCTGAAGGTGGGCCGCACCGAGGCCGCGGTGGCGGCGGACATCACGGCGGCGATCCTCGACGAGGGCCACACCGAGGCGGCGTTCGTCATCGTCGGCTCGGGACCGCACGGCGCCGACCCGCACCACGAGGTGTCCGAGCGGGTCGTCGAGTCGGGTGACGTCGTGGTCATCGACATCGGCGGACCCGTCGAACCCGGGTACAACTCCGACTCCACCCGCACCTACAGCATGGGTGAACCCGATCCGGGTGTGGCCGCGAAGTTCGCGGTGCTCGAGCAGGCGCAGGCGGCGGCGGTCGCCCTGGTGCGTCCCGGCGTCACCGCCGAGGCGGTCGACGCGGCCGCCAGGGACCTGCTGGCCGCGCAGGGGCTCGCCGAGGTGTTCGTGCATCGGACCGGGCACGGAATCGGTCTGTCGGTGCATGAGGAGCCGTACATCGTCTCGGGTAACGCGATCGAACTGACCGAGGGGATGGCCTTCAGTGTGGAACCGGGAATCTACTTCCGCGGGGAGTGGGGTGCCCGCATCGAGGACATCGTCATCGTGACCGCGGACGGCTGTGAGCCGGTCAACACCCGGCCGCACGGGTTGACGGTTCTCCCGGGCTGAGTACGCCGCGGGAACCGGGAGTGTGCGGGGCGGTGCGGCGCGGGTAGTAACATCTCCCATTTGTTCACGACCGCACTCGCCGCTGCACGTCCGCGGAGAGTCGGGATCACAGATCAACCGAAGGTGTCATGGAAAGCGTCGCCCCGAAGGTAACCGTCGTCGTCCCGACCTACAACGAACGCGACAACCTGCCCAAGATCGTCGAGCTTCTCGCGGCGTTGGCCATCCCGAACCTGCACGTGCTGGTCGTCGACGACAACTCGCCGGACGGCACCGGTGAGGTCGCCGACACGCTCGCGCAGAGCGGTCCGATCCCGGTCGGTGTGCTGCACCGGACCGTGAAGGACGGCCTCGGGCGGGCCTACGTCGCCGGAATGACGCGTGCGCTGTCCGAGGGCGCGGACATCGTGATCCAGATGGACGCCGACCTGTCGCACCCCACCGAGGCCATCCCGCGGATGGTGGAGACGCTGACGACGACGGATGCGGCCGTCGTGCTCGGCTCCCGCTACGTGGCGGGCGGCGCGGTCGCCAGCGACTGGCCCTGGCACCGCAAGGCGCTGTCGGCGTGGGCGAACTTCTACGTCAACGCGATCCTGCGGTTGCGGGTCAAGGACGCCACCGCCGGATTCAAGGCGTGGCACGCGGACACGCTGCGGGCCATCGACGTCGAGGGTGTGCAGAGCAACGGGTACGCGTTCCAGGTGGAGATGAACTACCGGGTGGTGCAACGCGGCATGACGATCGCCGAGGTCCCGATCCGGTTCGAGGAACGCACCGACGGCGTGTCCAAGATGAGCCTCGCGGTGCAGCTCGAGTCGGCGCGGGTCCCGTGGACGCTGCGGTTCAGTCGTGACGCAGCGCAGCCGAGCCGAGTACGCGGCTGACGGCGATCTCCACGACCACCCGTGTCGGGTTCACCCGGGGCTGGCGGTACCTCGCGGCGTAGCGGGCCACGGCGTCGGCGACGGATTCGGGGTCGGTGAGGACCCGGGCGGGACCTTCGAGCGTCATCCAGCGCGGTCCGTCCACCTGGCTGACCGCGCCGTACCCTCCGCGTTCGGCGTTGAGGGCCTTCTGCGAGGAGCCGTTGGTGATGACCCGTGCCAGCCCGTGCTCCTGATCCCAGGTGAAGCCGACGGCGACGACGTGCGGGGTGCCGTTCTTGCGCAGCGTGGTGAGCGTCCCGAGGTGGTATTCGCCGAGGAAGGCGAGCGCCGCGTCGGGCAGGCGGATCGGGGTGGAGGGGGTGCGGTCCATCCCCCGACGGTAATCCAGGACACTGGACGGGTGAGCCTGGGATCGAAGAAGAACAGCGGAAAGCGCGACGACGGGGTGGTACTCCTGCTCGGTGGTCGCAGCGAGATCGGTCTCGAGATCGCCTCCCGGCTCGCGCCCGGCCGCACGATCGTCCTCGCCGCCCGCCGCAGCACCGAACTCGCCGCCGAGCGGCAGGCGCTGCTCGATGCGGGCGCGTCTGCGGTGGACTGCGTGGAATTCGACGCCGACGACCTCGACAGCCACGAGAAGCTGCTGAGATCCGTCGTCGACGCCCACGGCCCGCTGTCGGTGGCGGTGCTGGCGTTCGGCATTCTGGGCGACCAGGCGCGCGCCGAGCGGGACGCACGGCACGCCGTCGCCGTGGTCCACACCGACTACGTCGCGCAGGTCTCTGTGCTCACCCACCTCGCCACCCTGCTCCGGGAGCAGCGGTCGGGACGGATCGTGGTGTTCTCGTCCGTCGCGGGTGTGCGGGTGCGCCGCGCCAACTACGTCTACGGGTCGGCGAAGGCCGGCCTGGACGGGTTCGCCTCCGGTCTGGGCGACGCCCTCCACGGCAGCGGGGTGTCCCTGCTGCTCGTGCGGCCCGGCTTCGTGATCGGCCGGATGACCGAGGGAATGTCGCCCGCGCCGATGTCGAGCACGCCGGCACAGGTCGCGGACGCGACCGTGCGGGGCCTGCGCCGCAGCGCGAGCCGAGTATGGGTGCCGGGACGGTTGCGGCCGGTGTTCTTCGTCATACGACTGCTGCCGCAGGCGATCTGGCGCCGGATGCCGCGATGACCGACCCGATCGTCGTCGTCGGTATCGGTGCCGACGGGTGGGACGGTCTGTCGCCGGCTGCGCGCCGCGCGATCGAGGCTGCCGACGTCGTGATGGGTTCGGGGCGCCAACTCGCCCTGATTCCCGAGTCGCCCGCGCTGCGGGTGGCCTGGCCGTCGCCGCTGGTCCCGGCACTGCCCGGTCTGTTCGAGCAGCACCAGGGCCGGCGGGTCTGCGTGCTCGCCAGCGGAGACCCGATGTTCCACGGCATCGGTGTCACTCTGGTCGGCCTCCTCGGCGCGGACCGGGTGCGGGTGATTCCGCACCCGTCCTCCGCCACCCTGGCCTGTGCCCGGCTGGGTTGGGCGGCGCACGAGACACCGGTGGTCAGTCTCGTGAATCGGCCCGTGGACACGCTCCTGCCGGCACTCGGCGATCGGACGCGACTGCTGGTGCTGAGCCGCGACGAGCACACCCCCGCGGCCGTTGCCGAACTCCTGACGGGACGGGGGTTCGGGCCGTCCCGGCTCACCGTGCTCGGCGAACTGGGCGGACCCTGCGAGTCGAGGCTCGACGGAACGGCGTCGGCGTGGTCGCACGAGCCGGGGCCCCGGCTGAACGTGATCGCGATCGACTGCCGCGCCGAGGCCGGCGCCGTCCGGCTGACGCGGCTGCCGGGACTGCCCGATGCCGCGTTCACCGGTGACGGGCAGATGACCAAACACGAGATCCGCGCCCTGACGCTGTGCGCCCTCGCACCCGCGGCGGGGGAGTTGCTGTGGGACGTGGGAGGCGGATCGGGCACCGTCGCGATCGAATGGATGCGTACTCACCCCCTCTGCCGGGCAGCGACTTTCGAGCGCAGTGCGGCACGCGTCGACCAGATCGCGTCGAACGCCGAAGCGCTCGGGGTGCCGTCCCTCGCCGTGTTCGGCGACGCACCCGCGGCATTCGACGACGTCCCCGCCGACCTGTCCGCGCCGGACGCGATCTTCGTCGGCGGTGGCGTCACCCAGGACGGTCTGCTGGACGAGTGCTGGTCCCGGCTCCGGGTCGGCGGCCGGCTGGTGGCCAACGCGGTGACGGCGGAATCGGAAGCGCTCCTGCTGCAGTGGTTCTCACACTGCGGTGGGCAGCTCCGCAAATTTCAGGTGTACCGGGGCGAGCCGCTCGGTGGGTTCACCGCGTGGCGGCCGCAACTGCCGGTGGCGCAGTGGTCGGTGACGAAGCAGTCGAAAGGTGTTGTGGCATGACGGTGTACTTCATCGGAGCCGGTCCCGGTGCGGCCGACCTGATCACGGTTCGCGCGCAGCGGATCATCGCGGCCAGCCCCGTCTGTCTGTACGCGGGCAGCCTCGTCCCGCAGGAACTCCTGGCGGAATGCCCCGAGGGGGCGCGGGTGATCGACACGGCGCGTCTGAGTCTCGACGAGATCGTCGCCCTGCTGATCGAGGCCGACGCGGCCGGTCAGGACGTCGCGCGACTGCATTCGGGTGACCCGTCGATCTTCAGTGCCGTCGCCGAACAGGTCCGCAGGCTCGAATCCGCCGGGGTCGCGTACACGGTCGTGCCCGGGGTGCCCGCGTTCACCGCGGCGGCGGCGTCGCTGGGCCGGGAACTGACCGTTCCCGGTGTCTCGCAGTCGATCGTGCTGACCCGCGTGTCCACCCTGTCCACCGCGATGCCGGAGGGTGAGGACCTGCGTTCCCTCGGCCGCAGCGGCGCCACGATGGTGGTGCACCTGGGAGCGCACCGGATCGATCAGATCGCCGAAGAACTCGCCGAGAACTACGGCCGCGACTGTCCGGCCGCTGTCGTCGCGTTCGCGTCGCGTCCCGACGAGATCGTGCTGCGCGGCACCCTGGCCACCATCGCCGATCAGGTGAAGGCGGCGGGCGTCACGAAGACCGCGGTGGTGATCGTCGGTAAGGTGCTTGCTGCCGAGGGGTTTCCGGACAGCTACCTGTATTCCGCCACCCGCGAGCGCACCACCCACTGAGCGTGACGTGGATCCTGATCCTCGGCGGCACCGGGGAGGCCCGCGCGTTGGCCGCGGCACTCGCGGACGTTCCGGGTGTCGAGGCCGTGTCCTCTCTCGCCGGCCGGGTCCGTGAACCGCGCCTGCCCGTCGGTGACGTGCGGATCGGCGGTTTCGGGGGAGCGGACGGCCTCGCGGAGTGGTTGCGCGTGCATCCCGTCGATGCGATCGTCGATGCGACGCACCCGTTCGCGGCGCAGATCACGCGCAACGCCGCCGATGCCGCGCACCGCCGCGGCATCCCGCTGGTGGTTCTCCGTCGCCCCGAGTGGTCGCCGCGTCCGGGTGAACATTGGCACGGCGCCGCGGACCTCGCCGACGCCGCCGAACTGCTGCCCGGACTGGGAACGAGAATCTTCCTCACCATCGGCAGGCAGGGCGTCGACGCGTTCGCAGACCTGCACGCACTGTGGTTCCTGATCCGCGCGATCGATCCGCCCGACGTCGCGATGCCGCCGCACTCGGCGCTGCTCCTGGCCCGCGGGCCGTTCGCGGTCGCCGACGAGACCGCACTGATGCGCGAGCACCGCATCGACGTCCTCGTCACCAAGAACAGCGGCGGCGGTCAGACCGACGCGAAACTGGACGCCGCACGCGCGCTGGGCGTCCCGGTACTGATGATTCGCCGTCCGCCGTTGCCGCCGGCGACGGCAACGGTGGACGACGTCGCGGGAGCCATCGCCTGGATCGGCGCCCTCACGCGACGATGATCCGGCCGGCCATCAGCAGGCCGGCGCCGGCGCGTCCTCGGACAGGGGCTTGCCCTCCGGTTCGGTGTAGAACGCGAGCAGGACCAGTGGTTCCGTACCCAGATTGGAACCCTCGTGGACGTGATCGCTGCCGTGGTCCTCGGTGATCGCCTGACCGGCGGTCGTCACCGCCGTCGTGCAGTCCTGCAGCGTGCGCGTCAGCACACCCGATTCGACGAAGGCGTACACCGGGCCGTCGTGGTAGTGCCACCCCGTCGTGCCGCCGGGGGCGATCTCGATGCGCCGCAGCGTCAGATCCGTGCCCGCCGAACTCCCGGCGACCGCCGGAACCGTCGTCTCGAACAGAACCTGTGCGGTCACCCCCGAAGACGGCGTGGCCTGGGCGGGGGAGGCGGACAGCACCACGGCGACGGCACAGGACAAGACGACCACACTCGATCTGAGGAGCATCGTGACGACCTCTCGGCGCGCTGGCCCTGCACACTGCGCGCAGGCGTCCAGGGGTGCATTACGGCGTGTCCAGGGTAGGACCACGAACCGTGCGGCCGAGGGGATATCCGCGAACTCGACATCTCGAAGGCACCGGCGCTGTCGGGGAGAGTCCGCTGAGCCCGAGCAGGCGCATCGGACCTCCCCGTCGTCGGCGCACCGATGTCGCACCCGGCCGGTCGGATTCAGTCGTTGTCGAGTTCGGTGCGAATCTGCATGGCCAGGACCTTGGAGTAGATCCGGCAGAGCTGGAAGTTGCCGGAGGAGAACCACAGTCCGCGTTGTGCCGTCCGCCTCCACGTGTTGCGGACCTCGCCCTCGTCGTCGTATCCCCAGATGGGGCCGACCGCGTCGGCGATCTCGTCGCCGAGCAGGGCGCGTACACCCTCCTGCTGGGTCTGGTATCCGGTCGCAAGGATGACGGCGTCGGCCTCGACGACGTCACCATTGGTCAAACTCAAACCGTCGGGGACGAACCCAGCCGTGTCGGCGTACTGGACCAGCCCGACCTGCCCGGAGATCAGCAGATCCGAACAGCCGACGTTGAGGTAGTAGCCGCCGCCGCGGCGCATGAACTTCATCTGCTGGCCGGTGTCCTCTTCGCCGTAGTCGGTTCGGAAACCGATGCGATTGAGGGCGGCGATGAGGTCCTTGTCGAGTTCCTTCATCGTTGCGGTGATCATCTGGCTGCCGGTGTAGAGGTCGGGATAGACCGTCGCCATCGAGAGGAGGTCGCAGTCCTCGAGGGTCGGTGCGGTCAGGTACGACGCATCGGCCGCCGCGGCCGAGGGGTCCACGCTCACAATGGTGGTCGAGCTGCGCTGCACCATCGTCACATCGATACCGTGAGCATGCAGGTCCTGGGCGACATCGTGGGCGCTGTTCCCGGTTCCGATGATGACGACTCGCTGACCCGCGAAGTCGTTCGCGTCGTCGTATTCGCTCGAGTGCAGTGTGCGACCGGTGAACTGAGAAAGTCCGGGGAGCTCCGGAACGTACGGGATGCCGCTGACACCGGTCGCGATCACGACGTGCTTGGGGCGCAGGGTGCGAACGGTGCCGTCGCCGCGGCGAACCCGCGCAACCCAGGACTGCGACTGTTCGTCGTAGTCTCCGCCGATGAAGGCGGTGGTACCCCAGAAGTTGATTTCCATGGCCTCGACGTACGCCTCGAACCATCCGGCGAGCTTGTCCTTGGGAACGAACTGCGGCCAGGTTGCGGGGAAAGGCATGTACGGAAGGTCGTTGAGCCACACCGCGTTGTGCAAGGTGAGGGCGTGGTATCGGGTGCGCCAGTTGTCGCCGGGCCGCGCATGGGTGTCCACGACGAGGGCGTCGACGTCGAGCTGCCCGAGCCGGGCTGCGAGGGTCAGTCCCGACTGGCCACCGCCGACGATCAGCACGTCGGGGTCGCGGTTCTCGTAGGCTTGCGCGGCGACACGGCGGTCCAGCCAGTTGGGGCCACCGAACTTCGACGAGTCCGCCTGCCCCACGGGCCGGTGCTCACCGGTGCGTTCGGGGTGGTCGGTGAGCTGGTCGAGGGTTGTGAACAGCGAGCGCACGAGCAGACCGTGTTCTGGCACGTCGACCAGCCGCGCGACCCCGACGGCGGACCCGGCGAGGGTGTCGAATTCGAAGATGACCTCCAGGCAGGGGATACCCGCCCGCTCCACGAGACGGGGAGGCGTCCGCTCTTCGGCGATGCGGATGTTCGTTGCCTTCGTGAGCTCCTGGCGGCGGAGCACCTCCGCGGGAATCTCGTCGCTGAACGTGCGCAGATCCCCGGTGAACGCGAGTACGTCGCGCCAGTAGGCCTGCGGGGCGAAGACAGCGGTGGGTGAAAGTTCGGCGGCGAGGAACCGGGAGAATCCGTCGATCCACGCCTGGGCGTCGGTTCGAAGATCGGTGTCACTGAAAGTGGTGGTCATGATGCAGTCCTGTCGAGAAGTGTAAAGGGATTACGGAATCAGGCGAAGCGCCCGGAGCTGCTCGAGGTTGGCGACGAAGCTCTCATGGGTGTCGATGCACCCGGTGAAGCCGGCCCGGCGGATCTTGATCGTGCTCTGCACCATGTCGGACTCCATCGCGAACCATCCGTCGACGAACGGCCAGGCAGCCACCGCGGACAGCGGTAGCGGGCGTAGCTGGTGCCGGCTGACGACGTCGTCCCACAGTGCGGATTTGTCCGCCATCTGCTCGGCCAGCGTCATCGGCTGCATCGGTGCGACGTCCATGCCGAAGAAGCCGGCGATGTCCGACCACAGATGCTCCCAGCGGAAGTTGTCACCGTTGGTGACGTTGAAGATCTCTCCGCGTGCCGTCTCGGCCTCGAGCGCCCAGTGCACCGAAGCGCCCACGACGGCGCTGTCCGTCGCCTGGTGCAGCGCCGTCCAAGCCTTCGGGGTGCCGGGGAAGCGCAGTGGCAGACCTTGGTGCCGGCACAGGGTCGCGTAGACGCCGACACCGGTCAGCATGTTCATCGGTGATCCGATGCTCACACCCAGCACTGCATCCGGTCGGAGGACAGTCCAGGTGTACCCGTGCTGCTGGGCGTCGGCGAAGAGCAGGTCCTCCTGGTCGTTGTAGAAGATGGGTCCGAGGTGGCGGGGGTCGGTCTCCTTGGCGGGAGTCTTGTAGAAGCCGAGGTGCTCGCCGTACGACTTTCCACCGCCGATCAGAACGACGTGCCGAAGTGTGGAGGATGACCCTCCGACCGCCGCGAGCACGTGCCGAAGCATTGCAAGGTTCGGTGCCACGGTGGCCGCCATCGACTCACGTTCGGTGTACGCGGTGTAGACGATCGTGTCGATGTCGGAACGCCCGGCGAACGCAGCCGAGGTGGCCGCGCCGTCGAGGAGATCGACCTGGATGTGGTCGGTGACTGCCGCCCCGCCCGGCAACTCGACCGGGCCGCGGCGCGCCACCGTGACCACGTCCCTGCCCTCGTCGGTCAGCGTGCGTACCACCGCGCTGCCGATCACCCCGTGGGCGCCGACGACCAGAGTCTTTCCGCCGCTCATGCGATGCCTCCGGTGCTCGTGGGTGCGGTGCCCGCGCCCAATGCGATGTACTTCGTCTCCAGGTATTCGGCGAGGCCTTCCGGGCCGCCTTCCCGCCCGTAGCCGGAGTGTTTGACGCCGCCGAAGGGCGCCGCGGGGTTCGACACCGTTCCCTGGTTGACGGCGACCATTCCGCTGTCGAGTTGTTCGGCGACGCGGATCGCGCGGTCCAGGTCGCGGGTGAACACGTAGGAGGCGAGACCGTATCGGCTCGAGTTCGCGGATTCGAGGACCGCGGCTTCGTCGTCGAAGGAGATGATGGGCGCGACCGGCCCGAAGATCTCGTCCTGGATGAGGAGCGCGTCGCCGGGCACATCGGTGAGGACGGTGGGCGCGAAGAAGCAGCCCGGACGGTCGAGGGCGTGCCCGCCCGTCACAACGCGTGCGCCCTTGGCGACGGCGTCGTCGACGAGCCTCTGTACTTGGCGTCGCTGCTTGTCGTCGATCAGCGGGCCGATGTCGGTGCCAGGGTCCATGCCGGGGCCGATGGTCAACGCGGAGAAGCGCTCGGCGAGTTCGGCAGCGAACTCGCCGGCGATCGAGGAATGGACGTACAGGCGGTTGGCGCTGGTGCAGGCTTCTCCGTTGTTACGCAGTTTCGCCTGTATCGCGGCGTCCACTGCCGAGCCGACGTCCGCGTCGTCGAAGACGATGAACGGGGCGTTGCCACCGAGTTCGAGCGACACGCGCAGCAACTGGTCGGCCGACTGCCGCACGAGTGACTGTCCTACCTCGGTCGAGCCGGTGAACGAGATCTTCCGCAGGCGTGGATCATTCATTGCCGCGGCCACGATTCGGTTCGAATCGGTGCTGGGCACGATGTTGACCACGCCGGCGGGAACACCGGCCTCTTCGAGGATCGACGCTGTCGCCAGCATGCTCAGCGGAGTCTGTTTCGCGGGTTTGACGATGCAGGTGCAGCCCGCTGCCAGCGCGGGGCCGATCTTGCGGGTGCCCATCGCCAGAGGGAAGTTCCACGGTGTGACGAACAGGCACGGACCGACGGGCTGGGCCATCGTGACGATACGGCCGACTCCCGATTCGGTGACGGTATAGCGGCCGCCGATGCGCACGGCTTCCTCGGAGTACCAGCGGAGGTATTCGGCTGCGTACGTTACCTCGGCCTGCGCCTGGGCGTAGGGTTTGCCCATCTCGAGGGTGGTCAGGGTGGCGAGGTAGTCGGATCGCTCGAGCATGAGCGTGTAGGCGCGGCGCAGGATGTCCGAGCGCACCCGGGGTGCGGTGCGTGCCCAGTCTCGTTGGGCGGCCGCGGCGGCGTCGACAGCGGCAGCCATGTCCGCGAGCCCGCCGTCGGCGATTTCGGCGATCACGTCGCCGGTTGCGGGATTCTCCACCGCGATGGTCTGTCCCGTGCCGGGTGATACCCACCGGCCTCCGATGAACAGTTCGGTGGGCACCTTTGCCAGTGCGGCATCGGGATTCATGGTTTCGTAGGTCATGGTTTCCTTTGATCGTGTGTCAAGCATGCTGCGTCCCCGAGGACTTGATGCGCAGCCGGTCCAGCGCCACCGCGAGCACGATGACCGCGCCCTGGATGATCTGCTGGTAGAACGTCGAGACGTCGAGCAGCGTCATACCGTTGACGAGAACCCCGATGATCGCCGCACCCACCAAGGTGCCGATCAACGATCCTCGCCCACCCATCAGTGACGTCCCGCCGAGGACCACGGCAGCGATCGCGGACAATTCGTATCCGGCGCCGAGGTCCGGTACTGCGCTCTGCAGACGGGCCGACGCGATGATTCCGCCCACGGCCGCGCAGATGCCGGAGATCACGTACACGGTGGTGAGCACTCGCCGGACCGGGATGCCGGCCAGCCGGGCGGCTTCGGCGTTGCCGCCGACTGCGCGAACCCAGCGTCCGAAGACGGTGCGATTGAGCAGATACCACCCGCCCGCGAAGACTGCGGCCATGACGAGCACCGGAATCGGCACTCCGAGAAGGGAGCCGTGGCCGAGGACGGCGTAGCCGAGGTCCGTCGAGAACAGGGTCTTGCCGTCGGTACCGACGTAGGTCACTCCGCGGAGATACGTCAGCGCGGCGAGGGTGACGATGAAAGACGCCAACCCGAGCCCCGCGACCAGTACACCGTTGATCAATCCGATGACCAGGCCGGCGGCCAGCGCACCGAGCAGGGCGATCGGGGTCGGAGCGCCGTTGATGGAGAGGGCGACGGCCACGAACGCGGTCACGCCCACCGCCGACCCGACGGACAGGTCGATGCCGCCGGTCATGATGACGAAGGTCAGTCCCGCACCGAGTATGGCGGTCACGGAGATCTGCCGGGCAACGTCGAAAAGGTTGTCCACCGACAGGAAATACGGTGCGACCGCCGAGAACACGGCGATCAGCACGATGAGTGCGAGCGCCACGCCGAGCCGGTCGGCGAGTGCGGTGACGTGGTGCCGGATGCCGTTCGTTCGCGGGGACCGGTGCGGCGCCGTCGGCAGGGTGGGGGAGGGAATTTGGGTGGTCATGAGATTACCTCGGTGAGCGATGAAGGGGCAGTCACGCTTCCGGTTGCGTGCCGGATGATGCCTTCCTCGGTCATGGAGTCGCCGGAGACCTCGGCGACGATCGCGCCTTCGCGCATGACGAGGATCCGATCGGAGAGTCCGATGACCTCCGGAAGCTCGGAGGAGATCAACAGTATTGCAACCCCTTTCGACGCGACCTCGTTGATGAGTGCGTAGATGTCGGCCTTGGCTCCGATGTCGACGCCGCGGGTGGGTTCGTCGAGGATGAGTACCGACGGTTGCTTGGCCAGACAGCGCGCGAGCAGGACCTTCTGCTGATTGCCGCCGGAGAGATCCCCGACGCGCTGGTCGACGCCGGTGGTCTTGACGCGCATCTGCTCGGTGTATCGAGTGGCCGCACGTGTCAATGCGGACGGCGAGGTCCGGCCGAAGCGGTGGCGTCCGAATGCTGTACCGAGGCAGACATTGTCGGCGATCGACATGTCGAGAAACAGGCCTTGTTCCTTGCGGCTCTCCGGGAGCATCACGATCCCGGCCGCCGCGGTCGAGCGGAGGTTGCCGAGGTCTACGTGGCGGGCGTCGACCTCGACGCGGCCGGCCGCGGCTTTGTCGAAGCCGGCCACCAGACGGCACAGTTCGCTTCGGCCGGCGCCGACGATGCCGGCCAATCCGACGACCTCGCCCGCGCGTACCTCGATGGAGCAGGGTTGCACTCTGTCGGAGGAGAGGCCGCTGACCTGGAGTCGGACGTCGGTGCGTGCCGCGGCTCGCCGGTGCTGGTACATCGCCTCGACCGGTCTGCCCACCATCGACGTGACGATCCGGTCCGGGGTCATGTCCGCTCGGGCCATCGAGTCGGCGACGACGCCGTCGCGGAGGACGGTGACGTGATCGGCGATGCGGTCGATTTCCGCCATCCGGTGACTGATGTACAGCATGGCCAGACCGCGCGACTTGAGTTCGGCAACGAGGCGGAGCAGATTGTCGGCCTCGTCCTGCGAGAGTGCGGCAGTCGGCTCGTCCAAGACGAGGATCCGAGGCTGTTCGGACAGGGCGCGGGCGATCTCCACCAACTGTTGCTGACCTGTACTGAGTTCGGCCACATAGGTTTCGGGACGGATAGTCGATCCCACCCGGGCCAGTGCCGCGACCGCGAGTCGGCGGGCGGCACCGCGGTCCAATCGGCCCAGGCGCCGCCGTGGCTCCCGGCCGAGCACCATGTTCTCTGCGACGGTGAGTTCGGGAACCACGCTGAGCTCTTGATGGATGACCGTGAGTCCGTGTGCGCGTGCGTCGCCCGGGCCGGTGAAGTGCGCTGGGGCGCCGGCGAGGTGGATCGTTCCCGAGTCCGGCTGGTGGATACCGGTCAGCACCTTGATCAGGGTCGATTTGCCTGCCCCGTTCTCACCGGCGAGGACGGAGACCGATCCGGAATGCAAGGACAATGACACTCCACGCAGAACAGAATTGCCGTGGAAGGACTTCGTGATGCCTTCGAGACGCGCTGCGGGGACCTTCGTGAGCGTACCCATGGTTCATCCCCAGGTCTTGTAGGCAGTGATGGTGTCAGCGGTGACGAGGACGGTGGGAATCAATGTCGTTGCGCTGTCGACCTTCTCGCCGTCGGCGAGACGAACGGCGATGTCGAGTCCGGAGCGGCCGAGCTGGGCGGGGTCCTGCCCCGAGGTGGCGATGATGGAACTCTTGCCGAGTAGGTCGGTCAGTTGTTTCGCGCCGTCCACTCCGACGACCTTCACGTCGGTGCCCTTCTGTTGTGCAGCGAGGGAGATTCCGATCGCGGTGGGATCATTGACGCCGAAGAAGCCGTCCACGTCGGGGTTCGCGGTGAGGATGGTGCTCGCGACGTTCATGGCCTTGTCGCGGGTGAGGTCTGCGCGCTGGGTGGCGACGACCTCGATGCCCGGGTGTGCGTCGAACGCTTCCCGGCATCCCTGCATACGGTCCGCGATCGCAGATACCGCGGCCCCGTCGACGATGGCCACCTTGCCGGATCCGCCGAGTTGCTCGACGAGATACGTGCACGCTTCGCGGCCGGCCTGGACGTTGTCGCTGGTCACGGTCGCGTCGGCACCGATCGCCGTGACATCGACGGCGACGACGGGGATGTTCGCCTGCGTCGCTCGGAGCAATGCGGGACCGATGCCGTCGGAATCGACGGCGTCGACGATGATCGAGTCCACCTTCTGCCGGATGAACGTATCGATCTGGTCGCTTTGCACGGCGACGTCGGCATTGGCGTACTGGACGGACACTTCCACGCGCTTCTCGGCGGCGGCCGCTTCGATCTCCTGGCCTTCCGCGAGGAAGAAGGGGTTCGACGCCGCATTGAGGGTGACGCCGATCGTGGTCTTGCCGTCGTCTCCGGCACCTGCGCCGGACGTGCACGCTGTCATGGTGCCGGCCGCTATCACCGCGGTACCCAGTGCAGCAGCGATCTTCGACGCCGTTTTCGCACGTGGACAGGTTTTATCGAGAACTGACATCAGGCTGTTCCTTCTTGCTGGTCTGGATCGGTCAGACGACGGGCGTGACGCCGCCGTCGATGCAGAAATTCGCCCCCGACACGAAACTTGCGCGGGTGGACGCGAGATAGACGACGATTCCCGCCACCTCGTCCACGGTCCCCAATCGTCCCACCGGGATCTTGTTCAGTTCAACGTATTTGGCGAGCGCAGTCTCTTTGTCGACGCCGAATTCGGCGGCCAGGGAATCAGCGATACCGCCGGGCCGGTCATAGATAGGAGATCGGATGAACGCCGGCGACACGACGTTCGATCGGATGCCTTCGGAGGTGAACTCCGCGGCGAGGACTTTCGAGAGCATCAGAATCGCAGCTTTGGACACGCTGTAGTCGGGCAGCCGGGGATTGGGCATCCGGGCCGCTTCCGATGCGATATGGACGAGGGCGCCGTCGCCGTGCCGGCGCATCGCCGTGATCGCCGCACGGGACGCCCGGACGTAGCCCATCAGATTGAGGTCCAGCGTGAGGGCCCAGTCCTCGTCGGACGTCGTCAGGAAGCTGTCGCGCACCGGCGCTACGCCGGCGTTGTTGACCAGGACGTCGACGCGCCCGAACTGGTCGAGCGCGAAGTCGATCATCGTCTGGGCGCCGGACGGATCGAGAAGGTCGACCGTCGTCAGGCGTAGGTGCTCGGAATCGTGGGGCAGGTCCGAGGTGGTGACGTCGAGATCGGCGCCGACCACCTCGGCCCCCGCTGCGAGCATGTGTCGAACACAGGCCCCGCCGATGCCGCCCCCTGCACCGGTGATCACGACCACGCGGTCGTGAAGCTCGCCGCTCATGTCCTTGCCTCCCTGCTGGTGAGTCGTACCACGGACTATGGTGCTCACCACTGTCTCACTTCACGGACGACATGTCTAGTGGGCGAGACAAAGTATGCAAGGAGGGGGCAGCGGCGGGGTGTTACCCGAAGTTCGCGACCTTCTGGCCGGCGAGGTCTACGCCGAGGGCGCGAGAGATCTCCTGTCCGCCGCTGATCACCTCCGCCTTCCACCGGTCGCCGTCGACCCCGAGGATGGATTCGCGGACGCCGCTGATCGAGAGTGCCGCCCGGACCCGGCCCTGGTAGTCGATGATCGGGACGCCGATCGCCGCCACGCCGACCGTCACGTCCTGGTCGCTGATCGCGATCCCCTCGTCGCGGGTGCGCCGCAGGAGTGCCCGTAATTCGGACGGCTCGGCGGGGGTGGAGGGGGTCAGTCGGGTCAGTGGGGTGTTGCGGGCGATGTATGCCTCCCACTCGCTTTCGTCCCGGAAGGCCAGGATGGCGCGGGAGGCGGCACCGGTATGCATCGGCAGGGACCCTCCCAGCCGCAGGGCCAGCGACTGCACGCGTTTGCCGTCGAGGCGTTCGATGCACACTGCCTGATCACCGCGGGGAACGCAGAGAAACACCGTCTCGCCGGTGAGCGCATGGAGTCTTTCCATGACCGGCTGCGCAAACCGGCGCTCGTCGAACCGTTCGACCACCGCCGAACCGAGTGACACCAGCTTGAACCCGAGGCGGAACTTGCCGCGTCGCGATCCCGCCTCCACGAGGTCTTCCTCTTGCAGACTCGCCAGTAGCCGATACATCGAACTGCGCGGCTCGTGTATCGCTTCCGCGATTTCGGTGGCGGTTGCCTCCCCCTTGGTCAGAAAGTCGAGTACTTCCGCGACCTTGCGTACCAACATCAAACTTCCGTCATTTGCCATGCGTCCAGATTATCGCTCAGTGGACAAACAGTCCATCAAATAGTCTTATTACTCTATGGACACGACGTCCGATGGTTGGTACTTTTCGTCCATGCTGACACCAACCCCACCGGTCACCGACCACGACGACGAACTCGTCGACCTGATCTCCGAACGCGCGCTGTTCGCCCGTCTCGAAACCGTCCGCCTCATCTCCATCGCCAAGACCGGCCACTACGCGTCCGGCTTCTCCTGCGCCGAGATCCTCGCCACCTTGTACTACGGCGTCATGCGGCTTCGGAAAGGCGAGCCCGATTGGCCCGACCGAGACCGTTTCCTGTTCGGCAAGGGCCACGCCGCGGCCACGCTCTACCCGCTCCTGGCGGATTGGGGATTCTTCGACCCCGCCGAACTCGACGAGTACACCCGCCTCGGCAACGCGTTCGGCGACCACCCCGACATGACCCGCATCCCCGGCATCGATTTCAGCAGCGGATCGCTCGGGCATGCCCTGTCGACCGGCACCGGTATCGCTCTCGGCACCCGCCTGCAGGGCCGCCCCTCCAACGTCTTCGTTCTCCTCGGAGACGGCGAACTGCACGAAGGGCAGATCTGGGAAGCCGCGCTCGGTGCGGCCCACCACGACGTTGCGAACCTGATCGCGATCGTCGATCGCAACGACCACTCTCTCGACGGCCGCATCGACACCGTGACGAACATCGAGCCGCTCGGCGACAAATGGCGCGCGTTCGGATGGGACGCGCACGAGGTCGACGGACACGACGTCCGCGCACTGCTCGCGACCTTCCGCTCGATCGTCGAAGACCCCGAACGGACACGTCCGGCGGTGATCATCGCGAACACCGTCAAGGGCAAGGGCATCTCCTACATGGAGTCCGAATTCGGCTGGCATCTCGGCTGGCTGGCAGAACAAGACGAAATCAACGCGATCGAAGAACTGAGGAACAACCGATGAGCGTCGCACCCGGCCTGCAGGCCGAGTCCTGGCACCTGCTTACCCTGATCGAACGGGCGCCCGGCTTCCACATACTCGCCGACACCTTGGCCGATCTGGTGGACGAGGGCCATCCCATCGTCGCCGGTACCGCCGATCTCAAGTATTCGAACGGACTGGTCGCGTTCCAGGAGCGGCACCCCGACCGTTATGTCCAGTTCGGCATCTCCGAACAGCACATGGTCTCCACCGCAGCAGGACTCGCCACTACGGGGCTCCAGCCGTACGTTGCGACCTTCGCGTCGTTCATGGCCTACCTGGCCTGCGAGCAGATCCGCACCGACATCGCGTACACCAAGCAGCCGGTCCGGCTCATCGGCCACCACGCCGGTATCACGCTCGGGTTCTACGGCACCTCGCACCACGCCACCGAGGATCTCGCCATCACCCGCAGCATCCCGGGGCTCACGGTCATCGCACCCGCTGACACCGCTCAGCTCGGGGCCGCGCTCCGCGCCGCCGTCGATCATCCCGCACCGATCTACTTCCGGATCGGCCGAGGTCAGGACCCGGACGTCTACGCCGACGGCGTTCACCCCTTCACGATCGGCACCGCCATCGAACACGGTGCCGGCACCGACCTGACGATCATCGCCACGGGGTCGATGGTGCATCCCACTCTCGAGGCCGCGCAGGCTCTGAACGCAGGCGGGATCTCCACGGGAGTCGTCGACATGCACACCATCAAGCCCCTCGACGCCGATGCCGTCGCCCGCGCCGCGCAGCGGTCCCGCATCGTTCTGACCGTGGAGGAACACAATGTCATCGGCGGTCTCGGGGGCGCGGTCGCGGAGGTCGTCGCCGAACACGGGTACGGCACTCGCGTCGTCCGGCACGGTGTCAAGGACGAATACGCGCTGATCGGACCGCCGACCCACCTGTACCGGCACTACAAGCTCGACGCCGCCGGAATCGAGCAGGTTGCGCGAGCCGCTGTAGGGGCGTAAGCCCGCGCCCGGCAGTAACTTTCCCGCGGTCCGATTTTCCTGGTGGCGCGGCGGGGCGCGTCACGACAACGCGACACCCGCCCGGCCCGGCCATCTCACCGGGCCGGGCGGGTGTCGCGCCTTCGCGACGAAGAGGGTGCTCTTTTCGTCCACCTCGGCGACACTGTAGTGAGGTGCCGGCCGCGGAGAGGACCGACGGGAGTATGACGATCGAGCAGTTGCTGACCACGCATTTTCCGGATGATCCCGTGATGGATGCGGCGTTTGCCTCGGCGCTGCTGCGGCGCACGGGGCGAGATCCGAATGCGTCTGGGCTGGTGCGGATCTACAGTCCCGCGCGGACGTTGTCGTTCGGGCGGTTGGACGCTGTTCGGCCGCAGTTTCCAGCCGCGGCAGCGGCGGCGCGGCACCACGGGTTCACGCCCGTCGTCCGGGGCGCGGGCGGTCGGGCGGCGGCATACCACGAGCAGACCCTCGTCGTGGAGATCGTCTCCCCGGACACGGAGGGCATCGTCGGGGCCCGGCCCCGCTTCCAGCGCCTCACCCCGAGGATCGTCGCCGTGCTGAGGACGCTCGGTGTCGATGCTCGCATCGGGCCGGTTCCCGGTGAGTACTGCCCCGGTGATTGGACGGTGAACGGCGGGGGCCGCGTCAAGTTGGCGGGGACCGCGCAGCGAATAGTCGCCGGCGCGTGGCTCTTCGGCTTCGAACTCGTGGTGTCCGATTCGGATCCCGTGCGGGCGGTGCTCGCCGATGTCAATGCTGCCCTCGAGTTGGAGTTCGACCCCGCCACGGCGGCGTCCCTCACGGACCTGAACCCGGCTCTCGGTCTCGAACAGGTTCGGGCCGCGATCCTCGCCGAGATCGGCGCAGTCCACGAAGGGACCGCAGACCCCGACCTCCTCGCGGAAGCCGCGAACCTGCGCGACGCACACGTGGCGTGATCGGCCCCAGAAATCGGGGCTTCCTGTACGAGCCGCACGTTAACTGTTGCAGAGCAGTGGGTTTCGCGACCCCGCTGTCCTCTGCCATCGGCTTCTCGAGCGTTCTGTTCTGGAGAACGCAGGGTTCGGAACAAACCGTTGGACCCCTCTTCTGTCGGCTTCTAGCGTTGTCGCAAAGCCGTCCGGTGTGACGTGCAGCACGTGGAGAACACGGCGACACGTCGGAATTGTGTGGAGGAGCCCAGCATGAGTCTGCAGAACCGTCTGACCGAGAAATTCGGAATCGAACACCCGGTAGTCCTTGCACCGATGGATTACGTCTCCGATTGGCGATTGGCCAACGCCGTGGCCGAGGCAGGTGGGCTGGGACTCATCGGCGGCGGATACGGCGACGAGGCCTGGTTGCGTGATCAGTTCGACCACGTGACGACCGGCGCGGTCGGTTGTGGCTTCATCACGTGGTCCATGGCGCAGCAACCGAGGCTCCTCGAGAAGACGATCGGGTACCGGCCTGCGGCGATCTTCCTCTCCTTCGCCGACCCGGCGCCGCATGCGCCTGCGATTCGTGCCGCGGGAATCCCGCTGATCTGCCAGGTGCACGATGTCGACCAGGCGCGCCGGGCGGTCGAGGTGGGGGCGAGCGTCGTCGCTGCTCAGGGCGGAGAGGCGGGCGGCCACGGGACGGGGGCCCGATCGACGTTCACTCTGGTGCCCGAGATCGCCGATGTCCTTCGGCGGGAGGCGCCGGAGGTGATGCTGCTGGCGGCCGGTGGAATCGGCGACGGCCGGGGCCTGGCGGCCGCGCTCGCGCTCGGTGCCGACGGCGCCCTCGTCGGAACCAGGTTCTGGGCGGCCGAGGAGGCGGCGATTCCGCGTGCGGCCCAGCACCGCGCATTGTCGGCGGGTGGGGACGACACGATCAGGCAGAGCGCCTTCGACATCGTGCGTGAGAAGCCCTGGCCGACTCGGTACACGGGACGAGTCCTGCACAACGACTTCATCCGCCGGTGGCACGGCGACGAGTCGGGCCTGCGGGGCGCGCTCCGGGAGAGGCAGGCGCAGTTCCGGGCAGCGGTGAAGGCCGAGGACTACGACGTCGCGAATCTGATCGTCGGTGAGGTCGTCGGACAGATCGATCGAGTCGACACCGTGGCGTCGATCATCGACGAGATGGTCGGCACGGCCTGCTCGATCCTGGGCCGCACTTCCCACGACCTGGCGGCGATCGGCTCCTAGCGCCCGATCGGTGCGACCTCGCAAAACCCTCACCCCGCGCGTCCCCCAGAAGGATTCCCCATGACCAGCCAGTCCGTTTCACCACCTGCTCTCGCGAGCGGTGGAGCGAAGAGCAGTCTTCGCAAGATCATCACCGCGTCCAGCTAGTGCTCGCTACCAGTTTCTGGCACTGTCTGTCACCGCGGATTGGCGTCTGCGGAATTCGTGGGGCTGCCGGTCGTTGGGGTGCGCCAGGGCGCCGACGGAGGGCCGGTTGCCGTCTCGGCGCACGGGTTCGGGTCCCGAACTCTGTAGCCGTGCGGACCGGGGCGTCGATCTAGACAGGACTGTATCAGGTTGTGCGGGAGCGACTCCCGAGAGGGCGAAGGCACTGTTGGGGTGCCGGGTGCCAGCCGATCAGCACAATGTTGCGGAAGAGCGATATTGGTGCGCTGTATCGGATCTGCAAGGATCGCGGTTCGTGTCTCGTGGGAGCAGCGGGCGGGGCGCGGCCGGATGCTCGACGACGCGGCCCGGGGGCAGACACCCGGTGGTGCGGTGTGGTGGTATCGATTGACCCGGTTCGTGCTGGTGGCGCGGATCGAGCGGTTCTTGTCGGAGGTCGGCGTTACAGTCGAGGCCTCGCGGGGGTGGCAGAGGGCGGGAAAGGGGGGTAATCGATGAGCTTGTCGGACGATGGCGGCGCTTCTCGGAAAAGCGATGGGCCAAGTTGCATTCGGGGTGTTCCTGGCGCCGGACCGGCCGGCGTGATCGAGCCGGGATCGACTGCGCCGCGGCAGTTCGCGTTCACCACCCGCGCCCACGTGGCCGTCGATGACGCGACCGGCGAGTCGATCGGTCTCGACGATGTCGATACCCGGGTGGGGTGGCTCCTCGACCTGGTCGCCGCGGCCGGCACCGAGTTGGTGGCGCGGCTGTGGCAGCCGGTCACGTTCGATGTGCTCGCCGCCGGACGGGACGGTGCGGGTCGCCGGCTGCCCGCACAGGGTCATGTCGCCGCCGCCCGCCTCGGCTGGCACCCGCACTACCCGGACGGAATCTACGTGCCGTCGCGGGTGAGCAGGGTGGTGACCGCGCAGGTGATGGCGACCCTGCGGACCCTCGCCTACCGGGACACCGCGATCACGGCACTGTCGGCGCGATTCGACCCGGCCACGGGCACTCTGGCGGCGCCGACCGAACCGGGCGACTGGGTGCCGCCCGGTTTCGCTCGGGGCGTGCGACGTCAGCTCGTCGCACGCGCCCGCCGCACCACCGGGATGCCGGCGGGTCGGTTGCGGATCACCGACATGCAGGGCCCGCCTCAGACAAGTGCGATGGCCCGGCTCTCGGCAGTCGATCGTCAGCTCGCACAGATCACCGTCACCGGTGACGAGCTGGGGTTGACGGTGAAGCTGCCGACCTGCCCGGCCCCGGCGGGGCGGGCGCAGTGGCGGCGGGTCCGGCTGACCGCCACCATCCCCGGGCACCTGCACGGCCGGGCGATCATCGACTGGCACCTGCCGACTCTGGTCCTCGACGGACAGGGTTTGTTGTTGCGGTGCGCGGCGACCGAACTCGTCCCCGAGGGTGACCTGGTATCGGCGACCGTCGCGGTGGGGGTGGATTGGTCGCCGTCCACGCTCGGCGCCGCCGCCATCACCACAGAGGACCCGGACGGGTTGTCCTCGGACTTTCGGGGTTTCACGTACGACGACCGCGGCCTCGGGACCAAACTCACCCGCCTGCAAACTGAGGGGCAGGTGCTGCACCGCAAGGCGGCCCGGTTGGAGAAGCTGGCCGCCACCGGCCCTTCCGAAGTCCGCGCTCGGCTGGAGGAGAAGATCGCCGTCCTGAACGCTCACCGCGAGGCGGTGGGCGTCAAGCGCGGGAAGATCAACCGGGAACTGGGATTCCATTTCGCCCGCCAGGTCACCGACTACGCCGAGGCGGCGGGTGCGCAGGTGATCGCGGTGGAGGACCTCACCACTCTCGAGACCCGTGGACACGGACGGGTCAACAACAACCGGGCCGCACAGTCCGCCCGCCGTAAAGCCGTCGCTGCGCTCGCGCACACCGCGGCCGGTGTGGGGATCGCGGTGGTGTCGGTGCCCGCCCGCGGATCGTCCGCACAATGTCCGGGCTGCGACGAACCCCTTGCCCGCCCCGGCGGCTATCACACCGCGTGGTGTTCGGGTTGTCGGGTCGGCGGCAACCGCGATCACGTCGCGGGGGTGAACCTGGCCAAACGGGCGCTGCTCGGCAAACGCAAGGTGATCCGGCGGCGGGGGCAGCTGCCCGCGATCCGGGTCGTCGAGCACGCGCCGGTGCGCAGGTCCCGGGACAAGACCAGTCCGACACCACCTCGGCCGCGGCATCGCCGGGTCCGCCGCAGCCTCCCCACCGTGACACCCCGGGTGGGGGTGACTCCGAAACAGCATGTTCCTGCACCCGAAGCGTCGGTGTGGGACACGGTCAAACCCGCACCACCGCATGGTGATGCGGGTAGCCGTGACACACGTACATCTCCCCCGCCCGCCACACCAGTGGCAGAGAGTATGAGATCTACGTAGACGCTGATCTATCCCGTCGCGGTCACCGCGGTCACAGCGGTGGTGTTCGTGCTGACGTTACGGCGGGGAGTGGACAGCCCGATAGTCCGGCGGGCGTGGAAGCAGATCGAATCCGAGTACTCGTCATGAGACACCCGACCCGGTACGGTGCGATCGCGTTCACCGCCCCGGTGGCCGAGCGGCAGAAGGCGACGGGAAGCATCCACTGGTACGGGCGGAGGCGAGCGCAGGGCGAAAACGTAGGCAGGCCCGACGAACTCGACACAACTGTGACCGCACTGATCCGGGCCACCGACTCGTTCTTCCTCGCGACGGTGACGCCCTCCGGGTGGCCCTACATCCAACACCGGGGCGGACCGACCGGCTTCGTGCACGTGCTCGATCCCTCGACGATCGCGCTCGCGGATTATTCGGGAAATCAGCAGTTCGTCACGATCGGCAACCTCGACGAGAACGACGCAGTGGCCCTTTTCTTCATCGACTACCCCACCCGCACCAGAGTCAAGGTCTACGGACGAGCCGAGGTCGTCGAGCGTGCCGACGATCCGGGTCTCGTCGCCAGACTCCTGACCACGCCTGACGGGGTCGTGAAGGCCGGCTGTGACCGCGCGATCGTCGTCCACGTCGAGGCGCTGGACCGGAACTGCACGAAGAACATTCCCCCGAAGTACGGCGAGGCGCGGATGCGGGAATCGCTCACGTTGGCCCGCAAGGGATTGCAGGACGAAATCGACATCCTGAAATCCCGCAATGCCGAACTGGAGCGGGAGATCGCGCAACTGCGTGACGGCGGTGACGGTCAGCGCGGTTGACGGGCGGTGGCGCCGCCGGGTGGGGGAGAGTTGCGGATCGCGGCGTCCCGCAATACCCGCAGCAGCGGCGTCACCCGGTTGCGGCGGTACACGAACCTCACGACCGCGGGCGGCGCACCGACCAGCGGGATGAACCGGACGTTGCGGTGGTTCACCCGCCGCCGGGCGACTTCCGGAACTGTGCCTACACCGCGATCCGCAGCGATCAGTTCGAGCCACTCGTCGAAATTCGAGCACGTCACCACCGGGCCGTCATGGTTCGGCCACAGATCCTCGGACGTGGTGCCGCTGAGGGTGTTGATGACCAGCGGAAGAGTTCCGAACTCCGCCCAGTCGATGGACTCGCGGCTCGCGAGAGGCGAGGCAGCAGATACCGCCGCGATCCGCTGCTCCTCGAACAGCGGATGCTGCACGAACTCGTCGCCCGGGACGTCCCGGCGGACGACCGCGGCGTCCACGGTGGCGTTGTTCAGCGCGGCGATGGGGTCGTCGCAGCGACGCGGAACCACGGTGGCGCGGGAGTTCCTCTCGACGTCGTCGATCACCTGCTGCGCCCACGGGTCGGGGAGGAGCCAACTGAAGCCCAGGGCGAGGGTTCGGGTGGTGTACAGCGCCACCGCGGAATCGAGGTCACCGAGAATGACGCGCACCTTCTCGACGAACTCGGCGCCGTCCTCGGTGAGGGCGAGCGCGCGCGAGGTCCGGTCGAACAACCGCACGCCGAGCGAGGCCTCGAGTTGCTGCACCGTTCGGGTCAGCGCCGGTTGCGTGATGTGGAGCGCGGTCGCCGCGGCGGTGAACGAGCCCGCCTCGGCGACCGCCACGACCGCTCGCAGATGCCGCAGTTCGATGGTCATAACTGCCAAGCATAGATCCAGCCGAAACGGCATTTCCGCTCCCCGATGCGGCGGCGCACGATGGTGGACGGAAGCGTGAGCAGGGCGTGACCTCGTTCGTCACGCACCCATCCACCGAAAGGATCCTGGTGTTCGATTTCGAGGAAGACCTCCGAATTCCCATCGTCGGGGCGCCCATGGCAGGAGGGCCGAGCACCCCCGAACTCGTTGCGGCGGTCTCGTCCACCGGCGGTCTCGGTTTCCTTGCGGCCGGGTACAAGAGCGTCGACGCGGTTCGCCATGAGGTCGACGCGGTTCGCGCTCTGACGGACGCACCATTCGGACTCAATCTCTTCGTCCCGGGCCGTCCCCTGGCCGACCGCGCGGCCGTGGAGGCCTATCGGGAGCGGTTGCAGCCGCTCGCCGAACGCCGGAACGTGGTGCTGCCCGAGGTTGTCGACCACGACGACGACGCGTTCGACGCCAAGGTCGACCTCGCGGTCGAGCTCGCCGTGTCCGTGGTGTCCTTCACGTTCGGCCTTCCGCCGCGAGGCGTCGTCGATCGGTTGCACGCCGCCGGCACTGCCGTCGTGGCCACGGTGTCGGATGTCGCCGAGGCACGGTCGGCCGCCGAGCAGGGCGTCGATGCGATCTGTCTGCAGGGAGTCGACGCAGGCGGGCACCGGGCGACGCTCGACCCGGACGCGGAGCCGGACCCACGTTCGACCCGGGACCTGGTCGAGGCGGCCCGCGCCGCCGTCGACCTTCCCCTCGTTGCGGCGGGAGGGATCGCGACCGGCGACGACGTCGCTGCGGCTCTCGCGGCGGGCGCCACCGCCGTTCAGATCGGTACCGCTCTCCTGCGCGCCGACGAGGCGGGCACCAAAGCCGCACACCGCGCCGCGTTGCACGACGACCGCTTCACCGACACCGTCGTCACCCGCGCCTTCTCGGGTCGTCCCGCCCGTGGCCTGGTCAACGACTTCATCCGCGACTTCGATTCCTACGCGGTGACGGCATATCCGCAGGTTCACCTGTTGACGAGTGGGTTGCGGGCCGCGGCGGGCGCCGCGGACGATCCGCAGGGCCTCGCCCTGTGGGCCGGCGTCGGGTATCGCAGTGCCCGGTCGGCCCCCGCAGGGGAGATCGTCCGGGACCTGTGGAGAGAAGCGCGGGACGCCTGATGGACATCGGCGATCTGAGCTTCTTCCTGGCCGTGGCCCGCGCCGGGGGAATCTCCCGGGCTTCGAAGGAACTTCTGACGGTGCAGTCGAACATCAGCTCCCGGATCCGGGCGCTCGAGGACGAACTCGGAGTGGAACTGTTTCGCCGCCATGCGCGCGGAGTGACTCTGACAAACCCCGGCGAACGTCTGCTGCCATACGCCGAACACATCACTCGGCTCGTACGCGAAGTGACGCAGGTCGTCGGCGACGACCTGGATCCCTCCGGACGACTCGCGATCGGGTCGATGGAGACCACCGCGGGATTGCGGCTCCCCGGGGTGCTGGCCGCCTTCAGCGAGGAATGCCCCCGAGTCGACTTCACCCTGACGACCGACACCACCGACGCCCTCACCACCCAGGTGCTCGAGCATCGACTCGACGGGGCGTTCGTCTGCGGACCGGTGCGGCATCCGGACCTGGTCTCCGAGCAGGTGTTCATCGAGCAATTGGTGCTGGTGAGCGGCGTTCGCGTGGCGGGCTTGGACTCCGTGTCGGCGGACGGACGGCGGCACAAGGTTCTCGTCCTCCGGGCCGGATGCGCCTACCGGGCTCGACTCGAGCGGCTCTTCGAGCAGCACGGTCTGCCGAGTCCGGACGTCCTCGAGTTCGGAAGTCTCGAGGGCATCCTCGGGTGCGCGGCCGCCGGAATGGGTGTGACGCTGCTGCCGCTGGGCGTCGTGACCGCGTCGCCGTCGGCGGCGGCCTTGAAGGTGCATCATCTCGCGCCGGCCGACTCGCGCGCGGAAACACTGTTCATCCGCCGCAAGGACGCCACCACGACCCCTGCCCTGTCGCGTTTCCTGTTCCACACCCGCGAGTCCAACCGCCCGGCCTCCCTGCAATCTGTGGCTCGCTAACGCTGCGAATGTCTGTGAAAGAGAACGTATGAACGTAATTGGTGGCGCCGAAGACCTGGTCACGTTCCGCACGCCGACATCGCCGTGGGTCACGGTCGGCCAGGTCGGGGCTGCATTGGCGGCGAGTATGGGCATCGGACGGTTCGTCTACACACCCGTACTTCCGCTGATGGAGGCCCAGGCAGGATTGACACCGTCGGCGGGCGCCGCTCTGGCGACGGCAAACTATCTCGGATATCTCATCGGGGCGCTCGCCGGGATCGCCCTACCCGGGATGATGCGCTCGGCGGCAACCCTGCGTGTCTCGCTGCTCGTCCTGACCCTCACGCTGGCGTTGATGCCGGTGGCATCGAACGAAACCTTCTGGGGCGCGTTGCGATTCATCGCAGGTGTCACCAGTGCGATGGTGTTCGTCATCGCTGTCGGCGCCATGCACTCCACTCTGAGTGGGCAGGCTGCGCACCTGTCGGGCTGGGCGTTCGGCGGAATCGGGGCGGGTATCGCACTGTCCGGACTCGTCGTCCTGATCCTGCGGTCGATGAGCACGTGGGAGTCGGTGTGGTGGGCGGCTGCACTGCTGACCCTGATCTGCACCCTCGCCGCGTGGACGCTCACACCGGAACGCGCTCCCATGGCGCCGACGGTGGAGCGCCGACAATCGCCGAAGAGGAAGCAACGCTCGTTCAGCATGCTGTTCATCAGCTATTCCCTCGAGGGCGTCGGATACATCATCGCCGGCACGTTTCTCGTCGCAGCGATCGACCACACCGCAGGCAGCGTCGCCGGCAGTGGCGCCTGGGTGATCGTCGGGCTGGCGGCGCTACCGTCCGCTCCACTCTGGGCGTTGCTCGGCCGGCGATGGTCTCGCCCGATCCTGCTGGTGACCGCCCTCGTCGTTCAGGCCGCCGGCATCGCGTTGCCTGCGCTGGCAGACCGCACCTGGCCGGCCCTGATCTCTGCCTTCCTGTTCGGGGGAACATTCCTCGGCATCAGTCAGATGACGCTGACGATCGGCGCGCACCTCCAGTTCCCACGCGCGGTCGCGGTCCTGACGACCGGATACAGTCTCGGTCAGATCGGGGGCCCGCTCATCGTCACACCACTGCTTTCCGATGGCTACCACCTGACATTGCTCGTCGCGTCGGGCATCGTTCTGGCGGCAGCACTCGCCGCCACGCTACTTGCATTCACTCACATGAGGTCTGTCGAAACGAGTCGGAGCGAAACTCTTCGGCGAGACGGGGTGATCCGCTGACCGGCTCAACTGCGCACTCCGATTGGCGGAGTCGCTCGATTCGAAATCAGCACCGATAGGGCCCCGCACGGCAGAGATCATGTGGCATTCTCACGAGGTGCGACGGTGCGGGGGTGAGAGTGGTGTGGCCGGTTCGCCGGTCGCGACCACGTCAGGGGTAACCCCTGGCTCGACAGTGTTCACCGGAGACACCGTCCGACGCGCGACCGCATGCTCCGCGTGCTCCGGCGCGCCGCAGACGACAGATATCGGTCACCTCGCATCGTCGCACGCATGACGGAACGTCCCGCCCTGCCGCCCGAGTTCGCCCGTCGCCTCGCGGCGGCGGCGATCGACAGTGCCTGGACGAGAGCCGGCCTCGTCCTCCGCTTCGAGGAATCCGGAGTGCCGGACGCCGCCCGGATCGCGGCACGGCTCCACGACCTCATGCCCACGCCGCCGATCGACGGCGTCGACAGCGTCTTTCGGCTGCTGTCGGACCTCCCGCTGATCGAGCGAGCAGAGCCGATCGTCGACGAAGTATCCGGCAACGACTGGAGGTTCGACGTCCCGCAGTGGTCGCGCACTTCCGCGGTCGCCGAGGCGGTCGGCCTCACACCCGCCGAACTGGACTGGTTCGCCGATCCCGGCGGGTGGCTGCGCACGAAGGCGCCGCCGCTGCAGCACTACCGCTATCGGATCCGGCCTGACAACCGCCTGCTCGAAGCGCCGAAGGAACGCCTCCGGGAGGTACAGCGCCGGATTCTGCGGACCGTCTTCGATCGCGTTCCGCCTCATGCGGCGGCGCACGGATTCGTCCGAGGTCGCAGTGTCCACACCTTCGCCGCCCCGCACGCGGGGCACGAGGTCGTGCTGCGCATCGACCTTCGCGCTTTCTTTCCCTCGGTTTCGCGGACGCGGGTGCGGGCGGTCTTCGACGCACTCGGCTATCCGACTCGGGTGTCGCGGGTGCTCGCCGGGCTCTGCACGACGTCGACCCCACCCGGTGTCCTCGCGCAGCTTCCCTTCGACGCGGCGAGCCGGCTCCGGGGTGCGCATATCCCGCAGGGGGCGCCGACGTCGCCCGCTCTCGCCAATCTGGTTGCACACCGGCTCGATCGCAGGCTGACCGGACTTGCGCGCGCCCACCGCGTCGCGTACACCCGGTATGCCGACGACCTCGCGTTCTCCGGGTCGGATCTGGCGGTGGATCGACTGATCCACGCCGTCGGCCGGATCGTGGCGGACGAGGGCTTCGCCGTCCACCCGGGCAAGACCCGGGTGATGCGAGCACACCGGCGCCAGCACCTGGGCGGGCTGGTGGTCAACACTCGTCCGCAGGCGTCTCGTGCCGAGTACGACGACGTAAAGGCGCTGCTGTTCAATTGCGTTCGGCACGGACCGGATTCGCAGAATCGTGACGGGAGACCGCACTTTCGTGAGTACGTCTACGGACGCATCGCCTGGGTCGGGGAATCGAACGAGAGCAGGAAACGTTCGCTGCACGCACTGGCCGCCCGCGTCGACTGGGCGGGGTAGCTGCCGGACTGCGGTCAGCCGCGGCCGATGTACGGCATCCCGGTGGCCATGATCGTCATCGTCGGCACGGTGACGTCCAAGGGCAGCTCGACCAGCCGGGTCACCGCGTCCGCGACGTACCGCGGATCGAAGGTGGGTTCCGCTCGCACGGATCCGTCCGGTTGGCGGGCGGATTGGCCGATGCCGGCCGTCATGGCGGTTGCGGCGTTCCCGATGTCGATCTGGGTGCAGCAGATGTCGTGGTCGCGGCCGTCGAGCGCGATCGACTTGGTCAGTCCCGAGACTGCGTGTTTGGTTGCGGTGTAGGCGACGCTGGCGGGTCGGGGTGTGTGCGCGGAGAGGGAGCCGTTGTTGATGATCCGTCCGCCGCGGGGTGTCTGCGTCTTCATCATGCGGACGGCTTCGCGTGCGCAGAGGAAGGCTCCGGTGAGGTTGGTGGCGACGGTCCGGTCCCAGTCTTCCGGTTCGATCTCGTCGACTGTGCCGGTGGGGCCGAAGGTGCCGGCGTTGTTGACGAGTACGTCGAGCCGGCCGAACCGTTCGGCGACGGTCGCGAAGAGGCTGTGCACGGATCGGGGTGAGGAGACGTCGGAGGGGACCACGAGTGCGTGGTCGTGGCCGTGTGCGGTGTGGTCGAGGGCGTCGCGTGTGCGTCCGGTGAGTATGACGTGGTGTCCGGCGTCGAGTAGTGCGGTCGTGATGGATCGTCCGATGCCCGAGCCGGCACCCGTCACGACGATGACCCGTTCCGTCACGTTCACTCCTCAATTCGGTCGACGACACATGTTCACGACCAACTGATGGTATCCAGCGAACTGTCGCCGATCGCCGGTGTTCCGGCAGTCGCCGTTCGGCCGGCCGGTTCGTGGTGCCCGCAGGAATCACGGTGCGCCTAACACTGGAGTGGGGGACGGCGGTCGGGTTTCCTGTCCCGGTGACCATCGCAGACATCGCACCCCGCACCGCGCTGCAGCAGCGCTATTGGGATCCCGCCCTCACCGAACCCGCTCAGTGGAATCCGGTTCTGGAAGCCCTGCACTCGCACCGGTCGGTCCGCCGCTACCTACCCGATCCGCTGACCGACGAGACGCTCGATGTCCTCGTCTCGGCTGCTCAGTCGGCCGCCACGTCGTCGAACCTCCAGGCGTGGAGTGTCGTCGCGGTCCGCGACCCCGACAGGAAGGCGCGTCTGGCCGCGCTCGCGGGCAACCAGGCCCACATCGTTGAGGCCCCCGTCCTGCTGGTGTGGCTCGCCGACTTCGCCCGTGTCCGTCAACTCGCCGGCGACCGCGGCGCGCCGATCGAGGGCGCCGACTTCCTCGAGAGCAGCTACCTCGGGTTCATCGATGCCGCCCTGGCGGCGCAGAACGCCGTGACCGCGGCGGAGTCGCTCGGGTTGGGAACGGTGTTCATCGGAGCGCTGCGCAACAAGCCCGAGGAGGTCGCGGCGGAACTCGGCCTGCCACCCCACGTGTTCGCGGTGTTCGGGCTCGTCGTCGGACATCCGCATCCGGACGCCGACGCCCAGATCAAACCGCGCCTGCCCCGAGCGGCGGTGTTGCACCACGAGAAATACGACCTGCCCGCCCAGCGTGACCACGTCGACGCCTACGAGGGGCGGATCGCAGCCTTTTACTCTGCGCAGCAGCTCGAACATTCCTGGATCGAACGGGTTCTGGACCGACTCGCGTCCGCGGCGCGGCTGAACGGGCGGGATCGGCTGAAGGAATCGCTCATCCGTCTCGGGTTCCCGCTTCGTTAGAGGCGTTTCGCGCTACGTGCGACGCGCCGATTGAAGGCCGAAACCCGGTGGGTGGCGCTGCGGGGCCGCCCACCGGGTTTCGTGCCGTGGATGCCCTTGACTTCGTGAGCCGTTCCGCTTCAACTGACTCCATGGAGCGGATCCGTGGGGGACGCCGTGGATAGTCTGGGGCTCGGCGACGTCGAACTGACCTATCAGCTGTGCGAGGGCGGTGAGCGCGTCGTCCTCGTACACGCGAGTGCCTTCGTCTCGTGGTACGACCCACTGGCCGAGCAGTTGATGGAGTATTCGACCTTGCGGTACCGGCGCCGTCTTCGAGAATCAGACTCCGGGGGATATCGGGGCCGTACAGTCGCCGAAGATGCTGCAATCTGCGTCAGGTGGATGGACCACGTCGGCTGGGACAGGCTCACGTCGTGGGGCACTCCTACGGTGCGCTCGTCGCACTCCACTTGGCGACGGAGAATCCCGAGCGCGTCGGCACGGTGGCACTGCTCGAACCCGCCGTCCGGGGGATCTCCAGCTCCGAGCAGGTCACTGCCGCGCTACAGCCGGTCATCGCCGCCTATAGATCAGGCGACAAGGCCGCCGCGGTGGACGGATTCCTGCGACATGTGTGCGGCGATGGCTACCGTGCCGTGCTGGATCGGGTGATTCCACACGCCTTCGACGAGGCGCTCGACGAGGCCGACTTGTTCTTCCGATCTGAGATGCCGGCCGTGCAGCAGTGGAGTTTCGGGGCAGGGGCGGCCGGACGTGTCTCGTCGCCGCACGTGCGAGCCTCCACCGGCACTTCCTGCTCCGCTCAACGGGAGCTGGCACCTTCCGCAAGCCGATCCGCAGTCTCCGTTGGCGTCACCAGGGCCCGGATTGTGTGGCGGAGTGCAGTGCCGCCCCATCGGCCGCTGCCGCGCCGGCGAAGCGCGGTGCGTCACGCCGGGTCGGTGGTCCTGCGGGGTTGGCGGCGCTGATGGAACCGGGCGCGCTGGAGATCCAGGAGCGTCGCGCTCTCGGCATCTACTTGCTGTTGTCGACGGGCAATTCCGGCTCGAACGGCAGTCGTATGTCGGTGAAGTTCCGCCGCTCGGCCGTCGGCGTTCCCGTCGTCGAGAAGATAGGCGGCCGCGCGATCGCACCGAATCAGCAATTGCTCGTAGGCGAGGCGCGCCGGCGCGCGTTCGTCGAGTTGCGTGATTGCGACGTACTCCACGAATTGCAAAGGGATGCGCAGCAATTGATAATTCATTCGCAAAAGTGTCATCGGCACGCCGCGCAATGTTGTCACGATCGGGGATGCTAGCCCTCGTGGCCGATGTGTGTGCAGCGTTTCGCGTTCACCGGGCGGTCAGCTAAGAGATTCGTCGCCGCCGAGGGGGAGCCCGGCACAGGGGAAGGCTCGACCGCATCACCGTTGCCTGCCGCTGTCAATCACGGTAGGTCGGGGTGGGCGGGCCGGCCACCGGACCGAGCGGGGCGGCAAGCCAGCGGTCGTACAAACGCATCCAGGTCCCGTCGGAGCGTACGCGTTCGAGGGTGCCGTTGACTGCCCGCACGAGGTCGTCGTGGTCCTTGTTCACGCCGATGCCGTATTGATCCAACTGCAACTCGGGGCCGGTGACCTCGAGGTGCGGGTCCTGCACTGCCATCCCCGCCAGGATGACGTCATCGGTGCTCGCGGCGTCGGCCTGGCGCTGTTGGAGAACGATGAGGCAATCGTCGAGGTCCCGGACGGCGACGATCGTCGCGGTGGGCACCAGCCGCTGCACGGCATCGAGCGAGGGAGTGTCGACGAGCGAGCACACTCTCCGGTTCGCCAGGCTCTCCAGGTTCACCGGAGCCTCTGTTGCGGCGTCGGTGCGCACCAGCAGGCGTTGGCTCGCCCGGAAATACACGGTCGAGAACGCGATTCGTTCCGCCCGTGCGCAGGTGATCGTGAAGGTGCGGGCGACGATGTCGACATCGTTGTTCTCCAGTGCGTCGAGTCGGGCGGCCGATGTCAGGAGGCGGAATTCGATCCGGGACGGATCCCCGAGCAGATCCCGTGCGATTTCCCGTGCGATGTCGACGTCGAAACCGGACAGAGTGCCAGTCACCGGGTCGCGGAAGCTCATCAGGTTGGTGCTCTGGTCGACACCGACGATCAACCGGCCGCGCGCGCGAATCGCGGCGACCGCCCCGCCTGCGGATGCCGTGCCCGGCGGGGCGGGGCGAAGGCTGGCAAGGGCGCCGCACTCTGCTGGTGATTGCGGTTCGGGCGGCGCAGTGCCGCCGGTGTCGGCGATGGGCGTGATGATCGTCGTGCCGTTCGGGAGGGGGAGGTCGCCGTAGGATCCGTTGGCCGGCGGCGAGAGCTCTTGCGGCGCGGAGCATCCCGAGAGGAGGACTGCGGCCGTGATCAACACGCCGAAGAGGTTCCGGCACGCGGTCATACGGGGGTGGGGCTGCATCAGTGGTACTCGTTCACTCGGGGCCACACCCCGGCTCCGACGGCGAGCGCGGCGAGCACACTCAACGCGACCGCACCGTCCGCCAGGGCCGACAGGGCCCGATACGACTCGGTGGTGGCGTTCACTGCCTCTTCCCGCAACGCAGTGATCGCCTCCTGAATGTGTGTGGTGAGGTCGTCGAAGGCGGCCGCGGAGTCGTCGGCGCCGGAACCCACCGCAATGCGTGCGGCGCCTTGATAGTCGCCGCGGTCGAGTGCCTGCTGCTGGCGAGTATGAGCGTGGCGCCACCGTTCGAGTTCCGCGTTCGCCGCGGCCACGGGGGTGGCGGCCGCAGATCCCGGCGGGGTCTGTGCGAGCAGGTGTGCGAGCGCGGCGGTGTACGCGGTGTAGTCGACCTCGGGCCGGCTGTCGGAACCGCGCTGCAACAGCGACAGCGTTTCGTCGGCGCGGGCCTGCTGCGCGAGGATTCCGGCGCTCGCGATCGCACTCAGCGGCTCGGTGCCCTCCACCCGTGCACGCGCGCCGGCTGTCGAGGACACCAGACCGGCCGTGCCCACCCCCAGCGCGATGACTGCCACCAGCGCGGTGGCGGCGAGCAGAGCAGGGTTCAGTCGCCGGTGCGTCTTGCGCACCAGATACAGCTGTGCGAGGACGAGCAACGCCAGGACCACGATCGTGGTCGCGAGCGCAGCTGTGGGAAGCTGCTCGGTTCGGGTCTGGGTGTCGGCGACGGCACGGATCTGGTCCGAGTAGAGGGTGTGCGCCATCGGCAGCACGGTGTCCTGCATCAGCGCGGACGCGTCACCGAGGTAGGCCACCCCGATCGGGTTTCCGGCGTTGTCGTTGGCGCGGGCGGTCGAGATCAGTCCGGCGTAGACGCCGAGGTGCCGGGAGATGTCCGTCAACTGCTGCACGGCGTCCCGGTTCTGCGGGTCGACTCCGGTGCCGGCGACGACCAGCGCTGCCGAGGCGTCCGCGAGCGCTTGATTGTAGGTGTGCAGCAGCGTCGTCGGATCGGCGTCGGTGGAGATGAACGAGGTGGTGGCGGCTGCATCGGCGATCGACAGTGAGCTGTAGAGAGACTGCGCTGCGACCGCCAGCGGTTCGGTATGGCCGCGCAGCGTCTGGATTTGTTGTTGGCGGGCCCCAACCGAGACGGACGGCACCACCCCTGCGACCAGGGTGGCTGAAATCAACAGAGCGCCGAGGAGGGTGAGCCGGCCCGGGGTGGACATCAGCAGTTCGCGCCACGGTCGGCGAGGTGGGGCGTCCTCGGCGACCTGCGATTCGTCGAGGACGTGCCCGGCTCCGGTGGTGTCGGTCGCGCGTTGGAACACTGTGCTCCTCCAGGCCCGTCGGTCCGGGCACCACGCGCTCGCGGGCGCGGGCCGACCAGCGCTTTCAGTCTGCCTGATCGGGGTTCGCGTGGAGGCAAGTCGCCGATTGCCGGACCGGGTACGCCCGCCTGGTTCGGAAGGTTCAGATCCGCGGGCGGCGGGTCCAGCGGCGGGCTTTGAGCGCGAGGTGCAACTCGAGGCGGGTGGCGCCGCCCAGGGGGTCGACGCCGAGGATGTCTCGGATCTTGTTGATCCGGTAGTACAGGCTGGTGCGGTGCAGGTGCAGGGTGTCGGCCACGGCTTTGACGTTGTCGCCTTGGTCGTAGAACACCTCGAGGGTGTTCACGAGGTCACCGTTGGGGTCTGCGTCGACGAGGGTGTCGAGTAGGTCGGAGATGGATCCGTCGGTGCGCAGTCGGGTGGCGATCAGCCGGTACGGGCCAATCGTCTCCCAGGTGGCGATCGTGCCGGATTCCGGTTCGACGGCGGCCGTCTGGGCGGCAATCACGGCCCTCCGGTATGCCTCGGGAAGCTCGCTCGTCGACGAGATATTCTCTGCCACACCGGTGTAGAGGCGCTCGGGGGCCGTGTCGCCGGGCTGCCCGACTCCGGACGCAGCGGCGAGGCGTTGATGCAGGCGAAGCGCTGCGTTGGCTTCGTTGTCCGGTCGTAGCAGGACCACGGAGTGGGTGTCCTGCACGGATCCGGCGATCACACTCGGGTACCGGGAGACGGTTTGCTGGCTGGCCAGCCTCAGTTGGGCGGCCCGGGTCTCGGAGAATTCGGCGATGTCCTCGCCGGTGGCGAAGATCGACACCGCCAGTCGCAGGCTTGCCGCAGATCGTACCGGCGGCCAGTTCGCGACCGTCTCGAGGGCGCCGGCGTTGCCTTGGCAGGCGGCGAAGAATTCGAGTTCGCGTTGATGCCGTTCGTCGAGATGCGGTGAGGCCATCTCGTAGAGGACGGTGGCGAGCAGTTCGACGTGGCCGGTGATGGCGTTGACCGTCGTCGTCACTCGGTCCGGGTCCTCGGGTGCGAGTGGGTCGATGACGTACAGCAGCCCGGTGCGGACGCCGCGGTGAATCAGCGGGATGCAGATCCGCGCTTCCATCTTCAGGTCCGGGTTGGCCTGGATGATCAGTGGTTCGACGGCGGTCCGTGTGCCGTGGCGCTCTTCCCATTCCCGGATGTCCTCGGGGACCTCGCGGTTGAGTAGCGCGCGCACGCGGGCGTCGTCGGCGCGGCCGAATTGGGCACTGTAGGCGACGAGTCGGCCGGTGAGGTCGTCGAGGGATGCGCCGGTGCCCAGCGCCTCGGCGATCTCGTCGATCGCGGCTTGGATCTCTCGTTCGCTCACAGCCTCATCATCCGCTTCGTGCGTGGTTCTCGGGCGGAGCGTGTGCCGACAGAATCGCGTGTTCGCTCCGTGGGGTCGAGTTCGGGTGGGTGGGGGCATGTCAGCATTCGGGGACGTTGACCGCAAGGCCGCCGGTGGAGGTTTCCTTGTACTTGGAGAGCATGTCCATGCCGGTCTGTCGCATGGTTTCGATGGCCTGATCGAGTGAGACACGGTGTGTGCCGTCGCCGTGCAGGGCCATCTTCGCGGCGTTGACGGCCTTGACGGCGGCGACGGCGTTGCGTTCGATGCACGGGATCTGCACGAGTCCGCCGATCGGGTCGCAGGTCAGGCCCAGGTTGTGTTCGATGCCGATCTCGGCGGCGTTCTCGACCTGGGCGGGGGTGGCGCCGAGAAGTTCGGCGAGGGCGCCGGCGGCCATCGAGCAGGCCGAGCCGACCTCGCCCTGGCAGCCGACTTCGGCGCCGGAGATCGAGGCGCGCTCCTTGTAGAGCACCGCGATCGCGGCCGCGGTGAGCAGGTATTTCACCACGGCGGCGTCCTTGGCCTGCGGGTTGTCGAGGCCGGGGAGGTAGCGCAGGGCCCAGAACAGCACGGCCGGGACGATGCCCGCGGCGCCGTTGGTGGGGGCGGTCACGATTCGTCCGCCGGCGGCGTTCTCCTCGTTGACGGCCATGGCGGCGACGTTGAGCCAGTCCATCGAGTCGGCGTGGTCGACGACTTGCTCGCGTCGGACCAGTCGGGTGTAGAACTCGGGGGCACGCCGTGTGACCCGCAGTGCCCCGGGGAGGTGGCCGGTGGCGGTGAACCCGTTGTGGATCGACGCAGCCATCACCTGCCAGATCTCGAGCAGTCCCGCCCGAACCTGCTCGGCGTCGCGCGTCGCGGTCTCGTTCCGCCACATGACGTCGCTGATATTCAGGTGCTCGCGTTCGCAGATCGCGAGCAGTTCGGCGCCGGTGCGAAAGGGCAACGGTACCGGGGTGGTCGATCCGACGGCGGTGCTCTGGTCCTCGCGTTCGACGAAGCCGCCGCCGATCGAATAGAACACCGCCTCGTGGGCGGGGGTCGCGGCGGCGAGTTGCCCGCGGGTGTGGTCGGCGGCAGCCGGGTCGGTGTGGACGGCGAACCGGACGGTGTTGGTGTGGCGGTCCTTGATGGTCAACGGGTGCATGCCGATGTCCGCGGTACCGAACACTAGGTCGGCGGACGACCCGAACTGCAGGCGGTGTTCGGTGTCGATGGTTTCGACCCGAGTGCGGGCGTAGGCGGGGTCGACCGACTCCGGGGTGTTGCCCTCGAGTCCGAGGAGTACGGCGCCGAGGGTGCCGTGCCCGCGTCCCGTCGCCGCAAGGGAGCCGTACAGGTCGACCTCCAGACGGGTGATCGATTTCAGGTCGAGCACGTTCTCGACCTCGTCGACAAACATCGCGGCGGCGCGCATCGGGCCGACGGTGTGCGAGCTGGAGGGGCCGATGCCGATGGAGAAGAGGTCGAATGCGCTGATGGCCATCAGACAGTGCTCCATTCTTCGGTGGACGGGACGGCGGTGGGGCGGCCCCACAGGTCGGTGGCGACCCGGCGGCGCAGTCGACGGGTGTCGGCGGTCAGTGGTGGGTCGGTGGCGTCGGTCATGGATCGGTGGACCAGGTCGGCGAGGTCGGCGATGGTGTCGAATCCGGCGCCGCGGCGGATGAATTCCTGCACGCCCAGGCGCACACCCTCCGCTGGGCTGCCGGGACTCTGCCAGGGCAGCCGGCAGGCCCCGGTGTACATGCCGTCGGCCTCGAGGCGGCGGACCGCGGCCGGTCCGCCGCCGAGCCCCTGGGCGTCGATGACGACCTGGTGACTGCGGGTATAGCCGAGGCGGCGGCCGACGACGACGAGGCCCCGCGCGTTGAGGTTCGCGGCCAGCTCCCCGGCGTATTCGATGGTGGCGGCGGCCCACGGCGGAGACTGCTCCACCGCTTCGCGGGCGGCGATCGCGAGCGGGCCGAGGCGGGCGGGGTCGTAGTTCGAGAGCATCGTCGGATACGCGGCGTCGGCGAGGCGTTCGGCGTAGTCGGCGGAGTTGGTGACGGCGGTGCCGCCCGCGGGTCCGCCGAAGGTCTTGTACGTCGAGAAGGTCACCACATCCGCGCCCTCGGCGAGGGGGTCCTGGTAGTAGCCGGCCGCGATCAGTCCGGCAGTGTGGGAGGCGTCGTACACCAGGACGGCACCGACCTGATCGGCGGCCTCGCGGATCGGCCCGAGGTTGTGCGGGAACAGCGTGACGCTGCCGCCGACCACGATCAGCTTCGGCCGCACCCGGCACGCGAAGTCGACGACCTCCCCGGCGTCGATGTCCAGGACGCTCGGTGAGTAGGGCAGGTGCTCGACGGTCAGCCCGCGGACGCCGGCGGTCCCGAGGATCTGTTGGTGGCTGGCGTGGCCACCGGATTCCGGGGACAGCACGGCGATGGTGTCGCCGGGATCGGTGAACGCGATATAGGTGGCGAGGTTGGCCATGGTCGCGGTCGGATAGCGCACCTCGGCGTAGGTCCCGCGCAGCGCCTGTGCGACCTGCCGGGCGGCGAGCACCTCGAGGTGTTCGATGTCCTGGACCGCGGTCTGGACCTTCTCGCCGGGCCAGCCCAAAGCCGGGCGGGTGGACAGGGCGGTGTCGTGGGCGGCGGTGGCAGTCGGGGAGAGGATGTTGGTGCCGGCATAGAGGACGATGCCGTCGTCGATCCGGGCGTGATACTCCGCCACCGCGCGGCCGACGGACTCGACGACCTGAGCGGTACTGGTTTCGGTGTGTTCGAGCTCGAGGGCCGACAGACGCTGCTGAGCGATCGGCGAAGCCCACGGGGCGAGAATCGAACGGGGTTCCATGCGTCTGTCTCCTCGGACTGATGGGTGGACGGGGAGCAGGCCGCACCCGGTGCCGGGTGCGGCCGCCGGGGTGTCAGGGGTGCAAGACCGGGTGGTTGTCGTCGTTGTCGGATGCCGGATGCGGGGCCGGGACGATGCTCGCGGTACGTCGGGTGGACAGGTAGTACCCGGCGAGCAGCACAGCGGCCCAGACCGGCAGGGCGTACAGGGCGATGCGCTGTCCCTCGTCGAAGGCGAGCAGTACCGTGACCGCGGTCAGGAAGGCGAGGGTGGCCCAGCACAACGGCTTGGCCAGCGGAAGCCGGAAGGTGCTCGCCGGGAGCTCGCCGCGCTCGACGCGGCGGCGGTAGACCAGGTGGCAGGCGACGATGACGCCCCAGGACCAGATCGCGCCCAGGGTGGCGACGGAGGAGATGTAGGAGAACGCCTGCTCCGGGACGATCGCGTTGATGGCGACGCCGACGAGCATCAACGAACCCGAGGCGATGATCGCGGCGGCCGGGACGTGCCCACGGTTGGTCTTTTCGAAGATCTTCGGTGCCACCCCGTCGGCGGCGAGCTTCTTGAGCAGGCGACCGTTGCTGAACAGGCCCGCCGAACACGACGACAGCGCAGAGGCCAGGACGACGAAGTTCATGATGCTCGCGGCGGCAGGCAGCCCGATCTGCGCGAAGCCCTTCACGAACGGGCTCTCGGCAGCGCTGAACTGGTCCCACGGGAACAGGGACAGCAGCACGATCAGGGTGCCGACGTAGAACACACCGATCCGCCACGGGATGGAGTTGATCGCCTTGGGCAGCACGGTCGCCCGGTTCTTCGTTTCGGCGGCCGTCATGCCGATCAGCTCGACACCCTGGTAGGAGAAGACCACGATCTGGAAGGCCAGCAGGACCGCGAGCAGGCCCTGTGGGGCGATGCCGCCGTGATCCCACAGGTTGGCGATCCCGCCTTCCTGGCCGGCCGCGCCGATGTCGAAGACGAGAACCGCGATGCCGCCGACGATCAGGGCGACGATGGTGACGACTTTGATGGAGGCGAACCAGAATTCGGCCTCGCCGAAGAATCCGACCTTGGCCAGGTTCAGGACGACCAGCGCTATCAGCGCGATCAGGGCGGTGAGGTACTGCGGCATCGCCGGGAACCAGAACGTGACGAAGATCCCGGCGGCGGTGATCTCGGCCATCCCGATGATGGTCCAGGTGATCCAATACCCCCAGCCTGTGATGAAACCGTAAGCAGGGCCGAGGAATTCGCGGGCGTATTCGGCGAATGAGCCGGTGACGGGCCGGTACATCAGCAGCTCACCGAGGGCGCGCATGATGATGAAGATGAACACGCCGGTGATCGCGTAGACGCCGATCAGGGCGGGGCCGGCGTAGGAGATGCCCTTGCCGGAGCCGAGGAACAGACCGACTCCGATGGCGCCGCCGATGGCGATCATCCGGATGTGTCGTTTGTTCAGGCCCTGTGCGAGGCCGTCCTCGTTCAACTGTTCGTGGGAACTGTCGACTGTCATGGTGTGTCCTTGTTTCCAGGGTCGGCGAGGACGACCGTGGCACGAAAGGGGTGCCGGGCGTCGCTCGGTTGCTCTAGCTGGGAGTTCGAATCGAATGCGAGAGGGCGCATATCCGAGGACGCCCGAGTGGGCTCCCGGCGCCGCCGGACGGGGCGGCGCCGGGAGAAGCGGGGGTCAGACCGCGATGGTGATGTTCTTGACCTGGGTGAAGCTTTCGAGTGCTCCGTCGACGGAGTACTCGCGGCCGAGGCCCGATTGCTTGATGCCGCCGTAGGACATGCCGGGCAACTGGCCGCCGCCGCGGTTGATCTGTATCCAGCCGACCTCGAGGGCGTTGGCGGTGCGGATGGCCTTGGTGATGTCCTTGGTCCACACGTAGCCGGCCAGTCCGTAGGCGCTGTCGTTGGCCGCGGCCAGGACCTGGTCCTCGTCCTTCCACGGGATTACCACCAGCACCGGCCCGAACACCTCTTCGCGGGTGATGTCCCAGTCCGGACCGGCGCCGGTGATGACGGTGGGGGCGACGAAGAAGCCGTCGCCGTCGACCGGCCGCTCGGGTCCGCCGGTGATCACGGTGCCGCCCTGGGCGATACCGGAGGTGATGTAGCGGCACACGGTGTCGAACTGCTTCTCGCTGACGATGGCGCCGATATCGGTGGCCTCGTCGAGCGGGTCACCGATCGTGAAGGCGGCGAGCTTGGTTTTCAGCTTCTCGAGGAACGAGTCGAAGATGTCCTCGTGCAGGTACAGGCGCGACCCTGCGGTGCAGGACTGACCCTGCCGGGTGAACCGCATACCGGAAATGACGCCGTCGACGGTGGCGTCGTCGTCGGAGTCGGGGAACACGATCGCCGGGGACTTGCCGCCGAGTTCGAGGGTGACCGGCACGATCCGATCCGCGGCCGCGGCGAGGATTTCCTTGCCGACCCCGGTGGAACCGGTGAAGGTCAGCTTCGCGACGTCGGGGTGCTTCGACAGCGGCACCCCGACATTCCGGCCCGACCCGGTCAGCACGTTGAGCACACCGGCCGGCAGGATTTCGTGCGCCCACTCGGCGAGCTGGAGCACCGCGAGCGGGGCCAGCTCGGCGGTCTTGAGGACCAGGGTGTTACCCATCGCGAGGGCCATCGCGATCTTCAACGACGACAACGTGACCGGCGCGTTCCACGGGACGATACCGCCGACCACACCGAGCGGCTCGCGGACGGTGTAGCTGACCAGGTTCTCTCCGAACGGCAGGGTCTCGCCCTTCTGCTCGGAGGCGATCTGACCGTAGAAGCGGAAGATGTCCGCGCCGCTGGCCGCCTCGCCGCGGGCCTGGGTGCGCAGCGCGTTGCCGGTTTCCGAGGCGATGATCCGGGCCAGCTTTTCGGAGTTCTCGGCGATCGTGTCGCCGATCTTGATCAGCAGGGCGCCGCGGTCGCGGGCCGGCAACGCCTTCCACGGTCCGAACGCGGCCTTCGCCGCGGCGACAGCCCGGTCGACGTCGGCCGCACCGGAATCCGGAATGAGGGCCAGAACCTCTCGGCGGGCGGGGTTTTCGACCTCGATCCAGTTGCCGGAGTCGGCCGGGACCCACTGGCCGCCGATGAGCTGGCTGACCTTCGTGGCGGTGGTCAGGGTGGGGGTGCTCACTTGTCATGTCCCTTCGTCTGCAGACGGATGCCGGTGAAGTCTTCGTAGAATTCGACGACGCTGGTGAAGTCCTTGCCGCCGCGGCCGTCGCGCTGGCCGATGCTGAACAGATCACGCACCAGGCCGGTGACGGGGGTGGGGAGCTTGGCCTTGCCCGCCGCGGCGAGGAACAGGCCGAGGTCCTTGTGCATGAAGTCGAGCGCGAACCCGGTGGGGCGCTCCTCGGTGAACAGCGTCTTGGGGAAGTAGTTGCTCAGCACGTTGCTGTTTGCCGAGCTCTTCGTCAGCACCGCGACCGCGGTGTCCAGGTCGACACCGGCCGCGACGGCACTGCTCAGACCTTCGCCGAGAGCGACGATGTTCGCGGCCGTGATCTGGTTGTTGGCGAGCTTGATCGCCTGACCGCTGCCCGACGGGCCGACGTGGAAGATGTTGCCCGCGTAACTCTCGATGAGCGGGATCACCTTCTTCACCGTGTCCTCGTCGCCGCCGAGCATCACCGCGAGGGTGCCGGCCTCGGCGCCCTGCACACCGCCGCTGACGGGAGCGTCGAGGAAGCTCGCACCGGCGGCGTGGGCATCCTCCGCGAGGCGACGGGAGGTGTCCGGATCGATGGTGCTGTGATCGACGATGACCAGGCCCTGGTTGCCCAGTGACAGCACCTCGGTGACGACGCCGTCGACGATTGCAGGGGTGGGCAGGCTCAGGAACAGCGCCGCCGCCTTCGTCGCGGCCTCTCCCGGCGAGGACACCGAACGGGCACCGAGCGCGACCGCCGCCTCCACCGCCGCAGTGTTCAGGTCGTACACCGCGACGTCGTGACCTGCCTTGACCAGGTGTGCGACCACCCGGCTACCGATGTTGCCGAGGCCGACAAAGCCAACGGTGGATGTCATCAGATGCTCCTATCGAGGGGGAACTTCTCGCTGATCTGCGAGGCCGTTCGTTACCGACCTCAACGCTACGAATTCGTGAGCTGGGTCACGACCGGCAAATGACGAGAGCTTTCCGCGATCTGCCCTACATTTGTAGAAACGGTCCTCGAAGATGCCGTTGAACAGGCAATACGTACAGCGAGTGCCTCGGGGCGAGGTCTCGCCGATCGGGCATCCACGGCCTCTGCGGACCATCCTCGATGCCGACCTGGCCCAGCCTGATCTGCTGCGGGCCGGCGGTGCAGATCCACACACCATCTGCTGCGCGACCGACGCCGAACTGCTGGAACTCACTTCCCCCGCAACGGTACCCGTCAATGTCTCCTGATCTGGATCGCCCGACGCGCACATGGGGAGCAAGGTCCGCGATGCAGGTCACTCGGTCTGCACACGGGCCTGACAGAATCACCACATGTCGTGGAATCAACCAACAATCACCGGGTGGACCGCCCGAATCAGCGACGACCTGTCCTCGGTCACGCTGATCGATCCGTCGCATATCGCCCGCGCGACCCTGCGCCCGGGACCCGGTGACGAGTTCACCGCCCACTTCTCCCGCTTCACGCGAGAATCCGTGGCCGAGCGCATCGACCGTTACGGTGCCGCGTTACGCAAGGGCGTACCAGCATCTCTGGAACTGGCCGACGGAACCACCGGGGCCGTCACCGACCAAATGGCCGGAAGGATGCGCCGCAAGTACAAAAGAGCCGAAGTCACCCTTCCCGGCCGCGCATACACACTTCGGCACACGTCCGGCCGTAAGGCGACCGCTGAGCGTGACGGAGCACTGCTCGCAGAACTCGTACGCGGACGCGGACTCCGTTCGGTCAGCGTCACGCGCACCACCCACGCGCACACCGACCACCTCGACGAGCTGATCCTGACCCTCTTCGAGAAAGTGGTCGTCCCAGGCCGCAGCGGCGCCGTCGACGAATTCGTGTCAAGTCTCAGCGGAGTCTGAGTGCCCGCAGCATGGTCGGAGCCACGCCAGTTCGATTGCGGGGCATGTGCTTCGTCTCGCGTGTCAGCGTGGATCGGGACAACAGATCCGCCGTCTGCCGCTGCGTGACAGGAACTACGGGGTCGGACAGGGTCGGGTCGCCGTCGTTGTCGAGACGTCGGACGTATGATCGACGGACCGCTGGGGCGCCCACGCGGAAGGATCGACAATGGACAATTGGTGGTTGTACTACAGCCCGTTTCCTCAACCTGTCCGAGAATGGTTGTGGCTGATTGTGCAGCAGCTCTGGTAGTCCGCTGTTCTACCGACCTGAGTCCGCGACGTTTTCTCCGCTTCGAGGTTTCTGGGATGTGGGTTAGTTATCGGTGACGACGAAGCCCTTGCCGACAGGGTTGGGTTGGGCGGAGATGCCGTCGAGGACGGCAGCGAATTTGATGTACTCGAATGCGAAGAGCGCAGTGTCGAATCCGCGGACCATGCCCACGATCTCGGTGTTGTTCTGAAGTACGGGACCACCCGAGTCGCCACCGCCTGATTGGGCGTCGCTGTAGAAGCGTGTCATGTTCTGCGAAGTGATCGACCCGCAATGAACGCCGGTACCGGCCCCGTCCTTGCAATGAGGACCAACCGGGTCGGAGGCGCCGATCCCGTCGACCCGGGCACTGGGACCATTTGACGTGAGTACCGCGTCAGCGTTGAGGCGGATGACCACCCAGTCGACGCCGGTGCCGCCGCCGGGGCTGCGGTACGCGATATTCCCGAGGTGTTCCCGCGGTCCGGTCGGCGAGTAGCGGTAGACGGGCGCACCGTCGGGTGCGTCGTCGACACAGTGGGCGGCGGAGATGCCGATCTTGTTGCCGAGCGAGTCGGTACCGACGACGCCCATCGTGCAGAAATCGATGACGCCGAGGGGCTGTGGGATCGGGTTCAGGTCGTCGGTCCAGGGAATACCGTTGGAGACGACACCGGTGGCCGACGCCGTCGGCGTGTTGACCAGGAATGCGCCGAGGGTGACTGCGAGACACGCTAGAAACCCGTATTGCCTTCTCAATTGAGTTCTCTCTTCTTCGCGGCCTCGGGGAACGATCTCGAGGCCGCTCTTCGTGGCGGCGAGCTGGGCTCGATATGACGATTTGTCCACGGCTGACTGCGGGGAGCCTGAAGCAGCGGGACTCTGCCTGCCGGTGGCCGTCGGCTTCAGGCTCAGCCTTCGGCAGGGCAGTCAGGGCGCAGATTCATCCGGTCATCGCGGACGCGGAGTTTGCCCCGGGCACCCTGAGTGAGGGAGTCGTCGACTCAGGTGTATGCCTGACGACGAGGGAGCCTTGCTCGGTTCGGTGCTGCGGCACGACGAGCACGTGGATGGGTCGGCGGCGAGCATGGTGTGGCACTGATCGCAGTGGCGGATGGTGCAGACGTCGCGTGCGACGAGGAGGGAGCAGTGGAGCTGATCGTGCATCGGGGCCTCGACTTGCAGGGTTCGGGGGTTGTTCGACTCCCACACTCCTCGCGAGATGTCCATCCGACGACGGTAGAACGACCGGTAGACATACCTATTTCGTGCCCGGGGGCAGTCCGTAGGGTGGGATCCGCACGCGGTGAAGGTCATGCATGTGGCCGGCGCACACGCGTCGACATCGAGTACAGATGTCGGCCGTGGGGCCGGTTGTCGGTGTCGGATCTACGCAGTGACAGCGACTGTGACTGGCGGACAAAGGGTTTCATGTGCGAGACGGAATCGGTCTGCCCAGTTCGGGTACGCCGAAGGTCGGCGTCTTGTCCGTGAGGCCCGGTTGATAGTTGTGGCGTAGCCAAGCGGTGGCCCGGTTGATAGTTGTGGCGAAGCCAAGCGCAGCCCCCGCCAACGATGTATATCAGCTGGCAGGGGCGCTACACGGACAACCTGCACGTAGTAACGAGCAGCGCATCACTGATGTTGGCGAGCCGGCGCATGGAAGTCCAGGGAATGTGATCCATGCCATTGCACTATTTTCGCACTTCCGAATTACCGACCAGTAAGTGCTATTTCAAGTCCTCGTACGTCATCCATGATCCGGTTGGAGTTGTGTAGTGTCGGCGAACGTCGGTTGTCGAGCTGTTGCGTGAGAAGCCAGATCGGCCGAGACGGCCGATTGCTTTGTTCTACAGCATGTTTGGATGCGGGCTCGGAGGGGTCGGTGATCCTGCATGATCTGCGCCAGCAACGCGAAATACTTGGGCGACAGCGTGTAGACGCCGAATGTGTGACGTAAAACACAGCTGAATCTACGGGGGAAGTCTGGTGCTCGGGGATGTTCGGTTGCAACTCTTAGCCGAGACCCAAGCCTCCATTCCCAAATACGGGTATGGGTGCAGGTATTTCGGCCAATGTGCAGGTGCCGAAGTCGGTCCAAGGTAGCTGGTACGCCACGTCATCGACGCGGCAACCGAGAATATCTGCACCTGAGAGAAGAGTTGCCATGGCACCGATCGCCGAGAATTCGGGTACCAGTTTGCTGAATGCGTTGCGGGTCAGTGTGGTTGGCACTGTTCTATACGCCGGGCTCATCATGGGCGTGGTCGTGGTGGCGGTGTGGAAGTTCCCGATGCCCGGCGTGTAGGCCCGCCGCGGCTCATGGCCCTGGGCCGGTGGCGGCGTCACGACCGGTGATCAACGCGCGGTACCTGTAACGGGCTCCTGGTGGTGTGGAAGGAACGACAATGTTCGGGACGAACGTCGGCGCGATGGTCGGTCTACTGGTGGCTGCACTGGTGGTGGTTCCCGTCTCGTTCGGCGTGGCGGCACGAGCGGACGCGAAGGTCCGCCGTCTCTCGCAGTCCCGAGCCCCCGATGCGAAACCGAGGGGGCCGGTCGCGGACGTGGACGAGCGGTGCGATCAGTGCCGGCAGCTGGCAACGCGGGCGTGGCTGATCTGCGGCGGCGCCTCGCTCGTCGCAGTGGCGGTGGTGGGTGTTCTGATCTGTGTCGGGTGAGGTCGACGACGGGTGCCGGGAGTGCGCCGGTGCGGGTTTCGCGCCGGCCGGGGCCTCGCCGGGACGTGCGGTTCGGCGATGGTGTATCTGGGCAGTTGGCCTCGCTGATATCCGCTCGGACGTGTGCTCCGTGTGAAACCATCGACCGGATTCACGGTTGTCGGCAGGACCGGGGATCATCAATCCCTGTCGGCCAGTAGTGGTTTGGCTGGCGTAGCAGTGGCTTGTCGGCCTTCTCCTTCGTGTTCCGGTGCGAGGAAATGGTAGATCCGCCGCCGGCCCTCAACTCCGAAGTATGACCCACGACACAGGACTTTCTCGGGCGGGTCGTACTCACGGCCGACGGGGTTCGGCGCCGACAACCCGCACATCGGATTCAGTCGATGCGCATCAATCATATTCTGCGCGTGGGCATCAGATCGTCGAGTTCGGCGCGGTCGATGCCAGGCGGGTAGCGGTAACGGAGATGAAGCTGGCGGCGTGGAGAGCGACGGTAAAGCTGTCCGGTGGGGGCCGGTGGTCGTGTCGGGCGCAGGGACGCCCGCCCGCACGACGGTGCCGTCGTACGGGCGGGGTGATCCCCCGACCGCACCAGGGGGTGGTGCGGTCGGGGAGTGCAGCACCGATCCCTCAAAAGGGGGCGCATGTTGCCTGTCTGCGGCTGCGCGGAGTGTGCTGCCTGCGTGTCTGCGAGTGAAGTTGTGGTTCGGACGTTGTGTCCGGCGGCCTCCTTCTGACGGTTCGGCTGTGATCCGAATGGTCTCAATTGTGCCGTGATCTGCGAGGTTGCGCATGGGTCGTTTGGCGTATGGCGGTACCTGTTTCTGCGGTTTGCGTACTGCAGGCGAGACTTCGTCTTCTTCGAGGTATGCGATGGTGTCGAGTTCGCGACGGAGGCGTTGATGCGGTTCGGGGAGTTTCTGGAGGAGTGTTCGGTGTGGGTGGAGAGTTTCGTGATGACGACGGGAGTGGCGGCGTGGTCGGGATTTGTGGTCGGCGCCGATAGCGGGGGCAACGGCGCTGGGGACACCCCTGGCGTCAGGTCCAGCCTGGAATAGCTGTGGGAAAGGAACTCCACCGGCGCGCGGTCATGTGCGCCGACGGGGACCCGTTCCGAGCAGGAGCTGCTTCCGATGTTGCCCGCGCGTGACCGCTGTTGATCTTGCGTCAGATCTCGAGAAGCTGCGGAAGATGATGACCGGCAGCTGTGCCGTCCCGGGCCGGTAGCCCGCAACGGCTCTACGGCGGCGCCACGGAGAATCTCTGCGGCGCCGCGAGCGCGCAGGCGATCGCCTGCTCGGTGCACACGGTCAGCAGCGGGCACGCCTGGCAGTTCGCCGCCGGCGCGTTCTCGGAGGCGCTGCCATGGATGGCCGAACGAATCGAGCCCGAGTTGCCAGCTACTTCACAGGGTGCTGACAGTTCCCGAGCAGCTGGGCATGGGTGAATGCGGTGTGACCACGACGACGGAAGCGCCCGAGCAGTCGACTGACCCCGCAGAACCCGGCCGGATCGCAGGGTGGGAACGCGCGGGTCTGCTTGTGCTGCTTGTCGGAACCGCGGTGATGTACCTGTGGAACATCACCGTCAACGGGATGGGCAACGAGTTCTACGCTGCGGCTGCGCAGGCCGGTTCGAGGAACTGGGAGGCGCTGCTGTTCGGTTCGCTCGACTCGGAGAATTTCATCACCGTCGACAAGCCCCCGCTGTCGCAGTGGGTGATGGGGCTGTCCGGCCGAATGTTCGGCTTCGGTAGTGCCAGCATGATGATCCCGCAGGCGCTGATGGCGGTCGGCGCGGTGGCGTTGCTGTATGCGGCGGTCGCCCGCATCGGTGGCCGCGCAGCGGGTCTACTCGCCGGTGCCGTCCTCGCGGTGACCCCAGTGGCGGCGTTGATGTTTCGGTTCAACAATCCCGACGCGGTGATGGTGCTGCTGATGACCGCGGCGGCCTACTGCACGGTGCGTGCTCTCGAACGCGCGAGCGCGAAGTGGATCGCCCTGGCGGGTGTCGCCCTGGGGTTTGCGTTCCTGTCGAAGATGCTCGAGGGCCTGATGGTGCTGCCGGCATTGGGGCTCGCGTACCTGATCGCAGCGCCGACGCCGCTGCGTAGCCGGTTGATGCACCTGGTCGGGGCGGCGACCGCCCTCATCGTCTCCTCCGGGTGGTACGTCCTGCTCACCGTGCTCTGGCCGGCGTCCGCCCGCCCCTACCTGGCTGGGTCGACGGACAACAGCTTCATGAATCTGGTGCTGGGCTACAACGGGTTCGCCCGGGTCCTCGGCCGCAACCACCCCGGTGGGCAGGGGCCCGGACCCGGCCCGGGCGCGTCCGTGTTCGCGACGGGTCAGCTGCCCGACGCCGGCAATCCCGCGACAGGACAATCTGCCCACGGCGGATTCGGCGGGCAGATGCAGGGGCTGCCCCGGCTGTTCACCGGTGAATTCGGGTTCGAGATCGCCTGGCTGCTGCCCGCAGCACTGCTCGCCGCCGTCCTGGTGATCGTGTCCCGGTGGCGGGCACCACGCACGGATCTCGTCCGGGCGGGCGGGATCGTGTTCGGCGGCTGGTTGATCGTCGACGGGCTGGTGCTCAGCTACATGCAGGGCACCATCCACCCCTACTACAGTCTCTCGATTGCGCCGGCGATCGCCGGCATGGTGGCCATCGGTGGGCACGAGATGTGGGTCCGGCGCGGGTCGTGGCTGGGCCGGGCGGGCCTGGCCTCGCTGGTGCTCACCGCCGGGGTCTGGGGCTGGTGGATCCTGGGCCGCAACAGCAACTGGTTTCCGCAATTGCGGTGGGCGCTACTACTGCTAGCCGTGCTCGCTGCCCTCGCGATCGTGCCGTCTCGGACTGCGCGCCCGGTCCGCTGGCTCTCGACAGCAGCGCTCATTGCCGGTGTGGTCGCCGCGCTCGGCGGCCCCACCGCGTATGCGATCGAGACGATCGGGCAGCCGCACCTCGGGGGCAGCCCGACCGTCGGGCCCGCGGCCACGCCGCAGCCCGGTGGTCGCGGCGGCGGGATGTTCGGTGAGAACGCGGACAATCCCGAACTCGATCGCCTGCTCGCGGCTACCGGCACCACATGGTCGGCGGCGATCGACCGCTCCTCGGCCGCCGCCGCCCTCGAACTGTTTACCGGCACAGCGGTCATGGCGGTCGGCGGGTTCACCGGAAGTGACCCGGCGCCGACGCTCGGACAGTTCATCGACGACATCACCGGCCACCGGGTGACCTACTACATCGTCGAGAATCGAGGCGACGACCACCAGCCCAACACCGCACCCGACACGGCACCCGGCGCCGGCGCTACCCGGCCGAGCGCCGCGGGTGCCGGCGGGATCCCGGCGAACGCCGCGGGACGGGAAAACCGGCACTCCGAGATCGCGGACTGGGTGACGGCCCACTTCCAGCCGACCACCGTGGGGTCGGCCACCGTGTACGACCTCTCGGACTACACCGGATGAGCAGTGACGAAAGTCCCGCCCCGACCGGAAGGGACCGCTGAGCCGCCATCACCGGCAACCGGTGGAGAGGGGCGCCGGCAGCCGCTGCATGTCGACAGCGGCCTGAGCGCCATCGACCTGTACGAGGGTGAATCCGCTCTGGCTGCGACAGTTCAGTGCTGGGGCACAGACGCTGCAGCGACGGTGCCCTTCATCTCGCGAAGAAACTGCGTGGACGCATATCGGTCCAGTTCTTCTCGACGTACTCGAGGCAAGCGGGGCGACTCGCCTCGCCGAACATGACATCCCAGCCCGCCGGGATCTGCGCAAAGATCGGCCACAACGAGTGCTGATCCTCGGCGTTCGCCAGAACGTAGAAGCGGCCGTCTTCATCGTCGAACGGGTTCGTGCTCATCGTGTTGCGCTCCCTGCGAACGTTGTTGCCGGAGTCACCCGGCGGGATGTTTCGGTACTGGGGTCGACCCGGACGCCGCTGTCCTCGCCACCTCTCCCGGTGACGACGGAGTCGAGGATTTCCCCTGCGCGCACCGCGACATTGGACAACAGTGACGAGGTGATTCCGTGTGTCTTTTCGGTACCGCCTTGCAGGTAGATTCCCGCGGTCACGGTTGCGGGTGTCGCGAGTCGGTAGTCGCGGGACACGATTTGCTCGGCGGTCTGCGTCGGTGCGAGCTCACCGAGCATGGGACGTAGTGGAGCCGGCTCAAACCCGGTCGCGAGCACAAGTGCGTCGCACTCGAGTGTGTCGGTGGCCCCGCTGATGTGGTCGCGGACCACGACGTTGATACCGGTCGTGGTGTCGACGACCGAGTCGACACTCGATGCGCGGCGCATGAACAGCCGACGGTCGCCGCTGACTCGTTCGGCGTACTCGGCGCGGTAGAGCTCGTCGATGAGCTCGATGTCGACGACGGAGTAGTTGGTACTGCGATGCCGTGCAAGAAGATCGGCCCGCACCTCGGCGGGTGCGCGGTGGAGTTCGTCGACAGCGCCCGGATCGAAGATGCGGTTGGCGTACGGACTGTCGTCGGCGGGGCTGTAGCCATAGCGGGAGAAGATGCTGTGTACCTCGGCTCGCGGGAATCGCTGGTGGAGGTGTTGCACCACCTCGGCCGCCGACTGCCCCGCTCCGAGGACGGCGAACCGGCGGTGGGCGGGATCCGGCAACTCGGCGATACGAGGAAGGAAGTCGTGGTTGTGGAAGCACCGAGCCGACGGTTTCGCCCACTGCGGGATCCGCTGACGCAGCCCTGCCCCGATCGCGACGTTCCGCGTACGGACCACGGTGCCGTCGTCACACCGGACCTCGAGCACGTCGCCGGCTTCGATCGCGCGGATCGACTCGACGGACGTACCGAAGCGTACGTCGGCATCGACGCGGTCCACAGCCCACGACAGATAGTCGTGAAACTCGTGGCGGGTGGGAAAGAAGGTCTGGTGGTTGACGAAGTCGACCAGCCGCTCGCGCTCGAACAGATAGTTGATAAACGAGTAGGCGCTCCGCGGATTGCGGAACGTCACCAGATCCTTCGGGAACGCGATCTGCATCGTGGCGCCGTCCAGCAACATCCCGGGGTGCCAACCGAATTGGTCCCGACGTTCGACGAACGTTGCCCGGACGCTCTGGCCCGGTGCACATTCGGCGTTGTATTCCTCGATCGCGATGGCGAGCGCGAGATTGGCCGGACCGAATCCCACTCCCACGATATCTGCATCGGTCATGTACACCATCCGTTCTGTCGCCCGTGGGGAAGGCTTTGCGCTCATCCCGCGAGCAACAAGCAGGCTCAACCTGAGAAAATTACGTGCGCTGGTGCGCCGTGTCGGCGACGCAGCGCCCGCTGAGAGACAGTTCCCACCGCTCGATAGGCCTCACGGCCGGTTTCACGTGCCCACCTCCCTGAGGCAACGGTCAGTGATCGACTGCGTCACCTTCCGCGTGTGTATTGCGCCCGTCGAGGTCTGCCGACTCTCGGGTCACGGGATGCTGAGGTGGCGGGACGAGAGTTGATCGGTGGATCCGGGTACCGGCTCGGCCGGATCATTGCCTAGGGCAACGATTTTGTTGTCGGCGTCCACGTGGACAACGGACGGTTCGTGAACGACCAGTTCGGCTTCGTCGAGCTGTACGTAGGACATGATGATGACCAGATCGTCGGGGTTCACCAGATGGGCTGCCGCGCCGTTGATGCAGATGACTCCGGAATCGGCGTCGCCGGTGATGACGTAGGTCTCGATGCGGGCGCCGTTGGTGATGTCGACGATCTGGACTTTCTCGCCCTCGATGAGATTGGCTGCGCGCATGAGGGTTTCGTCGATCGTCACGGACCCGACGTAGTGCAGGTCGGCCTGGGTGACCCGTGCGCGGTGGATCTTGCCGTTGACCATGGTGCGGAACATGTTTACTCCGTTTTCGGTGCTGGATCTGGGCGTGAGACTTGGTCTACGCGGTGGAGGTGGGAGAAATCGTGCCGAACTGAGATCGGACTCAGGTGATCGGCGAAGGGGTCCGGCTCAACGGTCCGAGTGTCGGCCGCCCGGGTGCGAATTGGACGTCGGTCCGAGTCCGGGGCGCCGACCGTCACGTCCGGATGCCGCACATGTGTTCGCGTCAATGCGGTGGCCGGGTGGATCGTTGGAGGCGGTCGAAGTCGGGCATTCCGACGCGGACCGTTGCGCCTCTGCTGCTGAAGTCACGCTCGGTAGGTTAGCCTAATCAACAGCGGTGTAGGGCATCTCGGTTCTCGCCGAGGGAGCGACCCACTCCGGCGGATTTCTGGTGTAGGGTTCCCTAACTCTCAGGGTAGGTTTACCTAAACTTTTCTCTTTCATGTGTGGATCACGGGCAACTAAGGGGCTGGGCTGTGCATCGGCAGGCGACAAGTGTGGACGACGTGCGGGCGGTCGTGGCGGAGGCGCTCGGAGTTGAGCAATCAACGATCGGAGGTGGCGCCAACCTGTTCGAACTCGGTCTCGAATCACTCGTCGTGATGAGGTTGGTGGGTCGATGGCGCCGAGACGGGCTGATAGTGACGTTCGCCGATCTCGCTGCCGAGCCGACCGTTGCGGCTTGGTCCTCGATTCTGACCACCGCGGATGTGCCCGTCGTGACCGATGCCGCCCCGCGTGCGCACTCGGATTCCGGAGATACGTTCGACCTGGCAGTTCTGCAACACGCCTACTGGGTGGGGCGCGGCGGTGACCAGACCCTCGGGGGCGTGGCACCACACCTGTACACAGAGTTCGACGGCCCGAGTGTCGATCCCGCTCGGCTGCGGACCGCACTGGATGCGGTGACCGCCCGGCACGGAATGCTCCGCGCCCGTATCACCGACAACGGCAGGCAGCAGATTCTACCGACCTCCGGCCGTCGCCCCCTGACCGTCACGGATCTCGCGGCCGCCGACACCGCCACCGTCGAGGCGCACCTCGCCGCCGCCCGACACCGACTGTCGCACCAGATGCTCGATATCGAGGCGGGGGAGGTGTTTTCGGCCGAACTGACTCTCCTGCCCGGCGACCGATCACGGCTGCACCTCGACGTCGACATGATCGCCGGGGACGCGGTCAGCTACCGCATCCTGCTCGACGACATCGCCCGGGCATACGGCGGGGAGACGTTGCCGCTCATCGAATACGACTATGGTCGCTACCTGGCGGATCGTCCGGCGGAGCGGCGCGCATCCCGGGCCGCTGCCGAAACCTACTGGCGCGGCCGCCTCGACGAGCTGCCCGGGGCACCGTCGTTGCCGCTGGTCGACGGCGATGCCGGCGCGGCCCGAGCGACCCGCCTCGCCTTCCATCTCGACGCCGCCGGCTACGACCGACTGCGCTCGGCGGCTCGGGCCTACGGGGTCACACCCGCGGTGGCAGTGGCCACAGCCTTCGCCGAGGTGATCGGCGCCTGGTCCCGAGAATCCCGATTCCTGTTGAACGTCCCGATGTTCGACCGTGCCCACACCCACCCCGACGTCGCAAAACTGGTCGGCGACTTCTCCAGCTCGGTGATGCTCGACGTCGACCTCACCGACGATCTGCCGTTCGTGGACCGGGCACGCGCCGTTCAGGCGACCCTGCACGCGGACGCCTCCCACGTCGACTACTCCGGTGTCGAGGTCCTCCGCGACCTGGGCCGATCGCGCGGTGAACAGGTTCTCGCTCCGGTCGTGTTCACGAGCGCCCTCAGCCTGGGCGAGCTCTTCCATCGGCGGGTTCGCGAGACGTTCGGCGACCCGGTATGGATCATCTCCCAAGGGCCCCAGGTGGTTCTGGACGCGCAGATCACCGAACTCGACGGCGGCCTGCTGGTCAACTGGGATGTCCGCGAGAACGAGTTCCTCCCCGGTGTTCCTGCCGCGATGTTCGACGCGTTCGAGCGGTTGGTGTCGTTGATCGTCGACGGTGGAACAGGTTTCTGGAATTCCGCGATTCCGGCGCTGCTGCCCGACACCCAGGCCCTCATCCGGGAGCCCGCGCCGATCGACAGCCATCCGGGCGACTTCCCGGCGGGTGCATCACCGGCACTGCTGCATGCCGGCTTCTTCGAGCGGGCCGCGGCCACACCGGATGCGGTGGCCCTGACGTGGGCTTCGGGAACCGTGATGACGTACGGCGCTCTCGCGGACGGTGCCCTGCGCGTCGCCGCGGCACTCGCCTCCACCGGGGTCACCGCGGGTGATGCGGTGGGGATCACCTTGCCCAAGGGGCCGGACCAGGTGATCGCCGTCTTGGGTGTCCTCGCCGCCGGCGCGGTCTACGTCCCCATCGGGGTGGATCAGCCACGCTCGCGCGCGGACCTCATCGCCGACGCGGCGCAGTTCCGCACCGTGATCGGGCGCGACCTCTCGATGTCCGACGCCCTCACCCACAATCCGATTGCCCGGCCACACCTCGGGTCCCCGGACGATGCGGCCTACATGATCTTCACCTCCGGGTCGACCGGCCGGCCCAAGGGCGTCGTCGTTCCGCACGTGGCGGCGATGAACACGATCGGCGACCTCGTCGACCGCTACGACCTGGACGAGTCCTACCGGCCGCTGTGCCTGTCCGAGTTGGACTTCGACCTGTGCACGTTCGACCTGTTCTCCTGCCTGTCCGTCGGCGGCACCGCCGTGCTGATCGAGGAGCACGAGCGTAAGGATCCCCAGCGCTGGGCCCACATGATCGTCGAGGACCAGGTCAGTGTCCTGAGCTGTGTGCCTCCGCTGCTCGACATGATCCTGTCCACCGGGGTCGATCTGGGGGACACCCTGAAGGTGGTCATGCTCGGCGGGGACAAGGTGACCGTCGATCTGTACCGCCGTCTGACCGCAGCCGTACCGGGATGCCGGTTCGCCGGGCTCGGCGGCGCCACCGAAACCGCGATCCACAACAGCATCTGCGAGGTGCGCTTCGTCGACCCCCGCTGGCGGACGGTCCCGTTCGGTTCACCGCTGCGGAACATGGCGTTCCGGGTGGTCGACCGACACGGCCGGGATGTTCCGCAGTGGGTCGGCGGCGAACTGTGGGTATCCGGCATCGGCTTGGCCACCGGATACCTCAACGACCCGCAGCGGACCGCCGAACGATTCGTCCAGGCGCGCGGTCGCCGCTGGTACCGCACCGGCGACCTGGTGCGCTACGTCGAGGACGGCATGGTCGAGTTCCTCGGCCGCATCGACAACCAGGTGAAGATCAACGGCTTCCGCATCGAACTCGGCGAGGTCGAGGCCGTGATGAACCAGGACCGTGACATCATCTCCGCCGCCGCGGCACTCGACACGGCCGGATCGCCGATCCTGGTCGCCGCCGCAGTCCTGACCGGTGATGCCGGGGCCTCGGCCGACGCCGTCCTCGATCGGCTGGCGGGTTCGCTTCCGGCGCACATGGTCCCGGACCGGATCGTCGTCACCAGCGCGCTGCCGGTGACGGTCAACGGCAAGATCGACCGTGACGCGATCGTGGCCAGTGCACGCGAGCTGTCCGATTCGCAGCGCCGCGCCGCCCACCTCGCTCCCCGCACGCCGCTGGAGACGACCATCGCGGACGTGTGGCGAGCCGTGCTGGGTGTCGACCGCGTCGGCGTGACCGACACCCTGTTCGCGCTCGGCGGCGACTCGGTCCTCGCCACCACGATCGTCGCACGACTGCGCGAGCGCCTGAACACCGACGCGGTGACGGTGCGGATGGTGTTCGCTGCGCCCACCGTCGCGGGACTCGCCGACAAGATCACGGAATTGGGCGACCCGGGTGGCAGGTCGTCGACGGCATCCCCCGATGCGCCGCTGCTGACGCTCACCGGGACCGAGCGCGAGGCCGTCACCGATCGATTCGGCGACGTCGAGGACATCTGGCCCCTGTCGCCACTGCAACGGGGGTTGGTCTACCAGGTCCGCATCGACCCCGCCGCGACATTGCTGTACGCGGTGCAGAACGTCGCCGCCCTCGACCGGCGCCTCGACGACGAGCGAATCCGCAATGCGGTGGCCCGGGTGGTCGCCGAGAACCCCACGCTGCGAGCGGCGTTCACGTTCACCGAGGCCGGCGAGCCGGTGCAGGTGATCCGGCGTTCGGCCGCCGCACCCGTGCGCGTGATCGACCTGTCCGGCCACCCGGACGCCGAGCGCCAGGTGGCGCACGAACTCGCGAACGACCGGGCGACCGGGTACGACATCGACGCACCTCCACTCTTCCGGGTGACCGTCCTGCACCTGCCCGGTGGCCAGGACCGGCTGGTGGTCAACTACTGGTTCGGCGCCTTCGACGGCACCTCGTCGTGGCTTTTGGCCGACCGGATCCTCGACCTGCACGACGACCGCCCCGCGCCCGCGCCCGCGACGAGCTACCGCGATCACCTCGCCTGGCTCACACGTCGTGACCCCGAGGAATCGGCGGCGGTGTGGCGGGACGTGTTCGCGGACTTCGACTCTCCGACCCTGCTGACCGACCGCACCACAGACCGCGACGGATCGCTCCTGCCGCGGCGCCTCGAGCGCCTGCTATCGGGGGAATCGTCGGCACGTCTGGTCGAGATCGCCCGCACGGCCCAGGTCACCCCGTTCACGGTGCTCGCCGCCGCGTGGGGTGCGGTATTGACGACCGTCACCGGCCGCCAGGATGTCGTGTTCGGCACTGCCCTGTCCGGACGCCCCATCGATGTTCCCGGCAGCGACCGCACCATCGGCGCCTTCATCGACACGGTGCCGGTGCGCGCCACCGCCCGCGGAGCCGACACGGCGACGACACTGGCCACCCGGATCCAGGACCAGCGGCTCGATCTGATGCCGCACGACCACATCGGCCTCGGCGCCATCCAGAAGTCCATCGGACTCGGCGAGCTGTTCGACACCCTCCTCGTGCTGCGCAACGCGGCGACCCCCGATACGGGAACCACGCCCCGGATGCGCCACCTGTCGACGGTCGATGGCTCGGAATTCCCGATCTCGATCGCGATCGACCCCGGTGAGCGGTTGAACCTCAGCATCACGTACCTGCCCGACGCGGTCGACGAGTCACGGGCGCGTGAGCTCCTCGACCGGTTCCACGACGCCCTCGAGACGATCGCCGCGAATCCCGACCGCCCTCTCGCCCGCTGGGCGAGCGGTGCCACACCCGACCCCGCGTGTTTCACCGGGACACCCGACGTGACGATCGCCGAAATGCTCGCGGACCGGGCCCGGCAGATCCCGGACACGACCGCCCTCGTGTTGGGGGAGGAATCGGTGACCTTCGGCGCGCTCGACGCCCGCATAGATTCGTTCGCCGCCGCACTCGCCCGTCGCGGCGCCCGTCCGGAGCGCATCGTCGCACTCGCCCTGCCCCGCACGGTGGACATGGTCGTGGCGCTGTTCGCTGTGCTGCGAACCGGGGCCGCGTACCTGCCGCTCGAACTCGATCATCCGACCGAGCGGCTGAACGTGATGCTCGCAGACGCACAACCGGACCTCCTGGTGACCACGTCCGCCGTTTCGGCGCGCCCCTTCGTCACCGACGCCGACGTGCTGGTGATCGACCATGCTGCCACGGCGACGGAACTGCTTTCGGGTGCACGGCTCACCGATGCGGATCTCGCTGCCTTCGCGCCGGGCATCCCGGGTCGGCTCGCGCATCCGGCGTACGTCATCTACACCTCCGGGTCGACGGGCGCACCGAAGGGCGTCGTCACGCCCTACCGCGGCCTGACCAACATGCAGATCAACCACCGCAGCAGGATCTTTGCGCCGACAATCGCCGCCGCCGACGGCCGGACACTGCGCATCGCGCACACCGTTTCCTTCTCCTTCGACATGTCGTGGGAAGAACTGCTCTGGCTCGTGGAAGGCCACGAGGTCCACATCTGCGACGAGGACCTGCGCCGCGACGCACCAGGGCTGGCCGCGTACTGCGCACAACGGGAAATCGACGTCGTCAACGTCACCCCGACCTATGCCCAACTGCTCCTCGACCACGGCATCCTCGACGGCGAGCACCGACTGCCGCTCGTGCTCCTCGGTGGCGAGGCAGTCCCCGACACGTTGTGGTCGCGGCTGCAGGCCGAATCCGGCGTCGAAGGCTACAACCTGTACGGGCCCACCGAATACACGATCAACGCCCTCGGCGGCGGCACTGCGGACAGTGCGACGGCGACGATCGGCGCGCCGATCACCGAGACCCGCGCCTACGTCCTCGACGGCTGGCTGCGGCCCACCCCGGACGGTGCGATCGGCGAGCTGTATCTCGCCGGCGCCGGTCTCGCCCGCGGCTACCTCGGACGATTCGGTGTGACCGCATCCGCGTTCGTGGCGGATCCCTGGTCCGACGGCGGCCGGATGTACCGCACCGGCGACCTCGTGCGAGTACGTCCGGACGGTCTCTACGATTACTGCGGGCGCGCCGACGACCAGGTGAAGATTCGCGGCTATCGCGTCGAACTCGGCGAGGTCGAGGCGGCCGTGACGGCATGCCCCGGGATCGTCGCAGCGGTGGTCCGCGCGGTCCCCGCGGCGGGATCGGGGGGCCGGCAACTGGCCGCGTACGTCGTCTCCGACGGCGCGGCCGATCGGGAGGAACTGTTCGCCACGATCCGCGACCGCCTCGCCACCCGGCTGCCGGACTACATGGTGCCGACCCGGTTTGCCCTCATCGACCGAATCCCGATGACGGTCAACGGCAAACTGGACCTACGGGCACTGCCGGCACCGGATTCCACCGGTGACAGCTACCAGGCGCCACGTACCCCCGTCGAAATCGTGCTGTGCGAGATCGCCGCTCGCATCCTCGGCATCGAGCAAGTGGGCATCGACGACGACTTCTTCGGTCTCGGCGGCGACAGCATCTCCTCACTCGCAGTGGCATCGGCAGCGCGGACCGCCGGTATCGCGCTCACCCCACGCGCGATCATGCACAAGCGCACCGTGCGACTGTTCGGCGCCGACGTGACCGTCGACGACACACCGCTGACCGAACTCACACCGGCGACGGTCACGGTTACCGACCTCAGCTCCGACGAACTCGACGAGTTCGAGGGCAGCCTGTGAGCCGGCAGCAGCCGGTGAACACGACGCCGGGCGAATCCAAGATCCTCCAGGTCTTGCCGCTGACGGCGCTGCAGACCGGCATGTACCTGCAGTCCTCGCTCGCGGTGCCGGCACGGGATCCGTACCTGTCACAGACCGTGGTCACGTTCCGATCGCCGATCGACGCCGCGGTCCTCACGTCGAGTATCACCGCGATGCTCGACCGCTACCCCCACCTGAAAGCGGTGCTCCGACAGCGGGCGAACGGCACGCTCGTCTGGGTGGTGCCGCGCGCGACGGACCCGGAGACCACGACAGCCGATCCGGGAGCAGACCCGGAAGCGATCCGAGCGGCCGATCGCGCCGCCGGGTTCGAATTCCTCCGCCGGCCGCTGATCCGGTTCACGATCATCGATCGCACGCTGGTGATCACCTACCACCACAGCCTGATGGACGGCTGGTCGGAAGCGGTGTTCGTCCGCGAACTCCTCCAGACCCACGATGCCGGCGGCACCACCGACCGCCTCGTCCCCGCCGTCGAATTCGGCCGCTACCTCGGGTGGACGGCCGCGCAGGACGTCGACGCAGCCCGCGCACAGTGGGCTGCGTACCTCGACGGGCTCGACGCGCCGACACTCGTTGCGGCCGGTGCCGGTGCCGGTGCCGGTGCCGACGAGCACACCGCGATCCGGATCGACGCGGACCTGCCGGCGGACCTGGCAGATCGGGTCGCGTTGTGCGCGAAAGACGCCGGGGTCACCGTGAACGTGGTGGTGCAACTCGCGTGGGCCCTTGTCCTGTCCGGGTTGACGGCGCAGCGGGACATCGTATTCGGCATGGCCGCGTCCATCCGCCCCTACGACCTTCCCGGCGCGGAGTCGATCGTCGGGCTGCTACTCAACACCGTCCCGGTGCGCGTGACGATCGACCCCACTGTCACCACCCGCGACCTGCTCACGAGCATGCAAGCCGGTCACCTCGACCTCGACGAACACCGCCACCTCGGGTTGTCCGACATCGCGCGGACCACGCCGCACCCGACACTGTTCGACACGGCGGTCGTGTACCAGAACTATCCCAGCGCCGTCCCGGACGACGATGCGGGCGTCGACGACGTCACGGTGCTCGGTGCACCCATGAGTTTCCCCCTCGCGCTGGTCGCCGGACCGGATCCCCGCCTGTGGGCGTTCGTCGTGTACCGGCCCGGCGCGGTCGATGCCGCGGTCGCGGCCACTCTCGTCAACCGATTCGCGGCCCTGCTCGACACGCTGACCCGCGAGCTCGATGCACCGGTGGTGCGGGCGCTCACCACGCTCCGACCGGACCCCGGTCAGCTCGAGCCCGGCCCCCTCGTCGCCATCGAACCACTCGAACGGCAACTCGCGGAACGGTTCGCGGCGTCCGCCGACGACGTCGCTCTCGTCTCCGGTGACGTCACCGTCACCTACGGCGCCCTCGCCCGGCGCGTTGCGGACCTGTCCGCACACCTTCGCCGCGTCGGCGCCGGACCCGAAACACCGGTGGCGGTGGCGCTGCCACGCGGGGTCGACATGGTCGCCGCGCTGCTCGCGGTCCTCGACGTCGGCGCGGCGGTGGTGCCCATCGACACCCGGTACCCCCGCGAGCGCATCGCCTTCCTGATGACCGACGCCGACCCACACGCCGTGATCGTGCACCCGGACACCGCCGGCATCCTGGACCATCTCGCGCCCGATGCCGTGCGTATCACCGTCTCCGACAGCGAAAGCGGTTCCGGGCCGACGCCGTTCACCACCACCCGGAACGGCAGCCTGCCCGCCTATCTGGTCTACACCTCCGGGTCGACGGGCACACCGAAGGGCGTACTGGGCACCCGCGACGGATTGGCGAGCAGATTGCAGTGGGCCGTGCATCGCTGGGGCAGCCCGCGGAGCCGGCTCGCGAAGAGTTCACTGAGCTTCATCGACGGCACCACCGAACTCCTGACCGGCCTGCTCGCCGGCCAGAAAGTGATCGTCGCCCGCGACGACGAGTTCACCGACGCCTACGCTCTGGCCCGGCTGACCGCCGCCCACACGGCCGCCCAGATCACCGCGGTCGGCTCCCTTGCCGCTGCACTGAGCGACGTCGCCGCAGCCGAGACCGCCACGGTGACGCATTGGATCGTCAGCGGCGAAACCCTGACCCCCGGCGTCGTCGACTCGATCGCGCGCGCCTGCCCCACCACACGCCTGACCAACTCGTACGGCTCATCGGAGGTGGCCGGTGACGTCGCCACCCACGACGTCACTCTCCCCGCGGCCGGATCCACCCCGGCGAGCGCCGTCGGGTGCGCCGTCCCGAACACCACCCTGCGGATCCTCGACGAGTTCCTCGTCCCCACCCCGCCGGGCGCGGTCGGGGAGGTCTATGTCGCCGGGATCCAGCTCGCCCGCGGCTATCACCGCGCCCCGTCGGCGACGGCAACCCGATTCGTCGCGGATCCGAGCAGCCGCGCGGGGGAGCGGATGTACCGCACCGGTGACCGTGGACGACAGCTGCCGAACGGCACCCTCGACATCATCGGTCGCACCGATCGGCAGGTCAAGATCCGCGGCCACCGCATCGAACTCGCCGAGGTCGAAGCGGCCGTCGCGGCGAGCGGACTCGTCGACGACGTCGCCGTGATCGCCGTACCGGACGGTGCCGGGCGAGAACGCCTCGCCGGATTCGTGGTTCCCGCCGGACGCGACGCCGCGGACACGGTCGGCGCCGACCTCGCCGCACTGCTACGCCGGCGACTGCCCGAGTACATGGTTCCCGCGGCCTGGGTGCCACAGGAGACGCTCCCGACCACACCGAACGGCAAACTGGACCGACTCACCCTCGCCCGCATCCCGATTCCGGTGGACTCCGCCGAAGGCGCCGCACCACGATCGCCCGCCGAACGCGTCGTGGCGTCGATACTGGCCGATCTCGCCGGCCTCGACGTGGCCGCTGTGACAGTCGAGGACGACTTCTTCGCGCTCGGCGGCGACAGCATCGCCGCCATCTCGTTCGTGCACCGCGCCGCCCGAGAGGGCGTCGTGCTCACCACCGCGGACATCTTCGCCGGACGGACGGTCGAGGCCATCGCGGCCCGCGCAGCCACCACCCGCACGGACGACGCTGCCGCGGCGGATCACGCATCGGCTCCGCTCGCAGTCCTCGACGATGCGGAACTCGCGGAACTGGCGGCCGCCGGGATCGACCCGGCCGACGTCCGCCCCGCGACCCCGCTGCAGCAGGGCATCGTGTTCCAGTCGGTGACCGCCGCCGACGACACCGACGAGATCTACATCATCGCCACCGAATTCGAGGTGACCGGCGAACTCGACGGTCCCCGGTTCGACGCGGCGCTGAGCGCACTGCTCGACCGCCACCCGAGCCTACGGTCACGGTTCGTGACCCTACGGTCGGGCCGGACCGTCGCCGTGCTGCAACACGGTCGGAACATTGCGGTCCGGCGGACGACGGTCGACCCTCTCGACGGACCGGAGGCCGCGGCGTTCGCCGCACAGGATCGGCGCACATTCGATGTCGAGAACTCGCTCCTGATCCGGGTCACCGTGCTCGACGAGTCGCCGACCCGGCACCGAGTGATCGTGACGATGCATCACCTGCTCGTGGACGGATGGTCGATGGGTACCGTCGGCACCGAACTGTTCCGCCTCTACCAGGGCGGAACCCTCGACGCCCCGGCCTCGTTCGACGGCTACCTGCGCTGGCTGGCCGCTCGCGATTCCGAGCAGTCGACGGCGGCGTGGCGACAGGTGGTCGCCCCCGGCCCCGCGTCGCAGCAGCGCCCGGTGCGACCCTGCCTGGTCTCCGATGCGGCCGGCCGGCCCTCACGAGTCGACGCCGAGGAGATCGTCGTCGATCTCACCGCCGAGCGCACCGCCGCGCTCGCGCGCACGGCGGCCGGGTTCGGTTCGACACTGAGCGAACTGGTGCACGTGGCATGGGCGGTGGCACTGTCGGGTGTCACCGGTCAGAGCGACGTGGTGTTCGGCTCGACGGTGTCCGGGCGGCCCGCCGGACTGGACCGCTCCAGCGACATGGTCGGACTCTTCGTCAACACCATCCCCGTGCGGGTCGACGTCCCGGCGCACGCCACGGTGGCCGATGTCCTGGGCCGGCTCCGCGAGCAGACGGTATCGATTCTCGACCATCACCACGTGGGTCTCGCCGATATCCAGCGACTCGCCGGCGTCGGCCAGTTGTTCGACACCCTCGTGGTATTCGAGAACTTCGCTGCAGCGGACACCTCCGGCATCGACTCCGACGACTTCTCGGTCCGCGTCGGCGACTTCCACACGATGACGCACTACCCGATCACCGTGACCGTCTTCCCGGGGGAGCGGCTCCGCGTCGTCGTCGAGTACCGGCCGGACCTGGTCGAGGCAGGGCGAGCCGCGACGATGAGTGCATCGCTGCACGCGGTTCTCGCCTCGATGCTCTCCCCGGGATCCGGGCGGGTCGCGGGTCTTCCGCTGGTGGACGACGCTGCGCGGCAGCGCATCCTGACCGACTTCGCCGGAACGAGCTCACCCTACCCGGGCGGCACCCTGGTCGAGGTCCTGGACGCGCAGTGCGCCCGCACCCCCGACGCGGTCGCGGTGACGGACGCGCGCACGACGCTCACCTTCGCCGAACTCGGCGCACGGGCCAACCGCATCGCCCGCGCGCTCATCCGGTCGGGGGTGGGCGCCGAGGACGTGGTCGTCGTGCCCGCGACACGATCGGCGTACACGATCGCCACGATCGTCGCGGTGATGCGATCCGGGGCCGCGTATCTGCCGATCGAACCCGACGCGCCCGCCGAGCGGACCCAGCGCATCATCGACAGCGCCCGGCCGGCGGCGATCGTGACGGGACCGGCGGACCTCCCTGCCGACAACGCACTACTGAGCGGTGCTGTGTCTCTCGGTCGGTGCCGGATCCTCGACTCCTCGACCCTCGCCGAATCCGACGACGATCACCGCGACATCACCGATGCCGAACGCCGCACCCCGATCCACCCGGAGTCACCGGTGTACCTGATCTACACCTCCGGCACCACGGGGACACCCAAGGGAGTCGTCGTCCCGCATCGCGGGCTGGCGAACCTGTACTTCAGTCACCGTGCGAGAGTGCACGACCCAGCGGTGGCGCGGACCGGTCGCGCGCAACTGAACGTCGGTCACGCGTGGTCACTGGCGTTCGACGCGTCGTGGCAGCCGCAGCTGTGGCTGTTCGGCGGCCACGCCGTCCACGTGTTCGACCGCGATCGCGTCACCGACCCGAGTGCACTGCTCGGCGAACTGCACCGGGTGTCGGCGGACTTCGTCGAGGTGGTCCCGTCGCTGCTCGAACACCTGATCCGCGCCGGCCTCGGTCGCGAGATCGGCACCCTCGGCGTCGGCGGTGAAGCGGTGTCCCGGGAGCTCTGGGATCGGATGCGTGCGCTCGATTCGGTGGTGCTGCACAACTTTTACGGCCCCACCGAGGCAACGGTGGACGCGGTCCATGTCGCCACCGACGAGTCGGATGCGCCGCGCATCGGCAGGCCGGTCGCGGGGCTGCGCGCGTATGTCCTCGACGCCGCACTGCGTCCGGTTCCCACCGGGGTGGTCGGTGAGCTGTACATCGGTGGACCCGGTGTGGTCCGCGGCTACCGAGACGCCCCCGCACAGACTGCGCAGCACTTCACGGCGGACCCGTTCGCCGCCGACGGCACCCGGATGTACCGCACCGGCGATCTGGTGTCGTGGACCGACGGAGGTCTGCTCGACTACATCGGTCGCGCCGATCACCAGGTCAAGATCCGGGGTCACCGCGTGGAACTCGGCGAGGTGGAACACTGCCTGCGCTCCCTCGCCGGGGTGGCCGATGCCCGTGTCGTCGCACGCGCCGAACGGTTGTCGGCACACGTCATCCCGGAGCCGGCACGCACGCTCGACGTCCGGGAACTGCGTGCCGGTGTCGCCGAGCGGCTGCCCGCCTACATGGTGCCCGTCGCGTACTCGATCCTCGACCGTTTCCCGCTGCTGCCCAACGGAAAACTCGACCTCACCGCCCTGCCGGACGGTCAGGTCCCCGACCGGGCGCCGAGTCCGCCGGAGACCGAACTCGAACGCCGGTTGTGCGCCGAGATCGCCGACCTGCTGCACGTTCCCGACATCGGAACGGACGACGACTTCTTCGACCTCGGTGGCGACAGCATCATGTCGATGGAGTTGTCGGCGCGACTGCGCGCAGGCGGTCTGACGGTGTCACCACGGGACGTGCTGACCAAGCGCACGGTGCGCAAGCTCGCGGCGGGGCCGGTGGAGTCGACGGGCCCGTCGGGCGAATCGCCGTACTCCTGCGTCTCGCCGTACGGCGAGGTCCCATCCACTCCGATCGTGACCTGGCTCGCCGAACTCGACGGCCCGGTCGAACAGATCTCGCAGGCGGTGCTGCTGCGGGTTCCCGCCGACCTGACCGTGGACGCGATCCTGGCAATGGCGAACACCCTCACGCGCCGGCATCCGGTGTTGCGGGCACGATTCGACGGGGCACACCTGTTCGTCCCCGAGCCCGGTGACGTCCCGGACGACTGGCTGTCGGAACTGGATGTCGCGGCACTGCCCGACGACGCCGTCCGCGACGCGGTTCGGACGGCGTCGCGCGCAGCGAAGGCACGGCTGCGCCCCGCCGACGGCCGGATGATGGATCTGGTCTGGCTCAGGCGCAACGGCGGCGAGCCCGGAGAACTTCTGATCACCCTCCATCACCTCGTGGTGGACGGAGTGTCGTGGCGGGTCTTGTTGCCGGACCTCGCCGCCGCCCGCGATCACGGCCCGGGCGCCGTGGTTGCACCGGCGCCCCAGTCGTTCCGGCAGTGGGCGCACGCCGTGCACGATCACGCGCACTCGGACGCGATCCTGGCCGATCTCGACCATTGGTCGTCGATCGGCGCCGCAGGCGCACCGCTCCCGCTGATTCGCCCGATCGATCCCGCCGTCGATGTGGGCGCCACCGTGCAGCGGGCATCGTTCACGGTGGCGGCGGAGGAGACGGCGCGCCTGCTGACCGGGATATCGGAGGTGTTCGGTGGGTCGATCGACGATGTCCTGCTGGGCACGTTCACCGCGGCGCTCGTCGCCTGGTCGGGTGCCGGGACCGGGGACGGCGACATCGAGTTCGTCCTCGACATCGAGGGGCACGGCCGCGGGGAGGTGGGAGCGAGCGCTGTCGACGGATCGGGAGTGGTGGGCTGGCTCACCGACGTCCATCCGATCCGGGTCGCCGCGCGTGCCGATCGGCACGACGCCCTCGTCGCCGGATCAGAGGACGCGGTACGCGATCTCGTTGCCGCTGCCCGCCGCAGCCGGTCCGCGGTTCCGGGAGACGGATCGTCATACGGGGCATTGCGTTACCTGAATCCGTGCGGGCGTGCGGTGCTCGGGAGATTGCCGTCGGCCGCGGTGGAATTCAACTATCTCGGCCGATTCGATCTCGGCGGTGGCGATGCCGGAGGTGCCTTCGGGGCGAGCCCGTTCCGGGAGAGCATGGACGACGGACTCGGTGCGACCGTGCCGTGTGCGTATCCCCTGGTGGTGGACAGCTACGTGCACGACCGGAGGCAGGCGGACGGTGGGGCCGTCTCCACGCTGGGTGCGACGGTGTCGTGGCCCGGGGGAGTGGTGCCCGACGTGCCCCGACTGGTGGATGCCTGGGCAGCCGCGTTGCGGTCCGTTGCCGAGATCGTGGCGGCGGCGACCGACGAAAAGAGCAACTGAGGCAAGGGTTACCTTTGTGTTACTTTGTACGCGCCGTCGCCCACCGGGGCGCACGGTCAGATCGAACGGTCGAGAGGTGTTGGAGTGACAGGGATTTTGGAAACCGGGCTCGCCAGTCGACGCAGACGGGCCGGAGCCGGCCGCGTTCGCGGAATGGTAGCCGTGCTGGCCGCGGTCGGACTCGCAGTCGGGTTGGCGGGATGCAGTTCGAATGACGGGGCAGACGCCGCAGAGTCGTCTGCGGGGTCGAGTGACGCGTTCCCCGTGCAGATCGAGTCGAGTCTGGGCGTCGCCGACATTCAAGAAGCCCCCCAGCGGGTGGCCACGTGGGGATGGTCCAACCAGGACGCCATCCTCGCGCTCGGTGTCGTCCCTGTCGCGATGCCCACCTTCTCCGGACCGCAGTACGGTGCGAACGAGCAGGGAATCCTGACGTGGGACGCCGCGGCCCTCGACAAGCTCGGCGGCGAGCAGCCCACACTGTTGTCCGGTGACGGCACCGGTGAGGTGCCGGTGGAGCAGTTCGCGGCGGCCGACCCCGATCTCATCTTCGCTCCGTACTCCGGCATCACGCAGCAGGAGTACGACGCGTTGTCCCAGATCGCGCCGGTGGTTGCCTACCCGGACAAGCCGTGGACCGCGTCGTGGCAGGAACAGCTGACCATCGCCGGTGAGGCGCTCGGGAAGCAGTCCGAGGCGGCCGACCTCATCGACCACACCAATGCCACGATCGCTGATGTGGCCGCGAAAAACTCGGCTCTGCAGGGCAAGACGGTCAGTATCGCCCTTCCCAACGGCCCCGGCACCTTCGCGGTGAGCAAGAGTGCCGACGTGCGCGTCGAGTTCCTCGAGCAGTTGGGTCTGAAGAACGAGCCGACGATCCAGGAGGCCGACCCGACCAAGGATCCGGACGCCGTGTACTTCGAGCTCAGTTACGAGCAGGCGGCACTCCTCCGATCGGACGTGCTGTTCGTGGTGGCCTACGACAAGGAGTCCCTGAACTCCTTCCTCGCCGAGCCCGTGGTGGCGTCGCAGCCGGTCGTCGGGGACGGACGCACAGGGTCTACCAAGGACTTCAGTGCCGACAAGAACTTCGCGTTCGGCGGACTCACGGTCCTGACCATCCCCTACATCCTCGATGACGTCGCGTCCGTGCTGAACACCGCGGCCGGGAACGTCAACCGATAGCAGCCGGAAACGGCAGGAGGATCACGATGAGCGGCAACGCTCTGCTGGTGGATCTGTCGCCGCTGCGCGAGAGCCCGCCCTTCCGAAGCATTGTCATCGCACGCACCATCGCGGTCTTCGGGATCGGCATGCTGATCGTGGCAGTGCCGATACAGATCTTTGCACTGACAGGATCGACGGCGCACGTCGGATTCGCTTCCACGGCAACTGGTGTCGCCACCTTGATCGGACTGCTCACCGGCGGTGTGCTGGCCGATCGATACGACCGGCGACGACTGATCGTGTGGACCCGCGCCGTCTGCGGCTTCGCGTTCGTCGGACTCGCGCTCAACGCGGCGACCGCGGATCCGAGTGTGTGGGCCATCTACGCACTCGGGGCCGTCGACGGAGCGGTCGGCGCGGTGAGCATCACCGCGCTGCTCGCGGTCACACCGGCGCTCATCCCGGAGAACTCGTTCGCCGCAGCCGGAGCCATCAACGCGCTGACCGTCCAGCTCGGCATGATGGCGGCACCGGCACTCGGCGGCGTGGTGATCGCGGCCGCCGGGGTCACCTGGAATTACTGGGCGGCCGCGGCGGGCACCCTACTCACTGTTCCCCTGCTCATGACGCTGCCGGAACTGCGACCGGACGAGGCCGACACCGAGCCGCCGTGGGCGTCCCTCGCCGGCGGCTTCCGTTTCGCGATGAGCGAGAACACCGTGCGTTCCGTCCTGATCGTCGGGACCATCGCGCTGCTCGGCGGCGGTGTCGGGGTGCTGATCCCGGCGTTCGTCGAACAGCGCTTCGGCGGCGACCCGCGCGCCGCAGGCCTGCTGTATTCGGCCACCGCCGTCGGCGCAGCGCTCGGATCGGTGGGCAGCGGCTGGATCGGCGGTGCACGACGCAAGGGGTACACGCTCGTCCTCACGCTCGCCGCAAGCTTCGTTGCCCTCGCCGGGGTCGGGTTCGCGCCCGTCGTATGGGTGGCTCTCGTGCTGCTGGCCGTCGCGGGAGCGTTCGGGGCAATCCAGGAGATCGTGGCCTACACCCTCATCCAGACCAACACACCGGACCGACTGCTCGGCCGCACCAACAGCCTCTGGAGCGCACAGAACGTCTTCGGACTGTCCGTCGGGTCCGCGGTGGCCGGTCTCATCGGCACGGCCTTCGTCGCCTCGACGGCCCTGATCGTCTACGGCGCCATCATGGTGGTGCTGTCCCTGCTCGCGCTGGTGTCGCTCGCTTCGCTGCGCGGATACGTCGACCACACTCTCGACGCCGCAGCGTCGGACGCAACGCCACAATTCGCCGGCGCCGATACACCAGAATCCGAGGAACAACGATGACCACAGAACTCGCCGTGCAGCCCAACTTCATTGCCTTCGAGGACGACCGGGCGCAGCGGTATGTCGATGCGGGGCTGTGGCGCGGTCGGTCCATTCCCGCGGCGTTCGACGAGTGGGTCGACGCCCACGGACACCGTCGTGCCGTGATCGACGACGGCAGCGAGATCACCTACACCGAACTCGAAAGCCGGGTACGCACCACCGCAGCAGGATTCGCCGAGCGCGGGATCGCCCCGGGGGACCGTGTGGTGGTGCAACTGCCCAACACCACGGCCTTCGTCGTGGTGCTCTTCGCGTTGCTCGAATGCGGTGCCGTTCCGGTACTGACGCTGCCTGCCCACCGCGCCCGCGAGATCGTCCACCTGGCCGCACTGTCCGAGGCGACGGCGTACGTGACCACCGATGTCGACGGTGGATTCGACCACCGCGAACTCGCACGGGACGTCGTGGCTGCCGTGCCGACCGTGACGACCGTGATCATCGACGGCGACGCGGCGGAGTTCACACCGCTTGCCGACGTCCGGGCCACCGAACGCACCTTCGACCGCGCCGACTCACGTGATGTCGCGGTGTTGCTCGTGTCGGGCGGAACGACCGGGCTGCCCAAGCTGATTCCCCGCACCCACAACGATTACGAATACAACGCCCGGGCCAGCGCCGAGGTGTGCGCGCTGACAGCGGACGACGTGTATCTCGCCGTCCTTCCCGCCGCCCACAACTTTCCGCTCGCGTGTCCCGGCATTCTCGGGACGCTCGGTGCCGGTGCCGCGGTTGTCATGACGCGCGACCCGAGCCCCGAGCACGCCTTCGGGCTGATCGAGAAGCACGGCATCACCGTCACCGCCCTGGTGCCTTCACTCACGCATCTGTGGTGCGAGGCGACCGAATGGGAGACCGCGAACCTCTCGACGCTGCGACTGCTGCAGGTGGGAGGTGCCAAACTCACGCCGGAGGTGGCCAAACTCGTCCAGCCGACCCTCGGCTGCACGTTGCAGCAAGTGTTCGGCATGGCCGAAGGGTTGTTGAACTACACCCGCCTGACCGATCCCGACGAACTGCGGATCACCACCCAGGGGCGGCCGCTCTCGGAGTTCGACGAGGTCCGGATCGTCGACGAGCACGGACACGATGTCGCCGCCGGCACGGTGGGGGAGCTCCTGACCCGCGGTCCCTACACGATCAACGGCTATTACTCTGCCGCCGAGCACAATCGAACCGCCATCACCGCGGACGGGTTCTACCGCAGCGGCGACCAGGTCCGCATGCTCGAAACCGGCCACCTGATCGTGACCGGTCGAATCAAGGATGTCATCACCCGCGGGGGCGAGAACGTCGCCGCGGACACACTCGAGGACTTGCTGCTCACGCACCCGGCGGTCTCCCGGGTCGCGGTGATCGGGATTCCCGACCGAGATCTCGGGGAAAGCGTCTGCGCCGTCATCGTCGCCCGCGGGGCGCCGCCGACACTCGCCGATCTGCGTTCATTCCTGCTCGACTCCGGATGCGCCCGCAACACCCTGCCGGATCGCACCGTCAGCCGCCCCTCACTTCCGATGACGGCGGTCGGAAAGATCGACAAGAACGCGTTGATCGCCGACGTAGGGAGCCGATCGTGACCACGCCGACGGTCGAGGAACTCGACGCCGCTGTCGGGCTCGATCCGTCGACGGACGCTGATCTGCTCGACCGGGACCTGACCCGTGTCATCGCCCTGACCGAAGCCGGACTGTTCGACGACTATCTGGTGTACGAGAACCGCGGCAACTGGGTGATCGCCGCCGACATCGCCGGCGCGGTCGTCCTAACCACCCGGACCGTGACCACCACCTGGGACGGTGAACACAGCGTCACCCCGTGGTCCGGCGATCCGGCCGCGGCCCTGCAGCGTGCCTTCGCCGCACTCCCGGTGCCGCAGTGGAATGCTGTCGGCTGGGTCGGCTTCGAATTCTCCGCCCACACCCAGGTCGCGCCGGACGCACGGCGTCACGGCGACACCACCCTTGCGCACCTGTTCGTCCCGCGGATCGAGATCAGGTTCGGACGATCCACCGGCGACGACGTCCTCGTCACCGGAGGTACCGCCGCCGAGAAGACCGCCATTGCTGCTGCGCTGCAGCGGGTTCGCCCGTCGCAGCCACCACCGCAGGCAAGCACCGTCGATATCTCGACGGACACCGACCACTACCGCGCCCGTGCGAGCGCGGCGATCGACGAAGTGCGCCGCGGCGAGTACGCGAAAGTCATCCTCTCCCGCACCGTCCCGATCCCATTCGAGGTGGACCTGCCCCACACCTACCGCGCAGGACGCCTGGCCAACACACCGGCCCGCTCATTCCTGCTCGATATCGGCGGTGTCGCCGCCGCGGGCTTCAGCCCCGAACTCGTCGTCGCCGTCGACGAACAGCGCATGGTCTCGGCCGAACCGCTCGCCGGCACCCGCGCCTTCGGCCAAGGCCCCGAACAGGACGCCGCGGCACGCCGCGATCTCGAGCAAGACCCGAAAGAACTCGCCGAGCACGCGGTCTCGGTTCGCACCGCGTTCCGCGAGGTCGCCTCCGTCGCCAGCAACGGATCGGCCGCGGTCACCGACTTCATGAGCGTGCGCGAGCGAGGCAGCGTGCAACACCTGGCATCGACCGTCCGGGGTAGGCTCCGTGACGAATTATCCTCGTGGGACGCGTTTGCAGCGGTCTTCCCGGCCGTCACCGCATCGGGCATCCCCAAACGAGAGTCGATCGAGGCGATCACGCGCCTCGACGACGACGAACGCGGTCTGTACTCGGGAGCGGTGGTGCGCACCTCGTCGGACGGAACTCTCGAGGCCGCACTCGTCCTGAGAGCGGTGTACCAGCAGCAGGGACGTGCCTGGCTCCGGGCCGGAGCCGGTATCGTCGCCCAGTCCACACCGGAACGCGAGTTCGACGAGACCTGTGAGAAGCTCGCCAGCGTGGCACCGTATCTCGTTCGGCGGCCGAGCAATCACGACACGGAGAAGTGAGAGGGACACGTGGCCAGATCGCATCGCCAACAGCTGGTTCAACCCGAGGTGATCCGGCGGGCCACCGTCGTCGACACCTTCGACGTCACCACCGGAATGCGCCGCGTCGTCCTGAGCGGCGAGGAACTGGCGGCGTTCGAACGGGACGGCTTCACGTTCCCACCGCTCCGCAGCGCGGGATTCGACGACTTCGTCCGGCTGTTCTTCCCCACCGAGTCCGGCGAGGTAGTGCTGCCGCACCAACGTGAACGGTCGGTCGAGTGGCCACGTGAGCCGAAACCCGTCACCCGCAACTACACTGTGCGCCGGTTCGATCCCGACACCGCCGAGCTGACACTCGATTTCGTCACCCACGACACCGGGGTCGCCTCCACCTGGGGTCGCCGGTGTCAACCCGGCGACACCATCGACCTCCTCGGCCCGGTCCGATCCGGGCTGGCACCCCTGAACGTCGACTGGGTGCTCGTCGTCGGCGACGAGACGGCATTACCCGCCATCGCGCGCTGGCTCGAGGAAATGCCGGCGGGGCTCGATGCCCGCGTCGTGGTCGAAGTCGCCTCCGCCGAGTACCGCCTCGAGCTGCCGAGTGCCGCGTCCGTCACGCTCACCCGGGTGGACCGGGGCGAGCGACCGGCCGGGGACGGATCAAACCTCGAAGCAGCGGTCCGCTCGGTGCCGTGGCGCGACGGATCCGTGTTCGCGTGGGTGGCCGGAGAATCGACATCCCTCAAGGGCATTCGCAGCTACTTGCGCAACGAGCGCCGGATGCCGGCCGAAATGGTCGACATCACCGGGTACTGGCGGCGCACCGACGTCGTGACCCGCGCCGACGACCCCGCCGTCCCCGACCTCGCCGCAGCACCACCGGAGCCGTTCGACAAACTCTCCGAACGGGCGGAAATCGTGTCGCCGTTCGCGATCCGGGCCGCGAACACGCTCCGCATCCCACACCACGTGGCCGACGGCGCCCACGACCTGGACGAGCTGGCCGCCCGCACCGACGCGGACCCCCGCGCTCTGGCGAAGTTCGTCCGCTACCTGATCACCGCGGAGGTCCTGACCCGCAACACCGACGGTGCACTCGCGCTCGGCGACGTCGGTGAGGCAATGCTCGGAGACGAATGGGTGTCGAACTGGCTCGACCTCAACGGGATCGAAGCACGCGTCGAACTGTCCATCACCGGGCTGGTCGGTGCAGTGAGGTCGGGTTCGGCGGCGGTCAGTGCCATCACCGGCCGCACGCTCGAGGAAGATCTCGACGCGCATCCGTTGCTGGCCGAGAAGCATCACCATCACATCGCCGACGAGGCGACCTTCCTGGGGTCCGCCCTCGCCGCCGAGTACCCGTTCACCGACCTGCACCGGATTTGTGTGTCCGGCAGCGGATCGGGAGTCGTCCTCAGCGCCGTCCTCGGATCCGAGGAGAAGCTCGAGGCGACGATCGTGGGCATGCCGAGCGAACTCGAACGTATCCGCGCCGATCTCGACCCCGCAGTCTCCGAACAGGTCTCGTACCTGCCGCAGAGCGTGCTCACCCCCGTCGACGCCGACCCCTTCGACGCCTACCTCCTGCTCGAGGCGACCGGGAGACTGCCTGACAACGACCTGACCCTCTTGCTTCGTACCGCGATCGACGCAGTGGGACCGGAAGGCAGGCTCGTGGTCGTCGAACGGCTACTCGACGAGGGAACCGACGCGGCACCGCTGACCGAGGAGACCGCCGAGTTCGATCTACTCATGCTCTGCATGCACGGCACCGGTGTGCGCACCGAGTCCGAGTTCGCCGCAGTCGCAGCAGATGCGGGTCTCGTGGTGGCCGCGTCGCGGCTCGTCGGCTGGGGAATCGCCGTTGTGGATCTGTGTCGTCAGCCGATCGGGTGACGGTGCGAGCCCTGACATCCGTCTGACGATCCCGGGGGATTCGTCACGGCTGCGGCATCGAATACCGTTGACGCATAACGGTATCGGAGCATAACGCCCACCCCAGCCGGGTCGATGGGCTCACCGGGTCGGCCTGCGCGCGGCGGTGCATGTGTCCCGCACCGTTTCGCGTGCGGCGTGACGCGCGCCACGTTTCCCCTCGCCGGCGCATTGTTAGGTTATGCTACCCAACGTTCGATCGCAGTGATGTGAACACTGCCGAAACCTCGTGTGAAATCACGACTTTGAGAAAGTTCTGAGGGAACGAATGATGAAGAACCCCACGTCCGGCCTGCGCCGCGGTGCCCGCATCGCGTGCCTGGGCGCTGCCGCGGCCGTGCTCGGTGTGATGTCCACCGGTGTGGCGAACGCGGACACGTTTATCCCGCTGCCGGACGGGTCGAAGGCGGGTCCGAATGCGACAGTGACGCGGACGGCGGAGAGCGCGCTGGTCTCACCGTCGTTGGCCGCCAACGGCGCCGGTCGTGTGGCGTGGGTGTCGGGCACGGTGACAGTCGATGTCAAGGGCATCGCGGAGGTTACCGAGGTTGCCGACTACAACGGAACGGTGAAGACCGACGGCACGTACAACGGTACGAACGCCACCTCGACGCACGGTGTTTCGCGGGTGTCGACCGGTTACATCGTGGGTTGCCAGGTCGATATCACGGGTCTGTCGGCGTCACCGTCGTTCTCGGCGGATCTGGACTCGCTGTCACCGAGCATGGGGCTGTCGGTGCCGCTGAGTTCCGGTGAGGTCAAGTACGTGCCGGTGTCGGGCAGGGACATCAAGAAGGACGGCGTGTACGCGCTGCAGTACCAGGACACCGAACTGCAGATTCAGAAGTGCGGTGGCTTCGCGCAGGCGCGCGCGTACACGGTCGTGGAGATCGTGGGCAACGACTACTCGAAGACCGTTCTCTACGGTGCGCCGTTCAGCATCGGCTGATCTCGGTCGCGTCCTGACGTAGGCCTCCTTTCCCCCCTTCTTTTCTTGCACGTGCGGACTTTTCTATCTCCCTGAGAGGGAAACAATGATCATCAACCGTAAGAATGGTGTGCGTGTGGCGGCGGTCGGTGCTGCCGCCGCCGCGACCATGGGCTTCTTCTCCGTCGGTGCGGCGAACGCGGACACGTTCGTGCCGCTGCCCGGTGGCACACTCACGCAGACGCTGGCGGACGGCACCGTGGTGACGGTGAACCTGACCGAGGAGAGTGCGAACATCTCCCCGTCGCTGGGGTCGACACCGCTGCACCGCAACGTCTGGGTCTCCGGCAAGGCCTCGGTCGTTCTCGAAGGTGACGGCGCCAAGGGTGCTGTGATCGCACCCGGCTACGTGCTTGCCTGCCAGGTCGACTTCGGCGCCAACGCCGGCGGCACGACGGGAACCGACCTGTCCATCGATGACGGCACCGGAAATCTGGTGTCCGGCCCGCTCGCCGGCGGTACTAGCGGTGGCATCACCCTCGGACCCGGTGAGGCGAAGGCAGTCAGCATCCTCGACATCGAGAGCGCAGACTCCTACGGCGCCGAACAGCATTCCGGAGCAAATTCGTTCATGGGCAAGTCCGGCTCGGTTACCTGGAGCGACTCCACCCTCGGAGTGAGCGGTTGCGCAGGCTACGCGCAGGCTCGCAGCTACGTTCAGGTCGGCATCAACACCGACAACGTGACCAGCAGCATCACCCTCTGGGGTAAGCCCTTCAGCATCGGCTAACTCGCCGATCCACCGCCGACGTTCCACGGATGGCGGACCCAGCCGGCCGATGCAGAGTTGTTCCCTCATCAGGACTTGCGCGTCGGCCGCCTGGGTCCGCCATCCATTCTTGTTCGTGCGAGCGCAATAGTGCCTTCGGCCGCGCACCGAGAATGGTGCGCGAATCTGCGAGTGGCACAACAAAAGGCTGGTGAACCGGGTTAGTCGGAGAAGCCGCCGGCCGACCGACGCTCCGCACATCGTGGCGAGTCATGCGCGGTAAGGCTCCTGGCTCGCGTCCTTCACGATGCGGTCGCCGATGTCGAGTTCCTTCCAGAGCGTGCGATTGACCCTGACCTTCGCGGTCCGGTCGTCGTCGGTGCGGACGGTGACCCTTCGGTAGAGGTTGGAGCCGTCCAGCAGCCCGCGTGACTTCCTCACGACGGTGCCCCTCCAGACGTCTTCTCGTTTCATGTCGTTCCCTTCGCTCGGTCGGACACCCCCCAAGATTATCGTTGATAATCTTGCCGTTCAAGGTATACGTTGACGCTCATGCCGTACCCGCGACGCACGGACCGGGATTCGATCGTGTCGGCTGCGATCGAGTTGATGCAGGAGCGTGGACTGGACAGCGTCTCGCTGCGAGCGATCGCGGCTCGCCTCGGCATTCGTCAGCCTGGCCTCTACCACTACTTCGGCGGCAAGACCGAGTTGCTCGACGCCGTCGCGGAGGAGATCCTGTGCCGTTGGCACACCGACCGTCTTCCCGCCGACGGTGAGCGCTGGGACGAGTTCGTTTCCCGGAACGCGCGGAGCCTGCGCCGTGCCATGCTGAGCGTCCGCGACGGCGCCCGACTGATCGCGTCGACGGGCTCGCGAAGTCCGAGTCTCGATACCGCGATCGAGCAGATAGCGCTTCTGGAGGATGCGGGCTTTCGCGATACGGACGCCGCCCTGGCTCTGATCGCCATCTCGCGGTACACCATCGGTTCGGCGATCGAACAGCAGACGGCGCGTGACGGGGGTGAGATCGTTGTCGCCACCGATCGAACCGACGCGGCAGCGTCTCACTTTGTCGACATCGCACAGCGAGTCGTCGCCCTCGGCCAGGACCACGAGTTCGACACCGGCCTCGCGGCCCTCCTCCGTGGATTCGACCCCACATCGCGCTCGACGCACTGAGCATCACCAGATCAGTCTGCATGGCCGCACTCTGGCTCATCGAGTGCTATCCCGGTGGGGTGTCGGGCTGTGTCCATTCGTACGCCTATTGCCGCAGTCGCTTTCGGCGCAGCAGCGTGTGAGTGTGGTGGGGGGGCAAGATGGGCGCCGGCGGACAGTGCCCAGACTGCGGAGGCTGCGGTCGCCGCGAGGGCCGTGTTCTGCCGGCTGCCGGGGATCGGTCCGGTGAGGTTGCCATCGGCGCCGATGCTGATGATGATCTGTTGACCGGACTACCGGGCGACACGCGCGGTTCCTTCGCCATGGATGCGTCGTCAAGTCGGTAGACATCACCTCGAACTCGGAGAGCCGGAGTGCAGTCGTTCGACAACGTGGAGCGGGATATCCGATCGATCAGGTTGCCACGATGGGGTCGCGTCGGTCGCGCGGAGGGACTGGTGCCCTGGCTTGTGGTCGACGACGCCGGGATGCCGGTCGAGCCGATCCGGCGACACCTCACAGACTTTGTCGCACAGGACAACGGCCCCGAATCTGTGCGAAGTTACGCGTACGGTCTGTTGCGGTGGTGGCGCTGGCTACGTGCGGTCGGCGTGGAATGGGGCCAGGCCACGCCGGCCGAGGGCAGGGGCCTGGTGTTGTGGCTGACCCAGGCCGCCAAACCTGGTGGTCGCCGCGCACGCGGGCGCGGTCAACCTCGTCACCCGTAAGCGGTATTCGCGTCCGGGTGACCTGCACGGGCACTCGCGCCGAGCAGTGGCTCCCGGCCAGCCAAGACTCGTTCGTCTGGCTGCGTCTCTACCTTGCGGACCTCGGCGAAGCCCTTTCCCTGGACGAACCGATTTGGCAGACCCGCCGTCGGCGTGACCGCGGCGAGGGTCTTCGGCGCCATCCTCAGAACGATGAGACGTTGCGAACTGGACGATGCACGATCTGCGCCACACTGCCGCACTACGGATGGTCCGGGACGAGCACCTCTCGTCCCGCGACGTCCAGGTCATCCTCGGCCATGCCCGCCTGTCCACGACCGCCGACGTGTACATGATCGAAGACCACGCCGAGGTTGTACGCCGGGTTCAGCTGCATCTGGCCACCCGCGAACAAACTCCCACGCCCCCAGTCCAGGTGGCCGCTGGGTACGACGCGGCGGACCTGGCAGTACTTCTGGGAGGACTCCCGTGACGACGGCTTTCGCGGCGCCCGGTTCTTCGCCACAGATTCGGCCTCGACCAACGGCGACGATCCGACCGGGCCCGGTCCTCAAAAGGCACGCGGCCCTTCTCTGGGGGTGTGGAGTGCGGCGTAACCTGCCCTTCCGCTGGGGGTTATCCACTCCGTTCCGTATGGCGCCCCGGCACCGACGAAGGAGCTGTCGGCCAGGGTACAGCTCATCGACGACAGGTCCCTGCTCCCTTGATGGCGGTACCCCGGCCGGGTCGGGGCGGCGCTGAAGCGCGCAACCGCTCTGCACCCCTGACAGACAGCTCGGCTTCCGCATCTGACAGCCGTGGTGGTCGCCGGGATTGATCACCTTCGGCGTCGGCTGACCGGATTCTGCGCCGATGAACGGCTTGGCAGGGCAACTTTGGCGGTACCTGGCATCACGTCGATGCCGTGCTGGTTCTTGGCGAATGTACGCAGCTCGACGATGTGCTCACCATCGGGGTCCACAGCCTTGCCGACGACTTCTCCGCCCAATGTGACGACGTCACCGAGATACACGAAGCCGCGGTATTGTGCCGACACGCTCTTGATCCACCCGTCATCCCCCATCCAGTGCGTCAGGAGCTGGAGCTGCCAGCACTGACGCTGGAACCCTACGTCGTACTGATAGGTCACGCCCATCCCCCGCGCCGCTGACTTGTTGTAGTGCACGGCGTAGATCGGTTCTGAGGCGCAGGTCTCCGGATCGCGGTAAGTCCAGGCAGGATGCGCTTGGTAATCAGCGAGTGAGGCGGCGTGAGCCTTCAGCCGCGGAATGGGTGTGCCTCCGCCCGCGATGAATGCCACTTCATCGGTGAGCCCGATCGGCCCCTTGGTGAGACTGGTGATTTCCTCGCCGATCTCCACATCCTCCCAGAAGAGCGGCGCGGCACCTCGTGGTTTCTCACTCAGCACCTGTGCTTCGACCCTCTCGACCTCATCGATCGTCCAGGGGTGCGGGATCTCGGGAGTGGCGCGAAGGCTGCTGGTCGAGATCGCCTTGGTGCGCTCGTAGTTCATGACTTGCCAGCGAACCTCTGCGATCTTCTCGCCATTCTGGTTTGTGTACTCGTTTGTGAATTGATCGGTGACCATCTGGCCGGCGAACGTGGACGGCTGGGGACCGGTGAATCCGTCGTAACGGCAAGTGACAGTGACTTTGTCACCCCAGTAGATCGGGCGCAGGATATCCATCTGAGTCGCACAGTGGAACGATCCGAGACCGGGCCAACCGAACTGGAGTCCGGAAAAGCAGCCGATCACGAACGAGGGCGGTGCAACGGGGCCGCCGTACTTTGTCGTGGCGGCGTACTCGTGATCAGTCCAGAGTCGATTAATATCGCCGATTCCACCCGCGAACTTGGTGACGGCGATCCGGGTCGCTTCTTCGTTGTTGACCGAGTGGTCGATGCGCAGTTGCACACCGACTTTCTGCTTCATCCGGGCGATCATCTCGTCGTCGATGGCGGCATCCGGCAGGATTGCGGTCTTCTCGCTCATGTGAACTCCAGTTCTCTTGGATTGCGGCGTTAGCCGGCGGATGTCCCGTCGGCGTCGGGGGTCGGCATCGCAGCACGTCACTCGAAGTGACGGGTGCGATGCGGCTTCTTCGTGGCCGTCATGGTCGCCCGAAGGCTCCTCGGCTTCTCAACTCGTTCACCTCGTCCGTGCCGAGGTGAAGAAGCGTCTCGAGCACTTCCTCCGTGTGCTGACCCAACCTCGGCGCCGGAAACGGGGGTTGGGGTGTGGATTCCGCGAAACGCAGCGGGCTGTTGAAGAAGGTCGAGGTACCGCCGCCGGGCCGCGCGACGTCGTACAGAAAGCCCCGCTCGCGCATGCCTGCGTCACTCATGACGTCTCTGATCTCGCGAACCGGCGAGGCGGGCACGCGGTTCTCTTCGCACAGGTGACTGACCTCGTCGGCGGAGTGCGATCTAGTCCACGCAGCGACGATCTCATCGAGTTCGTCCTGGTTCCGGATGCGTTCGGCGGTCGTTGCCAACCCTGGCCTCGAGCTCAGGTCCGGGGAGTCCATTGCTTTCGTCAAGCGAGCCCACTGGTCGTCGGTGAGACACAGTATCGCCACCCATCCGTCCCGGGTGGGGTAGACGTTGTGGGGTGCTACCGCTTCCCCCGAATGATGATTGTGGGTGCGTGGCGGTCGCGTAACGTCACGCTCGAACATCCACGCCATGCTCGATAGCAGAGTGGGCACCAACGCTTCGATCATCGCCACCTCCACGACGCCGCCCCGGCCCGTGCGGCTCCGGGCCAGCAAGCCGCTCACTGCCGCCCCGTACATGTGGATGCCGGCGATGAAGTCGGCGACCGCGGGCCCCGCGCGGGTCGGAACGCCGTCAGGTTCACCGGTCAGGCTGAGGACGCCGGCGGCAGCCTGAATAGTCAGGTCCATCGCCGGTTTCCGGCGCGCCGGCCCAGTGCGACCGAACCCGGATCCGGAGGCGTAGATCAGTCGGGGATTGATCTCGAGTAGTTTTCCGGGCGAGCATCCGAGGCGCTCCATCGTGCCTGGGACGAAGTTCTCGAGGAGGATGTCTGCGTGTTCGACGAGCCGGTGAAGTAGCGCAACGCCGTGGCTGCTCTTGAGGTCGAGCACCACGCTTTGCTTGCCCGCGTTGAGCGCGCTGAAGGTGTAGCCGGTCTCTCCGGGCCGCTTGCGAACCGAGTCGCCGGTGGGAGGCTCGACCTTGATCACGTCAGCTCCGGCCCGCGCCATCAGGAAGCCGGCGTAGGGGCCTTGGTAAACCTGTCCCAGATCAAGGACGGTTACGCCTTCCAAGGGTGCTTCGATCATCGTCCCTCCTGAAGTTGGTGTCCGTATGAGATGGGGCAACAAGAGCAATCAAGGGTGTCGACGGCCAGCGCCTCGTCGCGGTCTTGTTTGTCTTGTACGCCGTGGGTCGTCCTCGTGTCCTTCACGTCATGGCCGGTCGAGTGTCGGGGCTCGGCCGGTCCTCGAATAGCTGAAGGAGCTCGCGCTTGAGGATCTTCCCCATGGCGTTGGTGGGCAGAGGATCGCGAACGATCTGCCAGTGCGCCGGTATCTCGAATCGCGCCAGGAGCGTGGAGGCGTGATCGGCGAGTTCTTGTTCATCGATGTCGTCCGAGCTCACCCGCACCACGACGGCCACAACTTCGCCCCATTCGGGGTCGCGTAGGCCCACGGCCGCGGCTTCCAACACCGCTGGGTGGGCATGGAGCACCGCTTCGACGCGCGCGGCCGAGATGTTCTCGCCGCCACGGATAATGATGTCTTTGCTGCGACCTTCGACCCACAGGAACCCGTCGTCGTCGATCCGACCGAGGTCGCCGGTCATGACCCACCCGCCCGAGTTGGCGGGCTCCTCGGCCAGTCCGTTCGGTGTCAGGTAGCCGAGCATCTGTGCTCCTGATCGCACACCTATCTCTCCACGGCCATGCTCGTCGGGGTTGTCGATGCGGATTTCGGCCCACGGCAGTGCCCGCCCGGCGGTACCGGGGCGTGCAGCGACGTCGGCGCCGGAGGCGGCTGTGACGGCTCCTCCGGCCTCGGTCAGCCCGTATCCAGTGTTGACACCGACCTTCAGACTCGGAATTGCCGTACGGAGTTGCTCGAGAAGTGACGGAGGTACCGGCGCGGCGCCCAGAGTTGCGGATCGGAGGGAGGACAGATCGCGGTGCGCGAAATCGGGGTGCGAGAGAAGGCGAGTCAGCGCGGTGGGCACCAGGAACAGGCTCCGGATCTTTTCGGTTTCCAAGATGCGGAGTACTTCGCCGGCATCGAAGCGACCGGACGAGAAGATCCGTTTGCTCCCTTCGACAAGGCTGCGCACGACACCATGAATTCCCCCGATGTGGAAGAGGGGCGCGGTGATGAGGGCTGTCGGTGCCGGCTCCCGTCGCACGACCCGATCGGTCTTGCCTGTCAGCGCCAGAAAGCCTTGGAGGTTGAGCGCGAAGGTGCGGTGGGTCAGCACGGCGGCCTTGGCGAACTCTGTCGTTCCCGACGTGAACACGACCGCAGCTGCATCGTTCGCCGCGACTTCTCGAGCCCGGTCATCGAGGAGTCTGGACCAACTGTCATCGACGTGCTTCTCGTCGAAGTCGATGTCGTCCAGACGCCACCGTTGCGCTCCTGATGGGAGCCTGTCCATCAACGACGAATCGACGACGGCGAATTGGCTTGTCGTGACAGCCAGCGCGTGGCGAACCTCCTCGCTGGTCCATGACGGATTGCCGAGGACGGGAACAGCCGCGGCCCGCCAGACACCCCACGCGGCGGCAACCCATGCGGCGCTGTTGCGTCCGTGAATGAAGACTCGGTCACCGCGATCGACCCCGTGCTGTGCGAGTGTCACCGCAAACCTGTCGGCGGAGCGGACGATATCCGCGAAGCTGACCGTAACCGACCCATCTTGGATGTGGATCAGGTCGCCCCATCGCGCCCCGATCTCTAGCAGGTCCGCGGTATTTGTAAGGCAGCCGCAGTGCGGTTCGTGAATGCCATCGTCGCAGTTCACCTCGTCGGTCGGTGCCAGCCATCGATTGATGGCGTCCTGAATTGCAGGGGGTGGGACTCGTTTCATACCGTCATCCGTCCTATATACGACATTTAGATCGCTTATACGACAGTTGCATGCCTGAGGCGTGCGCGTCAAGCCGCAATCTCCGACTGGCGTCAGGGCTGAAGCTCGTGCCGGTGAACCTCGGGAGTGGTTGAACCGCAACCCGTTAAGGCAATTTCAGGGGTGCCTGTTGACCGTGACCCGAGTCACTACTAGTCTCGCAGTTACGTTATTGGAGTCGTATATACGACAAAGGTGAGGATTGACCAATGAAAGCTCGCGGACTGAAGGCCACGCTTGCCTTCGTGATAGCAATGGCGGGATTGACCGCCTGTGGCACCGGCGGCGATCCAGCTTCCGATTCAGGAGCGATTCCCGTTCGGGTCCTGGCCACGACACCCAGCATGAACACGGGACTGCCGCTTGCCATGGTTGCTTTGGGCACGGCGGACGGTGCGGGCTTGGACATGAAATATGAGGCCGTCGGAGCTGCGAGTTCGACCGTGATCGCGGGCGTGATGTCGGGGGAGGCCGACTTCGGGGTGCTGGCACTCGCTCCGGCGATCGAGGCCATCCACACCGGTGCACCTATCGAGATCGTTGCTGGGACGGCGGAAGTGGCGTCGCTAATGGTCGTGTCGAATGATGTTGCCGAACGCTATGGAGACAAGTCCGTCGACGAGCGCCTGCGGGGACTCGAGGGTTTAACCGTCGGCACCGGTCCTGTCGGTTCGACGAACTACAACATCCTGCGCGCGGAGCTGAGTCGCGTCGGCCTGGATCCGGACAGAGACGTCACGATCATCGGGATGAGCGAGCCCACAGCCTTGGTCTCAGGTCTCAAACAGGGACAGTTCGACGCGGGCTTCTACGGGGCTGGTGCGCTGGAGCAGAACCTCGCAGATGGTGATGGGTCCGTGTACCTCACAGGCAAGGATCTCCCCACGGTCCAAGACATGATCGGGATCGGTGTTATCGGCCGGACTGATTACATCGCCAAGAACACCGACTCCGTGGAACGACTGCGTGCGGCACTGGCCGCTGCGACCGAGCAGATCACCGCGGATCCAGTCAATGCGGGCGAGAAGCTGCACACAAAGTTCTTCGCGGAGACGTCACCAGCAGCTTGGGCGATCACCTGGGAACTCGGACAGAGCGTCATGGTCGCGGACACGAAAATCTCCCAGGACGCTTACGAGAAGAACCTCACGCTCCTCGCGGCGGGCGGCTCATCGGTCGATGTGCCATTCGATGAAGCCGTCGCCGAAATCGCACGGAAGGACTCCAAATGAAGAGTATGATTGAGTTCTCCGACGTCAGCATCGGATTCGGTCAATCCGCCGATGTTCTCAGAAATTTCGATCTGGAGGTGCGCGAGGGCGAGTTCGTCTCGCTCCTCGGACCGTCGGGGTGTGGAAAGTCGACAACCCTGAACGTTCTGGCCGGCCTGCTTCAGCCCCGGCGGGGTGCGGTCACCTTCGATGGCAGTCCGATCCGCGGGGTGAACACCGCAGCGGGTTACGTCACCCAGGATGACACGCTCCTGCCGTGGCTGACGATCGCCAAGAATGTCGGGCTACCGCTGAAGTTGCGCAAGGTCGGCCGACGAGAGATCGAAGACCGGGTGGAAAGCCTCCTGGCGCTCACGGGATTGGAGAGTGCAGGTCCACTCTTCCCCTCGCAGCTGTCCGGCGGAATGAAGCGGCGCGCGCTGCTCGCGCGTGCACTGATCTATCGCCCGGCACTCCTGATGATGGACGAGCCGTTTGCGGCGCTCGACGCCCAGCTGCGCACAGAACTACACGCGGAGTTGCTCAGGATTGTTCGCGCGGAGAACACAACGACGCTGTTCGTCACCCACGACATATTCGAAGCCGGCATTCTCTCCGACCGAGTGGTGGTCGTTGGTGATCGACCCGGACGCGTTGTCGCCGATATTCCTGTGCCGTTCGGGGCGGTACGAGATGTCCACACCCTGCGCTTCGAACCAGAGTTCAACGTACTCGAGCGCACACTCCATTCCGCGCTCGCCTCAGCACGGAAGGTTGATGCATGATGTCATCGCACGTAGCCGCCCTGCCCACGACTCCCAGTCCGTCAATGGTCGTCGACGACCACGACATACCGCGCCGGCCGCTGTCCGAATCGCCGATCACGTTGTTCATGGCCCGTCTATTCGTGCTGGTGGCCGCACTTGCCGCATGGGAACTCTGTTCTGACACCGTGGTCGACAGCTTCTACATCTCGTCGCCCAGCCGAGTGGCGCCGCTGCTGTGGACATGGATCACCGACGGCACCCTCTGGTACCACGCACGAAGCACCTTGTGGGCGGCGGCCGTCGGCTTCACCGCCGGCGGCATCATTGCCGTTGTCGCCGGGTACGTCTTCGCGCAGTGGAAATTTGTCGCGAGCGTGTTGGAGCCGTTCATCACGGCGATCTACGGTATCCCGAAGATCGCGTTGATCCCGCTCCTGATCGTCTGGTTCGGACTCGGCTTCCAGCTGCAAGTGATATGCGTAGCGATCGTCACGTTCTTCCTGATGTTCTACAACACGTTCTTCGGAATTCGTGAGGTCAACCATGCGCTGATCGACCAGATGCGGGTGATGGGGGCGAATCGCTGGAACATCGCGGTGAGGGCCAAACTGCCGTCCGCTCTCGTCTGGGTCGTCGCCGGTCTCAAGATCACCGTCCCCCAGGCGCTGATCGCCGTGGTCGTCGCTGAGATGTTGGCCTCCAACCAGGGCCTGGGGTACCTCCTCACACGGAGTGCGAACCAGTTCAATACCACGGGAGTGTTCGCTGCGATCATTGTCCTAGTGGCGGTCAGTTTCACAGTCGACCGCGTTGTCTCACGACTCACCCGTCGTGCAATGCAATGGAAGGAGGCACGGTCGTGACCACACTCTCGTCCGACTCGCACTCGGCCAGCTCGAAGGATCCGGATCCGAGGGCAAAGGACGATCGATTGTCGCGAGATGGAATACCACATCGCACGATCGATCGAGTCACCGAGATCATGGAGCATGTGGCACACAGCGCGGACGGACTCACCCTCGCGGAACTCGTACAGATCACCGGAGGCGCGAGGACCTCGATCCATGGGTTCGTCTGGGGACTGGTGTCGGCGGGATGGCTATTCGCCGAGGGAAATCGTTTCTACCTGGGTCCAGTCACGTTCAGCTTGACGCTCGGTCAGGAGCGCCTCCAGTTCGACGACTTCAGTCTGGAGGACCTTCAGCGCGTCAGTGACCGGGCAGGCACCAGCGCGTTGCTCGCGCTCCGCGTTGGTACCTCGATCGTGTACGTCGGCAGGACGAGCCCGGATGGCTCGACCGCGAACTGGTGGCAGCGACGACAGCATGGCTGGAAGTCCCTGCGCAGGCCTCTGTTCGACACCGCTGCGGGACGTGCGCTCGTGGCTGCACAACCGGACAGCACCATCCGGCTTCTCATCGCCAACACAAGTGCCGACCAAGCCGACGCCGCGGACGAGTTCCTCCGGCAGATCGACGATATCCGCGACAAGGGCTACAGCCTCAATGAGCACCCCGACAAGGATCTCAGCGGGCTTGCGGTAGCGGTCCGAGATCGTCACGGAGAGCATCCGGTGGCCGCGATCGCGCTCGTGGGACCCGTCGCTGTGGTGCGTGAGCGGCGTGACGAGCTGGTGGCCATCTTGAAGGATGCAGCGAATTGCCGACAAAGATGAGGCCAGCGCACGTGGGTGTGACACGCGGACGGGCGATTCTCACCTGCTCGCTCTGGGGCGCCGCTGAATGCGTATCAGCGGCGCCGATACTTCCCGGCGCCGGATGACATCCCGGCCGTTGTCGTCGACACCGCGCGCGGCGTGCTGGACCTGCCCGACTGTGTGAGCACGGAGACGGACTCGGACCGCGCCGCGAAACGGCACAGTGCGGTGTGTCAGCGGGGTGGATGTTTGACAAAGGGGGCGATGTATTTGGCGTTGTCGCGGGCGGCGAGGGCGCTCCAGCGGGTCGCGGAACTAACGGAGATGCCGAGTAGGTCCGCCAGTATGGGTGCGGGCAGATCGGCGGCGAGTGTCGCCAACGCAGCGTGCAGGCCATGGGCTTCGCGGTTGCGTCGACGCAACCGACACTGACATTATGTGGGTGCCCGAGGCAGTAGCCGAGGGAAGTGGTTCGTGTGGGAGGTCTCCGGGGTGTCAGTACCCCTGTAGGCAGCCCCACCTAGCGGTTTCCAGCCTTGCCGCGCCCCTACACATACGACGAACGCCCCTCACTCCTCGAGGGGCGTTCTCGTGTTTCTACACCCGCACGACGTGATGCGGTGCGCGATCTTCGCCCCCATGCTGCCGCCTCGGCCCCACGCCCAGGCATGGACGTCGGGCAACCGTAAGAGCGGGTTGCCCGGCCGGTCGTGGCTGTACCGGGACGGGGCCCCGGCGCCGAGTTCGTCGCGGATGATGCGGTTGTCCTCGTGGTCCTGATCGCATGACTCGATGATCGGGTTCGTCGCCGGCATCTGCGCCAGATCCCGCACCGCGGCAGCCAGGGTGACGTCGCGGGCCTGGCGTTCGTTGACCTTCCGCGAGCTCATCATCTAGATCCGGCTGGTCGCCTCCAGCCGGGCGACCTCGGCGACGATCTTAGGTGCCGGCTTCTTCCCGACACCGGTCTTGTGGATGCGGGGTGTCCGGGTGGGCGGAGCGCGTTCATCTGCTTCCGTAGCGCTGTGAGGTCGCCGGTCACCGCACACAGGGCGTACTCGCCCCGTGTGGATTCGTCGATGAACGCATGCACGCGGAGCAGTCTCTCACCCGCTCGCGACAACCTCGAACAGGTTGCATTCACGTTCGGTGTCTCGCTGCATCAGGAAGATCGCCTCGTAGTCCGGAAAAGGGTGTTTGTGCCTTCCTGACCGGACAGTCAGTTCGCCACAGTCTGCGAAATCGCCGAAATTTCCGCGATTCAGGATTGCGTGATCTGTGATCACACTTTAGTCTTAGGTGGTCCGGGTATGACGGGCATCACCATCACACCCGATGTGTGCGACTCGACCCGGCCTGGCTTTCAACGGCGCTACCGCAAGCCAGGACGGGCGTCCCGAAACAAGGATTCGCCAGCAACTCGCCGATGCCTCCGGTGGGGGACGCGGCGCTAGTCAAGGAGATACGAAGTGCGAGATGTAGTTGTTGTCGGCGCGGGCCTGGCCGGACTCTCTGCCGGTTGGCGGTTGCGTCATTGGGACACCCTTGTTCTGGAGTCCGACGAGCGCGTCGGTGGCCGTATTCGCTCCGAGCGTCGCGGGTCGTACTGGCTGAACTGGGGTGGCCACGTGTTCGCCGGCCCCGGTTCGTCGACCGAAGCCCTGCTCAACGAGGCCGGCGTCATGTCGGTCGACATTCCCGGGTCGCTTCAGGCGCTCTCCATGAACGGGAAGTTCCTGAAGAAGGGACACATCGCCACCTACCCGTTCCGGATACCGATGTCCCTGTCGGCGCGGATGGCGACCATGCGTGCCGGAATGAAGATCGTTGCGGGCGTCGGAAAGTACACCGGAGTGGTGCGGACGCGTGCCGGTGAGTCCGGCGCAATGCGACAGCAGCGAATCTACAACTTCGCGAACGACGAGTCGTTCCTCGATTTCGTCGGAGACCTGCCGGAGGATGCGGCCGCTCTGTTCAAGACCACCGTCACCCGGTCGGCCGGAAACATGGACCAGATCTCGGCCGGTGCAGGCATCGGATACTTCAGCTTGGTGCTCGGATTCGGACAGGGTCTGAGTCGCGGCATCGTCGGCGGACCCTCCACCCTCACCGAAGCCCTCGCCGCGTCGTTGGGTGAGCGCGTTCAGTTGGGTGCAGAGGTGCAGGAGGTCGTCCACAAGAAGGAATCGGTCGTCGTCCGCTACCGCCAAGACGGACGTGACCACGAGGTGGAGGCGCGAACCGTCGTTCTCGCCACGACCGCGGACGTGTCGCATCGCGTCGGGGTCGATCTGCCGCAGGAGTTGCGTGAAGCGCTCGCGCAGGTCAAGTACGGACCCCACGTCAGCTCGGCGTTCCTCACCGACGAGAAGACGAAGCAGCCGTGGGACGACATCTACGCCATCGCTGCCCCGAAGCGTTCCTTCGCCATTGCCCTGAACCAGGCAAGCATCGTGCGCGGCAGCGAGTCCGTACGGCAGCCGGGCGGCAGCTTCATGACGTTCTCGCCGGCAGCCCTGGGCCAGGCGCTGCTCGACAAGAGCGACGAAGAGGTCGTGCAGACGCACCTCGCCGATCTCGAGCAGATCCTCGGGCCCGGATTCTCCGACACGGTCGTCGAGGCCAAGGCTGCGCGATGGAAGAATGCGTCGCCCTACAGCTTCCCGGGCCGCGCGAAGCTGCAGCCCACGCTGACTCGTGGAGCGGGTCGCGTCTTCCTGGCCGGCGACTATCTCGGAACGCTCTACACGGAGACGTCGATCACCTCCGGGTTCTCCGCCGCACAAGAGGTGACGAGTGTGCTTGCCACACACCGTCAGACACTTCACAGCAGGCCTGTGGCCGCACAGGCCGCCAGCGCCTGACATTCCGCACACCCAACACCCGCCAACGATCCAGGAGTCACATTTCATGTCCAAGCAACTCAGCGGTGTCCTCACTGCATTGACCACCCCGTTCGACGCCGACGAGCAGATCGACGTGAACAAGCTGAAGGTCGTGGTGGACCGCTCGATCAAGGCGGGCGTGGACGGCGTCGTCGCCGCGGGATCGACCGGTGAGGTCGGGGCGCTGTCGTCGGACGAGCGCCTGCGGCTCGTCGACACGGTCATCGAACATGCCGGTGGCCGGGTGCCCGTCATCGCTCAGACCGGTGCCACGACAACTGCCGAAGCCATCCGGCTGTCCCGCGCCGCCGAGAAGTCCGGCGCTGACGTGCTCATGCTGATCACCCCGTTCTACGAGCCGCTCTCGACCGAAGAGACAGTGACCTACATCAAGGATGTCGCTTCGTCGGTGGAACTGCCGATCATGCTGTACAACATCCCCGCGGTCACCGGTGTGAACCTGGACCCCGCCACCGTTCGCTCGCTGGCCGAAGAGGTCGACAACATCCGCTACATCAAGGACTCGAGCGCGAACTGGGAACAGGCACTGCAGCTGATTCACCACCACAGTGACGTGATCGGCACGTTCATCGGCTGGGACTCCTACATCTACAGCGCTCTGGTCGAGGGTGCTGCCGGAGTCATGGCAGGTGCCGCGAACGTGGTTCCGGACGAGATCGTCGCAGTCAACCGGCTCATCGCCGACGGCGACCTGCACGGCGCGCTCGCCCAGTGGCGTGACCTGTACCCGGTGATCGATTCGATGATCTCCGTTCCGTTCATCTCCGCCGTCAAGGCGGGACTTGCTCTGCAGGGCGAGCCGGTCGGTGCTCCTCGTCGACCCACGGCCGAGCTCCCCGCCGAGCAGGTCGAGCGAATCGGACGGGCTCTGAAGAAGCTCGCTGACCGGAACGGGTAATCGTGCCGGACATCGACTGGGCCGAGTTACTCACGACTCTGGCAGATGGAATCTGGGGTCCGATGGCCTATGTCGTCCTGGGCCTGGGGCTGGCATACACCATCGCCATGAAAGGCATTCAGTTCCGGCGCATTCCCGACATGATTCGCCAGCTGAGGGAGCATAGCGAGGGGGAGGGAGGCCTGTCCTCCTTCCAAGCGCTCGTCCTCGCTCTCGGGAGCCGCGTCGGTGTCGGAAGCATCGCGGGCGTCGCAACCGCGGTCGGCGGTGGTGGACCGGGCGCTCTGCTGTGGATGGCCGTGACCGGACTCGTCGGCTGTACCGTCGGATACGCCGAGGCCACCCTGGCGCAGGTGTTCAAACGTCAGGTGGAGGACGAGGACCGGAAGAAGGCCGGCGAGGACATCGGCGGCATGCCGTACTACATCAAGTACGGCCTGAAGCTTCCGAAGGTCGCGGCGCTCATCGCGTTTCTCGGGCTGGTCGGCTACGGCTTCATGTTCCCCGGGTTTCAGGTCAGCACCATTGCTTCCAGTGCTCAGCTGGCGTTCGGCTTGCCGAGCTGGGTGCCTGCAGTCTTCGTCACCGCGCTGATCGCTTTGGTGATCTTCGGCGGCACGACGCGGATCGTCAAAGTCACGCAGACCCTCGTCCCGACTCTTGCAATCGGATACCTCGTTCTGGCACTGGCCGTGATCTTCGCGAACCTCGAAAGCGTCCCCGACGCAATCAAGCTCATCGTGAACTCGGCATTCGGTCTCGATCCCGTGCTGGGCGGTATCGCGGGCGCCGCAGTCGCGTGGGGTGTTCGCCGGGCAGTCTTCGCGTCGGCGAACGGCATCGGTGAGGCCACCTTCGCGGCCGCGGCGGCGCGGACCTCGCATCCCGGAAAGCAGGGCCTCGTCCAGACGTTCAGCATCTACATCGACGTCCTGCTGATCTGCATGGCAACGGGTTTGATGATGGTGGTGTCCGGCCAGTACAACGTCTCGGACGGCGCCGGCGGACATCTCGTCGAGAATCTGCCCGGCGTCGAGGCAGGCCCGAACTGGGTCCAGAAGTCCATCGACACACTGGCGCCGGGATGGGGTGCGGGCTTCATCGCCGTAGCCGTGTTCCTGTTCGGCTTCACCTGTCTGCTGCTGTACTACTACGTGGCGAACTCCAATCTCCTGTTCCTGCTGAACGGGCGAAAGGGGCCGGTGCCCAGGCTGATTCTCAAGGTCGGCACACTCGCGATCGTCTTCGTGGGCTCCGTGGTGAACGCCGGAATCGTCTGGGCCATCGGCGATATCGGGCTGGGGATGATCGCCTGGATCAACCTCGCCTGCCTGGTACTGCTCTTCCCGCTGGTCTACAGGGTCTACCGCGACTTCGAGCAGCAGAAGAAGCAAGGACTCGACCCGGCCTTCGACCCGAAGTCGCTCGGCATCGAAGGAGCCGACTTCTGGGAGGAAAGCAGCGCCACGACCGTCACGGCGGATCGCACAGACTGAGCTATTCCTTCGAGGACCGTGCACCGCGTCGCATCAACGCAGTGCACGGTCCTCGAAGGCACCGCCGCACGCGTGGACCGAAACACACTCGACGACTACTCACGCACCACACACATCGTGCACAACCACGGACGCCGACCTACCACCGATCCGCGCAAGGAATCGTCGCGGGGGTCAGCGCGACGAGCCACGTCATGTAGTGCTCGACCACGGTGCCTCCGAGTTCCCGGACAGCGGCGGCAGCGAGGTCGGCCTCCTCTGCGGTCCAGTCGCTGAACGTCGAGAACAGCCGGAACACTTGCCGGTCGTTCAGCTCGATGGTCCACCGGAACGTGCGGACCACGTCGACGGTGAACAGTCCCGACCGAGTCAACTCTGCGGTGAGCGCTGAAACATCCTCCGGATCGGGTCTGGGGCGTGGTGGTGCGCCGCGGTCCTGCACGATCCGTGCGACACACTCCCGGAACGGGGTCCTGGCATCGGGGTCTCCGAAGACGTTCCGCCACACCAGGAACCTTCCATCGTGGGTCAGCGCGCGGTGGACCTTCGGAAGAAGGATATCGAGATCGATCCAGTGAATCGATGTGGCCGCGACTGCGATATCGAAGGCACGCTCGGGAACCTCGGCGTCCTCGACGCGCTCGACGATGACGGCCGCGTCGGGATGCGCCCGTCGGAGGCGTGCGGCGAGCTGACGGCCGGGCTCCACCGCGGTGACGCTCAGGCCCGCGGCGAGAAGGGGACCGGTCGCCTGCCCGGTTCCCGCTCCGATGTCCAGGGCGCGGCGGCCGGGCTCGAGAACGCCGAGACCGCGAAGACTGTCCCACAGCGCCGGCGGATACGGCGGCCGCGCCTCACCGTAGATGTCGGCGTGCGCCTCGAAATGCATCGGATCGACCACGCACGAAAGTCTAGATTCCTGTGCAGACCGGCACGGTCGTCGATCCGGCGGCAAGGGGCCGTCAGCTGAGCTCCTCGGCCAACGCGACGATGATCCCCGCGGGGCCGCGGACGTAGCAGAGCCGGAAGCTGTCCTCGTACTGCGCCACCTCACCCACGAGTTCCGCGCCATGGGCTCGGAGGCCGGCGACAGTGGCGTCGACGTCGTCGACGGCGAACATGATGCTCCGGAGACCCAGCGTGTTCCCCAGTGCGTTCTTCGGCTCGGCGCTGATCGCCGTCGGGTTGTGGAACTTCGTCAGCTCGAGCCGGCCGTGACCGTCCGGCGTCCGCATCATCGTGATGTCGACTCGGACGCCGTCGAGCGCGTTGATGCGGTCCACCCAGGGTCCCTCGATCTGCGCAGCGCCCTCCCGCTCCATACCGAGTTCGACGAAGAACGCAATAGCAGCCTCGAGGTCGTCGACGACGACGCTCACGTGGTCCATCCGCTGAATCGCCATGTGGTTCTCCTCCTTGGTCGCGCGGCCTGTCGTGGCCGCTGGTGTATCTGGGACGGAGCCGGCGCCGCATTCTCGACATCCGTGTACAGAGTCCTGATTGGTGCGCTGTTTCAGGGCCGGTACTGCCAGTTCCGTTTTCCGTCGGTCATCCGGTGCGCCGATCCGTCGACGACGGACCGGAAATTCTACTCGCACATCGGGAATTGGTAGGTCAATGGAGGGTGGGTCGGTAGATGAGCTCCTGGATGTGACCATCGAGCGTCCGGCTCTCCAACAGCTCCAGGTCGAAGTCGGCCGCGCCCTGGAAGATCGGATCATCACCGGTCTGACCGGTAATCACCGGGAAGAGCGTCACCTGTAGGCGGTCGACGAGGCCGGCGGCCAACAGCGCCCGGTTCATCGACAGGCTGCCGTGGGAACGCAGCGGCACGTCGGACTCCTGCTTGAGCCGGGCGACGACGTCGATGGCGTCACCGCTCACGATGGTCGCGTCCGGCCAGTCGAGAGGTCCTTTCAACGTCGTCGACACCACCGTTGCAGGCAGACTCCTCATCCGCGTGACCCATGGGTCACGCACTTCGGACTCCTCGGTGCTCGATGCCAGCATTTGCGCAAACGCCCGATACGTGTTGGCCCCGAATACCATCCGCTGATCCGATTCGTACAAGGAAAGGCGATGGTCGAGCAACTCGGGGCCCTGCTTGCCCCAGTAGCCTCCCCAGTCGCCCCCGCTGACGCCGCCGTAGCCGTCCAGGCTGGAAAAGACGTCGAAGGTGTAGGTCGCGGTCATGTCGTTCTCCTCGAGTCACGTTTTGATCGATGTAGGTACAGACTGGGAACCACTGCGAAACTCATCGTCGTCGACCGGACGCAGCGTTGCGCGGGGTTTCGTGACGTGGCTCGCGGGTCGACAGCCGGGGGTCGCGCTGCAGCGGGCGGAACAGATCCCTCTGTCAGAGGGGCGAACTACTCTTCCCGTCGCGACGAGCAACAGGTCGCCACTCACTGCCCAGACCGGTGATCTGATCACGGGCCTGATCTGCGGAGTTCCGCGGATTGGCAGGCATGCGGCGACTTGGTTCTCTGTGCAGAGCGGGCGACTCCAATCATGTTGAGGCTGCTTCGTCGCCGCGATCTTGACATCGCCGCTGAGTTCGACACAGCGAGACCTCCGCCGCCTGAACCCGACAGACCAGCAGGGCCCGGTCCGTGATCAAGTGCGACGACCATCGCAAACCGCCAGGGCCAGTGCTCGGTATATCCGCCTGATCGCTGCCCGCGCCGCTGTATGCCCGAAGCCGCTGCTCAGGCGACGACACTGGAACGGGACGTGGCGTTCCTCGTCGAGGACTCGGTGAGACACCTGCTCGAGCCGAAAAGCGTAGAGCGGAACACGAGCGCCGCCACATACACCGCGATCCCGGCCGCCGCTGCGCGGACACAGATACCCACTGCGCTGCCTACACCTGTGCTTCAATCTCGTCATGCGCAAGTCACTGCTGATAGTCGCGTTGATCGCGTCCTGGTCGGTTGCCGGGGCTGTGCCCGCGGGGGCTGCGCCGACGCAGCCGTCCTGGTCGGGGGAGTACTCGTTGAAGCGCTTCGCCGCGACGAAGACCGGAACGAGTTTGGCCGCGCGGCAGTGGGAGCCCGACTTCTCCGATACGTACCGATTCGAGACGAGTTGCACGGACGACTCCTGCGTAGCGACCGTGACCGATGGGCCCACGCCGGCCAATCCGACACTGCCGCTACCGCCGCGATACACCTGGGACGGGACCAGCTGGGTTCACACCTACGACTGGGAGTGGGACTGCTACCAGGGCGAGGGCGTGCCGAAGGTGTGGGCACCGGCGCACTCGGTTGCGTACTACACACCCCAGCCAGACGGGACGTTGACCGGTTCCTGGCGTACCGATATCGACAGCGGCCCGTGCGAGGGCTCGGTGATCATGGATGTCGCCGCCTATCCCGTCCAGCCGCCGCCCGGACCATTCGGTAGCAGTTCGTAGGACGCGGGTGCAATGCGGCCACAAACCGGTTGAGCCCTTGCCTAGCAGCCGACCTGTGAGCATGCCCAGCTTCTGGCGATCTTCCATGCGAGCCGTGGATCGGCGTCATCGACGCCCTGAATCAGATTCACCCGGTCGGACAACGGGACGTCGTAGTCGAGGGCAGTGTTGTACAGAGCGGTCAGCTCGTCCGCCGTCGGGAGCGTTCCCGGAATGTCGGGTGTGGTCGGCACGGAAGACGTTGCTTCCATTCCCACCGAGGGGGGTGCTGACTCGCCGTCGTCCGAACTGCACGCAGCCATCACCCCTGACGCGGCGACGACGATTCCGCAGGCCAATATCGAGTTGAACCGAAGCGTCATCGACGGGTCCTTCGCGGCGAGGAACGCAAATGTTGCCCGTAGGATTCGACGCGGGCGCACCGGTAGCGCTCATAGATCACGCGCGAGCCGAACGTCCTGGTCTCGACGAGGTCCAGCGGAACGTTCTCGGTGACCGGCGGCAGGAACGGTGTGCCGCCACCGACCACGATCGGATTGCGGAACATGCGCAGCTCGTCGACGAGGCCGAGTTCGATTGCTGCCGCGGCCAGACCGGCGCCCCCGATCGCGACGTTCTTGTCGGTCGCGTCGCGCGCCGCGGCGGCCTCCTCGGCCACCGACGCCTCGGCGAGGCGGGCGTTGCCGAGGACGCTGTCGAGCGTGCGGCTGAAGACGACCTTGGGGAGAGTACACCAGACATCGGCGAACGAGGCGTGAAGCTCGTTGTCGCGCATCGACGGATCCGTGTCCCACGGCAGCATGGTCTCGTAAAGCCTGCGGCCGCACAGATAGCCGCCGAGCTCGCGTATCTGCGCGACGTGGAAACGAAACTGCTCCTCGTCGGGCACCGTCCACCCGAACGCGCCCTTGCGGTCGGTGATGAAGCCGTCCACCGAGACACTCATAGAGTAGATCAGCATGGCAATGTCACCGTTGAGCTGGACATCCGGCTCTCCATCCTTCTGCACGCTGCTCTGCCACAGACTGTGACCGATCAGAGGACGACAGCGCATCGTCGTGGGCGGTCCAGGCGATCGTACGGCGATTGTCGACGCCAGGTGCCGACTCGCCCCGAGGAAGGTTCGGCGCATGCGGTACCCGATCGACGATCATTGACGGCATGGCGAACACGAGAACCCAACGAGGCGGCATCGTCGGACAGTCCTACTCGGCCAGATCCCAGGAGTACACGGACCTCTTCGGCTCCATGACTTCTACACACCCGTCCGATCGGGCCCTGGTGAGCAGCTGGGCCGTCGCCCTGACGGGTCCCGTGCTCGACGCCGGGTGCGGTCCGGGGCAGTGGACCGACTTCTTGGCCAGGTGCGGAGCCGCTGTGAGCGGGATCGACCTCGTGCCCGAGTTCGTGGAACGGGCTCGCACGCACTATCCGAGCCTCTCCTTCGACGTCGGCAGCTTCGAGACGTTGGACGTCGCGACAGAATCACTGGGTGGTGTGTTGTCCTGGTATTCGCTCATTCATCACGGTCCACAGGACATCGAGATTCCGCTCGCCGAGTTCGCGCGCGTGATCCGACCGGGCGGAGGGCTGCTGGTCGGCTTCTTCGAAGGAGCAACCGTGGAGACTTTCGACCACGCCGTGACCACTGCCTGTCGTTGGCCGGTTGCCGAACTCGGCCGGCAGTTGGTCCAGGCCGGCTTCGAGGTGATCGAGACGCATACCCGAACGGGGAGCGGCTACAGGCCTCACGGCGCAATCACCGCACGCCGGCAGAACACCCGGTGACGGCTACAGCCGTGGGTCCACCGGCTCGGACTCGAGCGCCAGAACCGCGAACACCGTTTCGTGCACTCGCCACAGTGGGTCACCTTCGGTGAATCTCGTCAGCGCCTCGAGGCCGAGCGCATGTTCGCGCAGGGCCATCGATCGTTTGCGACCGAGTGAGCGGTCGCGGAGAACGTCGAGGTTCTCGGTGTAATCGGGGCCGTAGATGATTCGCAGGTATTCCCGTCCCCGCACCTTGATGCCAGGCTGAATCCTTCTCTGCGCCAGTTCTGTGGGTGTGGCGCCGAGCGGCTTGACCACCATGCCCTCGCCGCCGGCATCGGTCAGTTGCGACCACCATGTGGTCGCCGCATCCCGGGACTCGTCGGAGGTGAGATCGACGAACTGGTGCCTGGTCTCGGCGACGAGGGGATCGTCGAGTGTCGCCAGCTTCGCGAGGTGCCATGAGTGCGGTTCGGTGACCGCGGTTGCGCGGCCGTCACAGGCGAGGATGTGGAACGGTGCGAGCCGCACCCCGTCCAGGCCGGTCACCGGCCAGCAGTACCGCGCGTACGCGTCCCTGAACCGTCGGGCGTTGGCCGCGCGGGTCCGGGTGTGGGTCAACAGGTCTGCGACGTCCAACCCCCGCGCCGCGGCCCGTTCCAGTGCGGTGACCGCGTCCGGCAGCGCCGCACCCGCCGCGGCACCAACCGATGCGTATTGGCTGCGGATCAGTTCTCCTGCCTTCGCCGACCACGGCAGCAGTTCGCAGTCGAGCGCCAGCCACGACGACCCGAGGTCGTCCATCAGCGGCCTGCACGCGGTGCGGAGCCGGGCCACCAGTTCGCTCATCGTGGCCGGGTCGTCGAAGAACGGCCGGCCGGTGCGGGTGTAGACGATCCCCGAACTTCCGTCGGTGACACCGAACCGCTCCGCCGCGGTTGCGGCATCGCGGGCCAGCACGGCGATCGCCCGGGAACCCATGTGCTTTTCCTCGCACACGATCTCGGTGATCCCATTCGCCGCGAACTCGGCGAAGGCCTGCGCAGGGTGTTCCAGGTAGCCGTCGAGGTTCGAGGTGGCCGGTGGAGCCATGGTCGGCGGCAGATACACCAGCCAGCGCGGGTCGACGGCGAACCGGCTCATGATCTCGAGCGCGGCGGCGGAGTTCTCCTCGCGCACCTTGATACGTCCCTTGTTGTACCGGACGTCGATGTGCCGTGTCCGTGCACGTCGTCGATGGACAACAGGGCCGGATCGCGCTGTGTCCGACGCCCGGGTGTGGCCGGCCCCGTGTCGAGTGGTCGCGCCGGTTCGAACCACACCTGCTCCGCCGGAACGGACACGATGTCCTTCTCTGGGTAGCGCAGGGCGGTCAGTCTGCCGCCGAAGACGACTCCGGTGTCGAGGCAGATGGTGTTGTTGATCCACTCGGTCTCGGGAACGGGGGTGTGGCCGTAGACGACGACGGCCTGTCCGCGGTACTCGTGGGCCCACGGGACCGCACCGGCAGTCCGTACTCGTCGGTCTCGCCGGTGGTGTCGCCGTACAGGGCGAACGAACGCACCCGCGCCGACGCACGGCCGTGGTAGGCCTCCTTCAGCCCGGCGTGCGCGACCACCAGATTGCCGCCGTCGAGTTCGTAGTGGCTGATCAGGCCGTCGATGAAGGCGTGCGCCGACGTACGGAAGCCGTCGGGTTCCGCGGCGAGCTGATCGAGCGACTCCTGCAGACCGTGCGAGGCGGCGACTTTCCGGCCGTGCAGCGCCCGGGCGAGCTTCTGTTCGTGATTGCCCGAGACGCACAGCGCCGTTCCGGCCGCCACCATACCCATCACCAGGCGCAGCACTCCCGGGGTGTCCGGTCCGCGATCGACCAGGTCGCCGACGAACACGGCGGTCCGCGCCTCGGGGTGGTGGGCGCCGGCGCCATCGGGCTGGAGCCGCCAGCCGAGTTCGCGCAGCAGCGTTTCCAGTTCGCTTCGGCAGCCGTGCACGTCGCCGATGATGTCGAACGGTCCGGTCAGATCCCGCTTGTCGGTCCAGGCCTTCTCGCTCGACACCGTCGCCGAGTCGATGGCGTCGACTCCGGTGAGCACGTGCACTCGCCGGAAACCTTCGCGGCCGATCCTCGGCAGTGACCGCCGAAGGTCCTTGTGCTGCCGTCGGATTACGTGTGCACCGAAGTCGCGGTCCGGTCGGGTCGCGTTGCGCGCGATCGCGACGTCGTCGGGAACGTCGATCACGATCGCGTCGACCAGGACGTCGTGGGACTTGGCCAGATCGATCAATGCCTTGCGTGCTTCGCGCTGCACATTGGTGGCATCGACGACCGTGAGCAGACCACGCCGCAGCCGGGTCCCGGCGATGTAGAGCAGCACGTCGAAGGCGTCCGAGGTTGCGGCCTGGTCGTTTTCGTCGTCGGCGACCAGCCCCCGGCAGAAGTCGGACGACAGCACCTGGGTCGGGGCGAAATGCCGTGCAGCGAAGCTGGACTTGCCGCTGCCGGACACACCCACGAGAACCACCAGCGACAGTGCCGGCACAGAGACGTCAGGCATCGGAACCACCCGCCCGCGCGAAAACCGCCATCTGAGTCGGCGGACCGACCTCGGGGTCGTCCTCGCCGACCGGTCGGAAGTCGGCGGTGTATCCGTGGACCCGGCAGACGTTGCCTGCCCACGAATGGAATTCGGCCCTGGACCACTCGAAGCGGTGGTCGCGGTGACGCATTCCCTCGAGTTCGGGGTAGCGCACGTTGTACTCGGAGTTGGGTGTCGTCACGATCACGTGCCCGGGCCGCGCGGTACCGAAGATCACCTGCTCGAGTGCGGTGAGCCGCGGCGGGTCGATGTGCTCGACGACCTCCATCAACACGGCCGCGTCGTAGCCGGCGAACCTGCTGTCGGTGTAGGTGAGGGCCGCCTGGAACAGTTGCAGACGCTCGCGGCGGCGCTCCGGCATCCGATCGAGCCGCAGCCGGCGTGCCGCGATCGTCAGCGCCCGGGTCGACACGTCCGCGGCGGCGATCTCGGTGAAGCGGGGATCGTCGAGCAGCGCGGAAACGAGTTGGCCGGAACCGCATCCGAGGTCGATGACGGTGCGGACATCGAGTTCGCCGAGCGCTCCGAGGACCGCCTCGCGCCGAAGCAGGTTCAGCGGAGGGGCGGCCGCCGTGTCCGCCTCGCACCCGATGCCCGCCGCGTCGCTGCCGGGCTCCTCGTCGACCGGTGGTTCCAGCCGCTCCGCCACGTCGTCGCCGAGTTCGGCGAGCCGCTCGAACGCCGAGCGCGTCAGGGCGGACTGATGCCGCAGGTAGCGGCGGGTGATGAGGTTTGCCTCCGGGTGTTCCGCGAGCCAGGATCCACCGGCCCGGATCAGCTTGTCGACCTCGTCGGAGGCGACCCAATAGTGCTTGGCGTCGTCGAGCACCGGAAGCAGTACATACAGGTGATTCAGGGCGTCGGCGAGCCGGATGTCGCCGCGCACAGTGAGCCGCACATAGCGGGAATCGCCCCATTCCGGAAACGCTTCGTCGAGTGGCACCGGGCGTGCCTCGACAGCCCACCCCAGCGGCGTGAAGAGGCGTTCGGCCAACTCCGGGCCACCGTGACACGGTAGTGCGGGCAGCGAAATCTCCAGGGGGATCGGCGTCGCGGCCAACTCCGGCTTGACGGTGCATCGTCCCGCGCGGGCGGTGCGGAAGACGTCCGCCAACGCCACCGACAGCAGCGACGACACAGCGTACGGCCGGTCGTTGACGTACTGGCCGAGCGCGTAGTTGGCGGACCTGCCGGACGTGCGGGCGAGTCGAATCGCATCGACATCGAGCAACAGTGCCGCCGTGCAACGATTCTCGTTCGCCTCGGGATAGAACACGCGTGCGACACCACAGGATTGGGTGAACTCCTGAACCCGATCGGGGTGCTTGTGCAGCAGGTACCCGAGATCGGTTGCCGGGCGCGCCGTCGTGGAAATCGTCAGGATCACCAGGCACAGTCTGCCGTAGGCAGGGTGCCCGCCGCACCCAGATTTCGGTCGGGCCGGCGGCCGGCACAGCGGACACATCCCGTTGGCCCTCGACGAGTTGACCGCGATCGCCACCACCTCGCCCCTGACAGTGACGGCGCCGCTCATCCCGGCCGCCGTCCTGCGGAGCCTTCACCGAGGGGAACGGGCAAGAGCTGACCCGTGAGAAGGTGGCCCGCCTCGACCGAGCGCTCGAAGTGCGGTGGGCGAACTGCCGGGCAGCAGGGGCCTCACCCTGGATCGGCGGATCTGATCACTCCGGCTGACCGACTTCGGCAAGGACAGCGTCTGCGAACGGGTCCACCGTCACTCGCGGGTTCTACCCCGGTCACGGCAGGGCCTACTCCGACGAAGACCATCCGTCACATGCTGTCGAAGATGCGTTGTTCCGGGACGCCGGCGTTCTGTGCCGAGGTGACGGCGTCGAGGAGGTCGTCGGTGAGTTGCTCGAAGGTGGCGGTGCGGACCCGTTCCGGGGGTCGGTCGCTCGGGTGTGTGGTCAGGAAGCAGTGCAGCATCGCGCACGTGTCGCGCACGTGTTCGAGTGCCCGGCGTTGGTCGTCGTTCATCGCAGGTCCGATTGGCGGTCGACGCTGGGCGTCGGCGTGTCGTGAGGTTCCCTGGGCGGGCAGGCGTGGTCGACCGCCCGCAGCAGGTCGTGGGTGAGTCGTCGGTAGGTGGAGAGCCATCGGTGGTCGACGGGTTCGTCGCGCAGATACGCAGTCAGGGTGGCGGTGTTCTCGCCGGTATCCAACCATCGGCGCAGGTCGGTGGTGCGATCCTGGACGTGCTGCAACAAAGTGTGTGGCGAAACGGGCATCGAGTCTCCTCTGGTACGGAATTCCCTTCGGCGAGAATGAATTTCACGTGGCGGCGAGCTTCCCGAGTCATTGTGGCCTATGCAGGTGTCCGATGCTGGTGTTTCCCGGTCTGTGCCGCCACGGTCGGGAGTCGGGGTGACTCGTGACTGCCGATGGCTGATCAGTCCATCGGCGTCGGAAAACTTGCCCAACTCCGGTTCCGTCGCGGTGGTACCGGGCGGACAATCGATGGGTACGAGATCAAGCCCATGACCGAGAAGGAGTGGAGCCGTGAACCGGACAGACCTCCCACAGACACTGCGGAGATCATCGAAGGAGGTGCAGGCCGCTTTCGCCACAGCGCATGAGACAGCCGTTCGGCGGTACGGCGAGGGCGAGGAGGCTCAACGTGCGGCATACGGCGAGCTCAAACAATCTTTCGAGCTCGTGACGGACCACTGGGTGCCCAAGCAGGACTGATGTCGCACCCGTGAGTACTTGTCAACCGCCGGACGTTGATAAGTACTCACGGGTGGAGGGGCCTCAGACGACGGCAGACCAGATCTCGTCGACGGATCGATCGGACGCCTCGGTGCGGAGCGCCTGTGCGACGAGCAGGCGTCCGGTGTTCTCCAGGTGCCTACGCATCGCGGCCTCTGCCTCGTCGGGATCGCCTGCGATGATCGCGTCGATGACGGGTGTGTGCTCGTCGTCGATGTCGGTGAGCGTTCTGGTCTTGTCGGCGGTGTTGGCCCCGAGCAGTCGGGTGGTCTCGCGCAATGTCTTGACGATCGCCCGGGCCCGGCTGTTGTCGGCGGCGTCGAGGATCAGGTCGTGAAGCCCGAGGTCATGGTGGGCGAACTGGTGTTCGTCGCCGACAGCGGCCGCGTCCCGCATCAGGCGTTGCCGGCGTAGTAATGCGTCCGACAGGGCGGGGTCGGATGCGGTCGCGGCCTTGCGGACGGCGGGAAGTTCCAGCGCCAATCGGACAGCGAAGATCTCGGCGATCTCCTTGGGCTGGGGGAGCAGAATGCGGAACCCCTGCCGAGCCTCGAACTTGATGAGTCCCACTTCTTCGAGGCGGAGCAGCGCGTCGCGCACGGGGGTGCGGGAGATGCCCAGGCCCTCGGCGAGTTGGTAGACCGAATACTTCACTCCCGGCTTCATGCGGCCGTCGTCGATGGCGGCCCGCACGGCGGCGATGGCCTGCTCCATCCGTCGTCCTGCGAACGGGGTGAGCGGTTCGAGTTCGAGCGCTTCGTCTGCCACCCGATCACTGTAACAACACTGGGCTATTCGTAGCATGCTAGGAGCATGTAGCATGCTACGAATGATCACCGCTGAATCACTGGCCGCTGAGCTGCGCAGTTCTGGAGTGAGCGATGTTCTCTCCGACGGCACGACCCGCGCCGCCTATTCGTCCGACGCGTCCCTGTACCGGGTGCGGCCGCTGGTCGTCGCGCGGCCGCGGCACGCCGACGAGGTCGCGGCGGCCCTCGCGGTGTGCCGCCGGGAGGGCGTGCCCCTGACTTCGCGCGGCGGTGGCACGTCCGTCGCCGGCAACGCGGTCGGGACGGGACTGATCCTCGACTTCAGCCGGCACATGAACCGGGTGCTCTCGGTCGACACGGACGCACAGACTGCGACAGTGGAGCCGGGCACGATCCAGACGGTGCTGCAGCACGCCGTGGCATCGCACGGCCTGCGATTCGGGCCCGATCCGTCGACCTCCACCCGCTGCACGATCGGCGGCATGATCGGCAACAACGCGTGCGGCTCCCGCACCCTCGGATACGGCCGGACCTCGGACAACGTGACGGGCCTCCACGTGCTCACCGGAATCGGGGAGTCGCTGCAACTGGGCGCGGCCGGCGAGATGACGGCATCCCCGACGCTGAGTGCATTGCAGCAGGTCACCCGAGGCGGCCTGGCGACCATCCGCACCGAACTCGGCCGGTTCGGTCGTCAGGTGTCCGGCTACGCCCTCGAACATCTCCTGCCGGAGAACCGGTTCGACGTGACCCGCATGCTGGTCGGTACCGAGGGCACGCTCACGGTGGCGACCCGGGCCACGGTTCGGCTGGTGTCCGAGCCCGCCCACCGCGTTCTGGTCGTCCTGGGATACGCCGACATCGCGTCGGCGGGGGACGCGACCCCGTTGGTGCTGAAGTTCGATCCGACGGCCTGCGAGGGGATCGATTCCCGGATCGTCGACGTCGTCCGTGAACGCCGCGGCCCGGGTGCGGTGCCGCCACTGCCGACGGGGGCGGCCTGGTTGTTCGTGGAGGTGGTCGGCGAAGACCTCGATGAGACGATCGCCCGGGCCCAGCAGGTCGGACGCGACTGCGGAGCCATCGACAGCCTCGTCGTCACGGACGCCGCCCGCACCGCCGAGTTGTGGCGGATCCGGGCCGACGGGGCCGGGCTCGCCGGGCGCAGCCCCGCCGGACTGCCCGCGCACGCGGGGTGGGAGGACGCGGCCGTGCCACCAGCGATGCTGGGCAACTACCTCCGCGATTTCGATGCGCTGATGAACGAATACGACGTCACCGGCCTGCCGTACGGGCATTTCGGCGACGGTTGCCTGCACGTGCGCATCGACTGGCCGCTCGACGAGCCCGGCGGCAGCGGCATCTTCCGGGAGTTCCTGGTGGCGGCAAGCACACTGGTCGCCGGCTATGGCGGTTCACTGTCGGGTGAGCACGGTGACGGCCGCGCCCGCAGCGAACTCCTCCCGCTGATGTACTCACCGGACGCGATGACACTGTTCGCCGCCGTCAAGCACGTCTTCGACCCTGACAACATCCTCAACCCGGGTGTCGTCGTCGACCCCCGCCCCGTCGATGCGGATCTGCGGGTGCCGGCCGCCCCGCTCGTGCGCCGCCAACTCGCGATGGCCTATCACCACGACGACGGCGACTTCACCCAGGCCGTGCACCGCTGTACCGGCGTCGGGAAGTGCCGGGCCGACAACACCGCCACCGGCGCAGTGATGTGCCCGTCGTACCAGGCGACACGGGAGGAGAAGGACTCCACCCGCGGCCGCGCGCGCGTCCTGCAGGAAATGATCAACGGCACCGCCGTCGACGGAGGCTGGCGTTCGCCGGAGGTCCACGACGCCCTCGACCTGTGCCTGTCCTGCAAGGGATGTTCCTCGGACTGCCCGACCGGGGTCGACATGGCCGCATTCAAATCCGAAGTGCTGCACCAGAGCTACAAGGGTCGCATCCGCCCTGCCTCCCACTACTCGCTGGGGTGGCTTCCGCGCTGGGCGAAGATCGCCAGCCGTGCCCCCGGTCCGGTCAACGCCATGATGCGCGTTCCCGGCATCGGACCGCTGGCGTTGTCGTCGGCCGGAGTGGACAGGCGCCGCACCATCCCCCCGTTCGCGAAGCAGACGTTCCGATCCTGGTTCAAGGCCACCGAGAACGACCGTGCCACCACCGGCGACCCGGTAATGCTGTTCGTGGACTCGTTCACCAACTACTTCACCCCCGAGGTCGGGCACGCCACCGTGAGGGTGCTCGAGGCCGCCGGCTACCGACCGCAGTTGACCGACAAGCAGCAGTGCTGCGGACTGACCTGGATCTCGACCGGTCAACTCACCGCGGCGAAGAAGATCCTCGGACGCACCGTCGACGCACTGTCCGGCAGTGCCGCGGCCGGAATCCCGATCGTCGGAATGGAGCCGTCCTGCACCGGGGTGCTGCGTTCGGACGCCGCGGAACTGCTGGGCAGGGCGGTCGCCGACCCGGTCGCCGAGGCCACCCGCACGCTGGCGGAACTGTTGACGGACCGTGGGTGGGAACCGCCGTCTCTGGAAGGCAAATCGGTTGTCGCGCAGCCGCACTGTCATCACCATTCGGTGATGGGGTGGAGTCCGGACGCGCAGCTCCTGGAGAACGCCGGTGCACAGGTGCAGCGGTTGGGTGGATGCTGCGGCCTGGCCGGGAACTTCGGCGTCGAGAAGGGGCACTACGAGGTGTCGGTGGCCGTCGCCGAACAGCAGCTCCTCCCGGCCGTGGCCGGAGCCGATGCCGACACCACCATCCTCGCGGACGGCTACTCCTGCCGCACCCAGCTCGCTGATCTGACCGATCGTCGCGGTGACCACCTGGCGCAGCTGCTCGCCGCGCAGCTCGACGCCGATGCCGCCCGGCGACGGGACTGAACCTCGGGTGCGCGCACGACGAGGGGCGGCGGCCGGAGACGGTGTGTCTCGCCTGCCGCCGCCCCGGGTGTCAGTTCGTGACGGGTGCGGGGTGAGTGGTGACGGGTGGGTTGATGCGACGGCGAAGCCGGTAGGCGATCAACGTCGCGACGAGGGCTCCGACGCTCAGGGAGATCTGCGAGCGCGACGATTCGACGTAGAACATCGACACCAGCACGGCGAGGATGCCGCCGGCAGCGAGGATGGACAGGTACGGGAACAGCCACATCTTCAGGCGGAGCCGGGCGACTTCGTCGCGGGTCATCAGGCCGCGCAGTTTGATCTGCGACATCGCGATCATCAGGTAAACCATGAGGATGGTGGCGCCGGAGGCATTGAGCAGAAACGCGAACACGGTGTCGGGGGAGAGGTAGTCGAGGCCGATGCAGGCGAAACCGACGAGGGTCGCCAGGAGCAGCGAGTTGCGGGGGACGCCGTGGCTGTCCAGCTTTGCGATGCTCTGTGGCGCATCGCCTTTGTGCGCGAGGGTGAAGAGCATCCGCGAGGAGGTGTAGAGGCCGGAGTTCAGGCAGGAGAGTACGGCGACGAGCACCACGGCGTTCATGATGTCGGGTCCGCCGGGAATGCCCATCCGGGCGAGGGCGTCGACGAACGGCGACTGGCCGACCTTGACGTCGGTCCAGGGGACGATGACGGCGAGCAGCAGCACGGAGCCGATGTAGAAGAACCCGATGCGGGCGATCACGGAGTTGGTGGCCTTGGCGACGGCTTTCTCCGGCTCGGCGGATTCGGCGGCGGCGATGGTGGCGATTTCGGGGCCGACCATGGAGAAGACGGCGACGACGACGCCCGAGAGGATGACGGTCCAGCCGTTGGGGGTGAAGCCGCCGTGATCGGTGAGGTTGGAGAAGTCGGCGGAATGGCTCGGCCACAGGCCGAAGACGTAGGCGGCACCGAGGGCGAGGAACAGCAGGATCGCGGCGACCTTGATGCCTGCGAACCAGTATTCGAACTCGCCGAAGTTGCGGACGGAGCGGAGGTTCGTGGCGACCATCGCCAACAGGAGGACGACCGCCATCACCCAGGAGGGCAGGTCGATCCAGCGTTGCAGCAGTTTGCCGCCGATGACGGCTTCGGCGCCGACCGCGACGACCCAGAAGAACCAGTACAGCCAACCGGTGGTGAAGCCGGCCCACCCCCCGAAGGCTTTGCGTGCATATCCGGCGAACGATCCGGTCGACGGGTTGGTGGTGGCCATTTCGCCGAGCATGCGCATCACGAGGACGATGACGACACCGGTGATGGCGTAGGACACGAATGCTGCGGGGCCGGAGGTGTGCAGCAGGGCGCTCGAACCGACGAAGAGGCCGGCGCCGATGACACCTCCGATCGCGATCATGGTGAGGTGTCGTTGTTTCAGAGACTTCTGCAACGTCTCGGGTGGTTGTTCGTGAGTGGACATCACACGCTCCATAGGTCGAGTCGGACACGAGGGCGTCAGGGCGCGATCCGTTCCGCGGTGGTGGGACGCTCCGACAGAGGAAGTGCCGAGGGCGGGGCCTGGCGAGATGGCGAACTTCCGTTCGTGTGTGACCAACGTAACGGCGCAACACGTAGCATGCTAGGGACAGTTGCCAGAATTTTCGGCCCTGGCGCTCAGACACGTGTATGGCCGACGCGGAATGATCGCAGTACGTATTGCCCACGAAATGTGCTGTTCACGGAGATGATGAAGTGACTCTCGACGAAGTGGTCACCGAGGTGGCCGAACGACTGTCGGCGTCGGTGGTCCTGGTCGACCGGGCCTTTTCGCTGATCGCCTACAGCACCCAGTCACCGGGTGTCGACAGGGATCGGGTGCAGTCGATCCTCACCCGGAGTTGTGCGCCGGAAGCGCGTGCATGGTACGAGAGCTTCGGAATCGCCGACAGCACGCGCCCAGTCACCACTCCGGAGAATCGGCAGATCGAGGCGTCGTCACGGATCTGCCTCCCGGCCCGCTACGCCGGTTCGGCGTACGGATATCTGTTCGTGCTGCCCGATGAGAACAGCGCCGTGTCCGATGGTGATCTCACCGCCGCGATGTCCCTGGCCGGCCAGGCCGGCGCGCAACTCGCACACACGTCCCGGGGTCGTGACGATATGGCGGTCGCCGTCGCAGACCTCCTCGAAGGCGACCGAAAGGCTTTCGCCCGTGCGATTACTCGCATCGAAGACTCCGGGCTCTTTCCGGACGGTGGCACGTTGACCGTGCTGGCCGTCGACGGTCTCCTGCCCGCCCCCGGCACGCGCAGTCTGCTGGCGCCGATCGGATCGCTGACCGCCGTCATGGTGCCCGCGGTGGACGGCGCCGTCGACCCCGTCCGGTCCGTTGCCGAAAGCGGTGCGGGTGCCGGAGCTCTGGTCGGAGTGGGAGCTTCGTATCGGGGACTGCGTTGGGCCCGGCGGAGTTGGCAGCAGGCCAAGCTGGGTGTCCGGGTCGCCCGGCACGACGAGTCGACGGGACCGATCGCCTACTGGGAAGAACTCGGCATCTACCGGCTGGCGTCGTGCGGGCCCACCGGCGCCCTCGCCGATGCGGTCCTCACGCCGTCCGTGCGGGCCCTGCTCGACCACCGCAACGTCGACCTGCTCGCCACCGCCCAGACGTATCTCGACCGGGCGGGCGATACCGCCGCCACCGCCGCGATCCTCGGCATCCACCGTCAGACCCTGTACTACCGGCTCGCGAAGATCGAGGAGGTCACCGGCCTCGACCTGTCGGTGGGCGCGCAGCGACTCGAGTTGCACGTGGGTCTCACGCTGGGACGCTTCATCTTCGAGAACCAGGGTGTACGGGACACCTCCATCGGACAGGAGAACTGACTTCCTCGCGGAGGAGTCCTCACCGTGTCTCGGCCGTGTTCACCACGGCACGCACGATTTCGGTGACGGCGCGCACGGTGGGCCGGGTCTCCGAGCCGGCGAGGCGCAGGAGCACGATCCGCCTGCCGATCTCCTGGGTGAGGTCGACCCTGATGATCGGTACCGAGCTGTTGAGCCTGATCATCATGTCCGTGACCGGAGCCGCGCCCAGCCCCTTCGCGGCCAGCGCCAGGGAAACGGCGGTGTCGACGATTTCGTGTCGAGCGATCGGCTCGAAGCCTTCCTGCCGGCACGCGATTCGGATGGCGCGACCGAACTGTGTTTCCGCGGGCGGCAGAATCCAATTCCACTCCGCGGCCTCGCGCAGATCGATCGTGCACTCGGTGCGGATGCCGTAGGCCCCCGAGGAGACGGCGAGCCCGAATCGCTCGCTGCGCAGGGTGATCATTTCGATATCCGGAGTGCGGGGCATCGGCGAGTTGGGATAGTCCAGCCCGAAGGCGACGTCGACCTGTCCGCGTTGGACCGCCAGGGCGGCCTCGTCGACGTCGAGTTCCCGGCTGCTGAGGGTGAGGAGCGGGTACTCGCGCTGCGCGGCGGCCACGACCGGCGGCAGTAGCGCGGCGGCGGTGCTGCCGAAGGTGCCGAGCAGAAGGGGCGCGGCCACGTCGTCGTGGACTGCGCGGAGCGCGTCGAGTGCGGTCTGTTCCGCGCCCAGGATCTTCACGGCGTGTTCGGCCAGGACGACGCCGGAATCGGTGAGGACGACGTTGCGTCCCACCTTGGTGACGAGTTGCGAGCCGACGGCCTTCTCCAACGCTGCGATCTGCTGCGACACGGCGCCTGCGGTGTAGCCGAGTTCTTCGGCGACCGCGACCATCGTTCCGCGCAGGGCCAGTTCCCGGAGCGTGACAAGGTGGGCCAAACTCATATTCATATAGGGATCCTAAACGGTTTCGGCTAGTTTTCTTCGCTGGTGCTATTCGATCCGGCACGCCACGATGAACGAGCGGGAACGAAATGTCGAACCGCCGCACTGTTCGAAAACCCTCCGCACATGACGAATTCGCTCTCGCACCCGATCCCCATCGACCCTGGAGCTGCACGCATGCCGATCACCCAGCAGTGGGAACTGCGCGCCGAGTTCGCTCGCCGCCTCTCGCACCTGTACGGGAAGGAAGTTCCCGCTTACACCACGTTGCTCGAGGTGTCGCAGGCCGTCAACGACGCCGTGCTGTCGCGCCCCGGCTCCGACACCGAACGGCTGGGCTCGATCGCTCGCGTCACCGCCGAACGCCACGGAGCCATCCGCGTGGGCACCCCACAGGAGATGGCGCAGGTGGCACGCGTGTTCGCGGCCATGGGCATGCACCCGGTCGGGTTCTACGACCTGCGCGAGGCGGCTGCCAGTTCCGTCCCGGTCGTCTCGACCGCCTTCCGGCCCACGGACCCGGAGGAGCTGGCGCGCAACCCCTTCCGGGTGTTCACGTCCATGCTCGTTCCCGCGGACCGCCGCTTCTTCAGCGCAGATCTGCAGCGGCGCCTCGAGAGTTTCCTCGCCAGGCGCACGTTATTCACCACCGAACTGCTGGTCCTCGCCGACCGGGCGAGCGAGTACCGAGGGCTGAATTCCGGCGACGCCGAGATGTTCCTGACTCTCGCGACGGCGGCGTTCACGCTCTCCACCGAGGCCGTCGACCGCGCCTGGTACCGCGAACTCGAACAGGTGTCCTCGGTGGCCGCCGACATCGGCGGCGTCACCAGCACCCACATCAACCACCTGACCCCGCGTGTACTGGACATCGACGATCTCTACGCCCGCATGGAGCGTCGCAGCATCGACATGATCGACACGATCCAGGGTCCGCCGCTGTGGGCCGGCCCTGATCTGCTGCTGCGTCAGACCTCGTTCCGGGCCCTCGCCGAACCGCGGGTGTTCCGCGACGCCGACGGCAGAGTCGAGAAAGGTTCGCTGCGAGTGCGTTTCGGTGAGGTCGAAGCCCGCGGCATCGCCGCCACCGTCCGCGGCCGGAAGGTCTACGACCGGTTGGCCGTCGAGACCGATCAGGCGGTCCGGGAGGCGGCCGCCGCCGCGCCGGTGTCGGCCGAGGCGCGCAACGCGATTGCCGCGGAGCTGTGGAATCAGCAGATGCCCGCCACCGAGCGGGGATTGGCCCTGCACGACCTCGCCTACTTCACCTACACCGTGAACACCGGCAAGCAGCTCAACGGGCACGCGCCGTCCAGGTCGCTGCCCGATCTGATCGACCAGGGCTGGGTCCGCCCCGAGCCGATCGTCTACGAGGACTTCCTGCCGAAGTCCGCTGCGGGGATCTTCCAGTCCAACCTGACCTCGGACGGTCGCAAGGACACCACCCAGTCGGTCACCGCGATCGACGCCGCCTGGATGGAAGGCGTCCTGAACCGCACCCTGCACGACCCGTACGACCTCTACGACGGCATCCGCCGCGCATCCCTCGATCGCGTGGCCACCGAACTGCACATCCGCGGACCCATCGAAGTACCTGCACCCATCGCTACCCCACCCATCGCTACCCAGGGAGTCAAGTAAATGAGCACCGCCGTCGCCGCCACCATCACCCTGCCCACCACCGACGAACTGCGCACCCTTGCACACACCAGCCTGCAGCGATGTGGGGTCGACCCGGCCGTGCTCGACACCGCCGGGGTGAAGAACACCGTCACCGCCCGCACCCCGGTCACCGGGGAGAGCCTGTTCGACTACCCGGCCGCAGGCGCCGCCGACGTCGAGGCCGCGATCGACGCGGCCCACGACGCGTTCCTGCAGTGGCGCACCGTTCCCGGCCCGGTCCGCGGATTCCTGATCAAGCGCCTCGGCGAACTGCTCACCGAGCACAAGGAAGACGTGGCGAACCTGATCAGCATCGAGGTCGGCAAGATCCGCTCGGAGGCCCTCGGCGAGGTCCAGGAAATGATCGACATCTGTGACTTCGCGGTCGGTCTGTCCCGCCAGCTCGACGGCCGCACCATGCCCTCGGAGCGCCCCGGCCACCGCCTGATGGAGACCTGGCACCCGCTCGGTGTCGTCGGTGTCGTCTCCGCATTCAACTTCCCGGCCGCGGTGTGGTCCTGGAACCTCGCCCTGGCCATTGTCTGCGGTGATGCGGTGATCTGGAAGCCGGCACAGCTGACCACCCTGACGGCCGCCGCATGCTCGGCGTTGTTCGACCGCGCCGCAGCGGAATCGGGCGCACCGGCCAACCTGAACGTCCTCGTCTCGGCGAATGCCGCCGACACGCAGGCCCTGATCGACAGCCCGAGGGTGCCGCTGATCTCCGCCACCGGTTCCGAACGAATGGGGGAGCAGATCGCCCCGCGCGTCGCCGCCCGCTTCGGCCGCGCCATCCTCGAACTCGGCGGAAACAATGCCGCGATCGTCACCCCGTCCGCGGACCTCGATCTCGCCACCCGCGGCATCGTCTTCGCCGCCGCGGGCACCGCAGGTCAGCGGTGCACCTCGATGCGCCGCATCATCGTTCACCGGGACATCGCCGACGAGCTGATCGACCGGATCTCCCAGGTCTACCGGCGCCTCCCGATCGGCGACCCGTTCGCCGACGGCACCCTCGTGGGCCCGCTGATCGACGGCAAGTCCCACGCCAACATGACCGAAGCCCTCGACAAGGCCGTCGCGCAGGGCGGGCAGATTCTCGCCGGTGGTCGGCGCCGGCCGAGCAACGACAATTCGTACTACGTCGAGCCCGCAATCGTGCGGATGCCGACCCAGAGCGAGATCGTCAAGGACGAAACCTTCGCACCGATCCTCTACGTCCTGACCTACGACACGTTCGAGGAGGCGATCGCTCTGCACAATGACGTTCCGCAGGGTCTGTCGTCGTCGATCTTCACCACCGACCAGCGCGAGGCCGAGCGATTCATCGCCGCCGACGGTTCGGACTGCGGCATCGTCAACGTCAACATCGGCACGTCCGGCGCCGAGATCGGCGGCGCATTCGGCGGGGAGAAGACCACCGGCGGCGGCCGCGAATCCGGCTCCGACGCCTGGCGCGCCTACATGCGCCGCGCCACGAACACCGTCAACTACTCCCGCGAGCTGCCCCTGGCCCAGGGCGTCAACTTCGCCTGACACCCCTTCGAATCACACGAGGAGCAACGACGATGTTCGAACTGATCGACGAATGGGGCCCGGAAAAGGTCGTGTGTGTCTCCGACGCACGCACCGGCATGCGCGGCGTCCTGGTCATCGACAACACCGCCCGCGGAATGGGCAAGGGCGGCACCCGCATGTCCACCACCGTCAGTGTCGGCGAGGTCGCCCGGCTGGCCCGGAACATGACCTGGAAATGGGCCGGGGTCGACACCTTCTACGGCGGCGCCAAGGCCGGGATCTGGGCCGACCCGCACGCCGAGTCGAAGGAAGAGGTCCTGCGGGCGTTCGTGCGGGCCCTGCGCAACGAAGTCCCCGAGGAGTACGTCTTCGGGCTCGACATCGGACTGACCGAGAAGGACGCCGCGATCATGCTCGACGAGGTCGGCGGCCGCGGCGGCGCCGTCGGCACCCCACACGCGCTCGGCGGACTCCCGTACGACCAACTCGGCGTCACCGGCCACGGAGTCGCGGAGTCGGCCGACGCCGCCGCGCAGGCGATCGGTCTGTCCACCGGTTCTCTGAGCGTGTCCATCCAGGGCTTCGGAGCGGTCGGCGCGGCGAGCGCGAAACGCCTCGCCGAACTGGGCGCGACCGTCGTCGCCGTCTCGACGTCGCGGGGTGGCATCCACAACCCGGACGGCCTCGACGTCGCCACCTTGCTCGACCTGCGCGAACGATACGGTGACGGACTGGTCGACGAGTACTCCGGCGCCAAGCCGCTCGCGGCCGGTGAAGAACTCTCGGTGACGGCGGACGTCCTGATCCCGGCAGCATTGCAGGACGTCGTCGACGCCGATCTCGCCCGGACGTTGCCCGCCAGGATCGTCGTCGAAGGCGCGAACCTGCCGAGCAGTCCCGAGGCGCAGTCGGTGCTGCACGGCCGCGGGGTGACCGTCGTCCCGGACTTCATTGCCAACGCCGGCGGCGTGGTGGCCGCAGCGGTGGCCATGGACGCGCGCTACTCCGGTATCCGTCCCGAACCCGCCGCGGTGTTCGCCAACATCTCGAACAAGCTGCGCGCCAGCACCATCGACACCCTCGATGCGTCAAAGGTTCAGGGGCGTACCACCCACGAGGTGGCGCGCAGCACCGCCCAGGATCGCGTGCGTGAAGCCATGGTGTTGCGTGGACGGGCTCCGCGGAACGCAGCGTTCTAGAAGACGGTCCGGCATAACATAATCACTCTTCAGGAAAGAAGAAGCGACATGAGCAAGGAACTCCCCGAGCAGGCGTCCGTCGTCGTGATCGGCGGTGGCGTCATCGGCGCCAGTATCGCGTTCCACCTCGCCGAATCCGGGGTCTCCGATGTCGTCCTCCTGGAAAAGGACGAGTTGGCCTGCGGCTCGACCTGCAAGGCCGCCGGCGGCGTCCGTGCATCGTTCAGCAACGAGGCCAACATCGCGATCGGTCTGCGCGGCCTCGAGGTGTATTCGCGGTTCGCCGAGGACTACGGTCAGGAGATCGACTTCAGCCGCGACGGCTACCTCTACCTTCTCTCGGACCAGACCAACGTCGACATCTTCACCGAAAGCGTGGCGCTGCAGAACCGGCACGGTGTTCCGAGCCGGATGATCACTCCCGACGAGGCGAAGAAGATCTCGCCGCTCATCAGTACCGACGGACTCCTCGCCGCCTCCTGGTCCCCCCAGGACGGCAAGGCCACGCCGGAATCGGTGGTGATGGGGTACGCCGCGGCCGCCCGTCGCCGCGGCGCCCGCATCATCCGGCACTGCGCGGTCACCGACATCGAGAGCACGGGCGGCACCATCACCGCCGTCGTCACCGAACACGGACGTATCACGACGAGCACCGTGGTCTGCGCCGCCGGGGCGTGGTCGGCGGAGATCGGCACCATGGTCGGGGTGAACATCCCCGTGGTCCCCGTCCGCCGTCAGATCGCGTTCACCGAGCCGCTGTCCGAGTTGCCCGAGTTCTCGCCGTCGCTGACCATCGACTTTCCCTCGAACTTCTACTTCCATCCCGAAGGCAAGGGCCTGTTGCTCGGCTGGTCCGACCCGAACGAGCCCGAGGGATTCAACCTCAGATTCGAACTCGAGGACTGGCTGATGGGTCTCGGCGCGATCGCCGAGACCCGGGTGCCTGCCGTTCTGGACTACGGCATCAGTACCGGCTGGGCCGGACTCTACGAGGTCACTCCCGACCGCAACCAGATCATCGACCGATCCACCGAGGTGGAGGGCCTGCTCATCGCCACCGGTTACTCCGGCCACGGCTTCCTGATGGGACCGGCGACCGGTGAGATCGTGCGCGACCTCTACCACAGCAGGGAGCCCGGTTACGACATCAGTTCGTTTGCTCTGCGCCGCTTCGCGAAGACCGGTATCGGCGCGGGCGAGACGAACATCGTCTGACCGGACGGCACCACCGGGACAGCGGTTCCATCCCTCGAGGAAGACTGGGGCCCGACCTGTCCGAGCACGAACCGACACCTGGAGCAGTTGTGCCGACCCTCGATCCCGGACCGCCGGCCGCACCCTCACCCGCCCGGGAATTTGCCGGCATCGAAGTGTTCGATGCCAGCGAACACAACCTCGCCCACGTCGATGTGTTCATTCCCCGGGACTGCATCGTCGCGTTCACGGGGGTGTCGGGATCGGGCAAGTCGTCGTTGGCCTTCGGCACCATCTACGCCGAAGCGCAACGACGTTTTCTCGAGTCCGTCACCCCGTACGCGCGCCGATTGATGGATCAGGTCGGAGCACCCATGGTGGGGGACATCACGGGGCTTCCACCCGCGGTCGCGTTGCAGCAGGCCCGCGGTCACACCTCCGCCAGATCGTCGGTCGGTACCCTCACCCACATCTCCAACGTGCTGCGCATGCTGTTCTCCCGGGCCGGCACCTACCCGCCGGACGCCCCCATCCTCGACTCGAACGCCTTCTCGCCCAACACACCGGAAGGAGGATGCCCGACCTGCCACGGACTCGGACGCACCCACGACGTCGACGTCGACGCCCTGGTCCCGGACCCGAACCGCAGTATCCGCGACGGCGCCGTTGCCGCCTGGCCCGGCGCCTGGCTGGGGAAGAACTACCGCGACATCCTCGACACCCTCGGCATCGATGTGGACCGCCCATGGTCGGAACTCCCTGCAGACCAACGTGAGTGGATTCTCACCACCGACGAGCAGCCCACCGTCACGGTGTCACCGATCCGCGACCCGGGCAAGATGGTGCGCGACTACCAGGGAACGTTCTCGAGCGCCCGCACCTACGTCCTGCACACCTTCGCGACGACGAAGAGCGCAACCCAGCGGGCGAAGGTGTCGCGATATCTGGTCTCCCGCCCCTGCGGCGCATGCGGCGGCAAGCGGCTGCGACCCGAGGCACTGGCGGTGCGGTTCGCCGGCCTCGACATCGCCGACGCGACCGAACTGCCACTGGCCGAGCTGGCCACGGTTCTCGAAACCGCGGTCGCATCCCGCGATGCCTCCGCAGACGACGTCACCGATCGAGCATCGGAGGCGTTGGTGGACAACCTACTCGGACGCCTCCGAGGGTTGTCCGAGCTCGGGCTGGGGTACCTGAGTCTCGGCCGATCGACCACCACCCTGTCGCCGGGGGAGCTTCAGCGCCTTCGGCTGGCCACCCAGCTGCAGTCGGGCCTGTTCGGCGTGTTGTACGTCCTGGACGAGCCGTCCGCGGGCCTGCACCCCGCCGACACCGAGGCGCTGGTGGCTGCCGTGCGGCGGCTTCGCGCCGCAGGCAACTCCGTCTTCGTCATCGAACACAACCTCGACGTCGTCCGGGCGGCGGACTGGATCGTCGACGTCGGCCCGGATGCCGGGGAGCACGGTGGGAGGGTCCTCTACAGCGGCGCGGTGGACGGTCTCGCGGAGATTCCCGAATCCGTCACCCGCCGATACCTTTTCGAACCGCCGGAGAATTGCCCCGAGCCCGCACAGCCGAGCCGGTGGATCGAACTCTCCGGCATCACGATGCACAATCTGCAGGATCTGAGCGTGCGGATCCCGCTCGGGGTGCTCACCGCGGTCACCGGCGTGTCCGGCTCGGGCAAATCCACACTCGTCAGCCGTGTGCTCACGGACGTCGTCGGCCGGCACCTCGGAGTAGACGACGAACCCGGCCCCGACACCGTGGGCGACGACGCCGACGACTCCACGGCTGTCCTGGCCGACGGCCGGGACTTCGCCGCACCGACCGTGGTGTCGTCCCACGGGCTCGGACACATCGACCGGCTGGTGCGTGTGGACCAGACCCCGATCGGGCGGACGCCGCGCTCGAATCTCGCGACCTACACCGGACTGTTCGACGTGATCCGGAAACTCTTCGCTGCACACCCCACCGCCCGCGAACGTGGATACGGTCCCGGTCGTTTCTCGTTCAACGTCACCGGTGGCCGATGCGACGAGTGCGAGGGCGCCGGCGCGATCACCATCGGCATGCTGTTTCTTCCCGAGGCCTCCGCGCCGTGCCCGGCCTGTGCCGGCGCACGCTACAACGCCGAGACTCTCGAGATCCTGGTCGACGGCCGGTCGATCGCCGACGTCCTCGCGATGACCGTCGACGACGCCCGGGACTTCCTGAACCACGTCCCGGCCGCCAAGAAGAGCCTCGACATGCTGGTAGAGGTGGGTCTCGGATATCTGCGGCTCGGCCAATCCGCCACCACGCTGTCGGGTGGGGAGGCGCAACGCGTCAAGCTGGCCAGCGAACTGCAGCGCATCCGATCCGGGCACACGCTCTACGTGCTCGACGAACCCACCACCGGATTACACTCCGCCGACGTGGACCGACTCATGGTGGTGCTGCGCCGTCTCGTCGCGGCGGAGAACAGCGTCGTCCTGGTCGAACACGACATGTCGGTGATCGCCTCGGCGGACTGGATGATCGATCTCGGGCCCGGCGGCGGAGACAACGGCGGCCGCATCATCGCCGAGGGCCAGCCGGCGATCGTCGCGGAGACGGCCGACTCCGCCACCGCCGCATATCTCGGCCGGCACCTCGCACCGTCGGCGGTGTAGGTCTGGGGGGAGGGTCGGCCAGCGTCGTCGCGCGGACCGACCGGTCCCCCGATCAGGCCGCACCGTCGAGAGTGGATCTGTCACGCCTCGGGCGAGGCCCCTTTTTGCGGAGAATTGAAAAGAACAGACAGCTTTTGGTGGCGCCGGAATGCACAACGATCGCGCTCGAAGTCGCTAACCGTGGCGGTCGAATTTTCCGATGCGCAGTAATGGTACATTGCGTATTATTCCGTCGAGTTCTTCGACGGCGTGTTCCGCCGCCGAGGTATTCACACGTACAGATCAAAGTGATGGCCAGGCTGTCCCCAGGTGAGCCTGGCCATCGCTTGTCGGATCTTTCCGCTGGTCAGCTCAGTCCGATTCCGCCGCCGAACGTGAGGCTGAGCCACTTCAGGAACGCCTCGAATGCGACGTTGAAGTCGATTCCTGCAGAACCCATCAGAATTCACTCCTCTGTTGGTGATGAAAATCCACGGGATCGTCGATCGCCGCTTACTACATTTATCGCGTTCGCGATCTCGGGGCGTTTCACCAAACCGGAATTTTCTCACATATTGAAATTTGACAACCGTCCATTTTGATCTGAACAATGGATCGAGAGGTGGACGCCATTTCAGGTGAATGTTTGTCTGTTTCTGGGCCTTACGACGGAGATCCGGCCGTGCGCCCGGATCGGGACGGACGGCGAGGAGTGAGAACGTCATGGCGATGGCAGACGAGCAGGCCGGGACACCGGACAGCACGGCGGTTCGAGTCGCCCTGTGGCGGGCGATGCACGTGCTGGTCGACCCGCCGCCGCACGTTTTCGTCGACGAGATCGGCCTGCAGCTGGCGGCCCCGGACGAGGGCTGGCGGGATCGCCCGGACATGGACCCGACCGGCACCAGCGGGTTCCGGGCGGCCATCGTCGCCCGTGCTCGCTTCATCGAGGATCTGGTCGCCGAGCAGGCCGGCCGCGGCGTCGTCCAGTACGTCGTCCTGGGGGCGGGCCTGGACACGTTTGCTCAGCGCAGGACGGAGATCGCCTCCCGCATGCGGGTCTTCGAGGTCGACCAGCCGAGCCCTCAGGCATGGAAGCGACAACGCCTGACCGACGTGGGTTTCGGTGTCCCCGAATGGCTTCGGCTGGTGCCGGTGGATTTCGAGGCGAACGAGTCGTGGTCGGAGCGGCTTGTCGCGGCGGGCTTCGATCCTGGCCGGCCCGCGGTCGTCGTCTCCACCGGCGTCACCATGTACCTCACGAAAGGAGCCACCGCCGCCACCCTGCGCCAGCTCGCCGGACTCGCTCCCGGTTCGACGCTGGCGATGACGTTTCTGCTGCCCACCGATCTCGTCGACGTCGCCGATCGCGCCGGACTCCAGGTGTCCGAGAACGGCGCGCGGGCCTCCGGAACACCGTTCGTCAGCTTCTACACCCCGCAGGAGATGCTGGCGCTGGCTCGCGAATCCGGCTTCGGCAGCCCTGGGCACGTGTCGGGGGCCTCGCTCGCCGAACGCTACTTCGCCGACCGCACCGACGGCCTGCGTCCGTCGAGTGGCGAGGACCTGTTGGTGGCCACTATCTGATGGCGTTCGTTAACGCCGTCCCCGGTCGCGTCACCGAGTCGTGATCGTGGGTCGACATGGTGTCCAAGCCGGTGCAATCTCACCTCGAGATAACGCTACTGTGTGGTACAGGTCACAAGTTGGTATCGTGATGTTAGTCGCGAATCGCGCCGCGTGCCACGTCACCAGGGCAAACGGTCGTGGAGCTGGACATGTGTCTAGATGACAGGTGCGGCTCGGTCCGCTACAACTGATCGTGCATCGACAGTGACGTGACTCACATTTTGCGTCCGGACGGGATCGTCGGCACACCGGCGGCAGATGCACGAGAGCGAAGGAGTACTGCGGAATGATCGAGGACAGCACCGAACCATCCCTCACTCCAGTCCCCAGCCCGACGCGCCTGGTTCCGCGCAGGCGCCCCGATGGCCGAGAACTGCTCGGGACGGCGAAGGGCATTCTGATTGCAGGCCGCGGCTGCTCTGACGCCCAGGCGTTCGACGAACTTCTCGACGTCGCACGACGCCATCACCTGACCGTCCTCGGCGCCGCCCGGAGCCTGGTCGAGCTGGCGGCCGGCCCCTCATCCCGACCGCGCAGGGCCGACACCGCCCGATTCGACGAGTGGGAGCAGTTGGTCGCCCAGCTCCCTCCCCGCCGACACGCTCAGGCAAGTTGACGCAACAGGGGGCGGTGGGCGGCATTCAGGCCGATCCCGACGAGATCAGCGGAACGGAATCGGGCCACCCGCGCGAAACCACGTCCTCGCTCACCGCCGACGCGGTCGTATGGCCGGACCCGAGCCCGCTCGATTCGTGGTGGAAGCGTGTGGTCATCGACCATGCAACCGCACTCGCCGAGGGCGAGCCCTCTATTTACGCCGAGGATGAACCCTCCGTATACGCCGAGGGCGAGCCCTCCACACGGCGCAAGTAGGCGTCCGAGATTCTTCTTTCGCTGTCGATCATTGTCTCGCCCGCGTAGGGGGAGGAGTGTGGGAGATGGGGATTGGCCGTCGGCGCCGCCGGGCGCCGCCCGAGGAGAAGGATGCCCATCGTGTATGCACGCTCTTCCACCTTTGATGCGCACCCGTCGTTCATCGACGAGGGGATCAAGCACGTGCGCGACACCGTGATGCCCGCGCTCGCCGACATCGCAGGGTCCGCCGGAATGTCGTTGCTGGTCGATCGAGGCTCCGGCCGGTGCATCGCCACGAGTTCCTGGACGGACGACGAGGCTCTGCGCGCGAGCGAAGCACCTGTTCGACACCTGCGTGACCGCATGGCCGAGGTTTTCCACGCCACCGCGACCGTGTCGCGGTGGGACATCGCGGCCCTGCACCGTGACCACCGCTCACATCAAGGCGCCTGGGTGCGGGTCGCGTGGCTCGAGGTCGAGCCGGGGCACCTGGACCGTGTGATCGACGTGTACAAGATGTCCTCGCTGCCCGCGATGCACGAGCTCGAGGGATTCTGCAGCGCGAGTCTGCTCGTCGATCCGGCCGCCGGTCGTGTGGTGTCGTCGATTACCTTCGACAAGGCCCCGGCTGCGGGCGGTGGTACCGGTGAAGTGGCCGAGAGCATCGGAACGTCGGAGATGTGCGAGTCCGGCGCTCGGCTCCTCGAGGTGGGGGAGTTCGAATTGGCGATCGCTCATCTGCACGTCCCCGAGATGGTGTGACGAGCCGATCATGTGAGGTGGGCTTCGGAGCGTGACGACTTCCGTATCCCTACGGTCAGGGGGTCGATGCACGAGAGTAGGTGATCGTTCTCCCTGCTGTTGCCTATCGAGATTCTGATTTCCCGGGGTCCCGCCAGCCGGACAAGTGCACCGAGCTGCGCCAGGAGTCGTACCTTCTCCGGTGCGGCGTGTTGGTGGGGAAGGAACAGGAAGTTCGCCTGGCTGGGGACTACCTCGATCCCCGCACCTGTCAGAGTGTCGTATACACGCCTCCTCTCGGACACCGTTGCAGTGATGCGAGATTCGAGGGCAGCCGTCACCGCGGGTTCGAGACACGCGAGGGCTGCCGCCTGAGCCACCGTGGAGACGGAGAAGGGGATGCGTACGGCGCGCAGCAAGGAGCCGACATCGGGGGACGACAGGGCATAACCGATCCGCAGTCCCGCCAATCCCGCGGACTTCGACAGCGACGCGAGCACGACGACGTTCGGGAATCGTCCGAGGAGTCTGGGGCCGCTCGCAGCGTCGGGATCGGTGACGAACTCGCGATAGCACTCGTCGAGGACGATCAGCAGGTCTTCGGGTACCGCCTCCATGAAGGCCTCGAGCGCGATGTGGTCGACAGTGGTGCCGGTCGGGTTGTTCGGCAGGCATAGAAGTACCACCCGAGTGCGGTCGTTGATTGCGGCGAGGATGCGAGCGAGATCGAGGCGGTGGTCGGGCGTGAGCGCGACGCGAATCGGTGTCGCTCCTGCAAGCAGCGTGGTGTGCTCGCAGCTCGAGAACGAAGGCCATCCGTAGACGATTTCAGTTCCCGGGCCGGCGCATGCCGTGACGATGTTGCGCAGGAGACTGCTGGATCCGCTGTCGACGCTCACCTGATCGGGGGACAGGTGCCACCGACTGGCGAGGGCCTCGGTCAGTTCCCTGTTGTCGAAGTCCGGGTACCGATTGGCCCGGGTGATGCTCGCGCGGATCGCCGCCGCCACCCTGTCGTCCGGCGGGAAGGGCGACTCGTTCGAAGCGAGCCGCGCTGCTGGTCTCATGGACGATCCGGAGTCGCCGGGAACGTAGCTGTCGATCTCGAGGATGCCGGGGCGGTGTCGGATCATGTGAGGTCGGCGTCGGTGGCGCGGTGGACCCAGTTCGCGAACTTCTCGGAGCGAGCACGGTCGGCCAGATAGCGTCGAACTATGCGTTCGACGTAGTCGGCCACGTCTGTGGCGGGTAGTTTGTGGCCGCGCAGTTTGCGCCCGAAGCTCGTGTCCAGGCCGAGGCTGCCGCCGAGATGAACCTGGAATCCCTCGACCTGTTCGGAGTCGGCGTTGGTCACGATCATGCCCTTGAGGCCGATGTCGGCGACCTGAATGCGTGCGCACGAGTTGGGGCACCCGTTGAGGTGCAACGTGATCGGGTGCTCGAGTCGATCCTGGACGTCGGCGAGTCGGTCCTCGATCTCGGAGATGACGGTGGCGGCCCGCGCCTTGGTCTCGACGATCCCGAATTTGCAGAATTCGATGCCGGTGCATGCCATGGTGCTCCGTCGCCAGGGTGACGGACGCGACGGGAATCCGAGACTGTGGAGACTGGATTGGAGTGGGTCGATCTGTTCGTCGGGCACGTCGAGGACGACCAGCTTCTGCATCGGGGTGATGCGGACCCGTCGGGATCCGGAGGACTCGGCAACGCTCGCCAGGTCGATGAGCATGGTGCCTCCGACTCTGCCGACGACAGGTGCGATTCCCACGGCGTTGAGACCGTTTTTCTGCCGCTGGATTCCGACGTGGTCGCGTGGTTCGTCGAGCGGCTCGGGCGCGGGACCATCGATCATCGGGTGTCCGAGGTACTCCTTCTCGAGCACGTCGCGGAACTTCTCGACACCCCAGTCCGCGACCAGGAACTTCAGGCGTGCCTTCGCCCGCAGGCGTCGATAACCGTGGTCACGGAAGAGGGAGACGATGCCGATCCACACGTCGGGCACGTCCTCGAGCGGAACCCATGCGCCCAATCGTTCGCCGATGCGAGGATTGGTCGACAGGCCGCCGCCTACCCAGACATCCAGTCCTGGACCGTGTTCCGGGTGTTCGACGCCGATGAATGCGACATCGTTGATTTCGTGGACGACGTCCTGGAGTCCGGAGATGGCGGTCTTGAACTTGCGCGGCAGGTTGGAGTATTCGGGGTTCGCGATCAATCTGCGGGTGATCTCGCGCAGTGCGGGCGTGGCGTCGAGGACCTCGTCGACGGCGATGCCTGCCATCGGCGAGCCGAGGACCACGCGCGGGGTGTCACCTGCGGATTCGGCTGTGGTGAGGCCTACCCCCTCGAGCCTCCGCCAGATGTCGGGTAGGTCCTCGACCCTGATCCAGTGCAGCTGAATGTTCTGGCGGTCGGTGAGGTCCGCGGTGTCGCGGGCGAACTGCCGGGAGACTTCGCCGACGACGCGCAGCTGTTCGGTGGTCAGTGCTCCTCCATCGATGCGGATGCGGAGCATGAAGTGCTCGTCCTCGAGCTCTTCCGGTGGCAACGTGGCGGTTCGGCCGCCGTCGATGCCGGGTGCGCGCTGGGTGTAGAGCCCCCACCAGCGGAACCGGCTTCGCCGATCGGTGGGGTCGATGCCGGCGACACCGGTGCGGCAGTACACCTCTTCGATCCGTTTGCGCACGTTGAGGCCGTCGTCATCCTGCTTGACCTTCTCGTTCACGTTGAGTGGCTCGCGATCGCCCTGTGCCCATTGCCCCTCTGGGCGCTGGGACTTCGCTCGGGCAGGACGGGTCGTCGGTGTTGTCATCCGGTGCTCCTGTCGAAACTGTGTGGGCGAAACTGTAGCGTAGGCGAATAGATCGTGCATTAATAATATGTGCACGCCCCGATTTTTCGCGAAGTGAAGGATGAACCATGAGCAGAAGCAATTTCCTGGTCGACGCCGACTGGGTCGTCGAACACGGGAAGGACCCCGACGTCGTCCTCGTCGAGGTGGACGAGGACACCACCCAGTACGAGAAGGACCACATCGACGGTGCCGTCCGCATCGACTGGAAACGCGACCTTCAAGATCCCGTACGCCGCGACTTCATCGACCGGCGATCGTTCGAGAAACTCCTGTCCGAGCGGGGAATCGCCAACGGCGACACGGTGATCCTGTACGGCGGGAACAACAATTGGTTCGCGGCCTACGCGTACTGGTACTTCAAGCTCTACGGTCACCGCGACGTCCGGCTGCTCGACGGCGGACGCAAGAAGTGGGAGCTCGACGGCCGGCCGTTGTCGAGCGATACTGTCGCCCGACCGGCTACCGACTACGTGGCGTCCGAGCCCGTGTCGGGTATCCGCGCGCACCGCGACGAGGTGATCGAGCAGATAGGAACGAAGAGCATCGTCGACGTCCGGTCGCCCGATGAATTCTCCGGCAAGATCCTCGCTCCGGCGCAGTTCCTGCAGGAACAACCCCAGGTTCCGGGGCACGTCCCGACCGCTGTCAACGTGCCGTGGTCCAAGGCTGCCGCTGACGACGGCACCTTCCTCGGCGAGGGCGAACTCCGCGCCCTGTATGCCGATGCCGGTCTCGACGACACGAAGGACATCATCGTCTATTGCCGAATCGGCGAGCGATCCGCGCACAGTTGGTTCGTGCTCCACGAACTGCTCGGCTACCCCGAGGTCCGGAACTACGACGGCTCCTGGGTGGAGTACGGCTCGTTGGTCGGCGTCCCGGTCGAGAGGTGACCTGCCTTGATCGGCTCTCGCTTCGTCGAACTCAATCAACGCGTGCGGTTCATGATGTTCACCGTGTTCCAGGTGGTCCCCGGCGTGCTTCCCGGTGTGCGCGCCGAGGTCGTGGAGGATGCACGTGCCTACTTCGAGGGAGTCGCCGAGTCCGGTGTCGTGCTCCGCGGAATTTACGACGTCGCAGGACTGCGTGCAGACGCCGACTTCATGATCTGGACGCATGCCGACACCGTCGAAGGATTGCAGGCGGCCTACTCGGGCTTTCCGCGCTGCCGACTCGGGCGAGCGTGTACCACGGTCTGGAGTGCGGCCGCGCTCCACCGGCCGGCCGAATTCAATCGCAGCCATATCGCTGCATACGTGGCCGATGAGGAGCCGGGGCAGTTCGTGTGCGTGTACCCGTTCAAGCGATCGCTCGAGTGGTATCTGCTGCCGGACGTCGAACGGCGACGGCAGCTCGCCGAGCACGGCCGAGCGGCTCGTGCCTACCCGGATGTGCGTGCCAACACCGTGAGTTCCTTCGGATTGAGCGACTACGAGTGGATCCTCGCCTTCGAGGCTCCGGACCCGAGCCGGATAGTCGACATGATGCGAGACCTTCGCGCCACCGACGCGCGCCGGCACGTTCGGCTGGAAACGCCTTTTTTCTCCGGCCCGCGAACCGGCCTCGATACCCTCGTTGCGCGTCTGCCTTGACGATCGTCGAGCGCCTCCAGATTGATTCGTGCAGTATTAGTTATTGCACTAATTAATCTGGTAGCCTGGTCGCATGACCGCAGACGTGCAGCAGAGTGAGGCCGGCGACGATCTACTTGCTCTCGACCGGCAGGTGTGTTTCGCGCTCGCGATCGCGAACCGGGCGGTGCTCGCCGTCTACCGCCCCTTGCTCGAACCGATGGGGCTGACTCATCCGCAGTATCTGGTGATGCTCGCTCTCTGGGGCAAGGCCCCGATGGCGGTCAAGGAGATCGGGACCGCGCTGCAACTCGATTCACCCACCCTCTCGCCGCTCCTCAAGCGCCTCGAGGCGTCTGGACTGATCACGCGCACGCGCAGCCGGGCCGACGAGAGGCAATTGGATGTCGAGCTGACCGAAGCCGGTGCCGCGCTGCGGGCGGAAGCGTTGAAGATTCCGCCCGCCGTGATCGAAAAGCTCGGTGTCAGCCTGGCCGAACTCGAGGAACTTCACGACGTTCTCACCCGCGTCAATCAGGCTGCGCTCCGAGCGGGCGCGCTCGATCACTGAGGGAAACCATGTCGAATTCGATTCCAGCACAACATGAACAGGTAGTTGTCATGTCGCGAAAGACGCAACGAACCCGGCCCGGCCCCCTGCAGTGGCTGGGCTACGCGGTGGGCCGCACACTTCCCGACTCCATGCAGGACTGGGTCCGCAACGACCTGGTCGGTGACTGGGCCGTTCCCCGGCACCTCGTTCGCAGCATGGTCCCGTTCGTTCCGGTCTTCGCCGCGTTCTTCCTGTTCCCGGGCCCGCTCGGTCTGCGAGCCTCCATGGTCCTGCTCGGAGTGCTACTCGCCGTGTTCTATGCGGTGTCCTATATGGCGCAGAACCGATCTCGACGGCTCGAGAGGCACGGGCTGCCGCCCGATCTGGAGAACCCGAAAAAGGCGTCCCGTCATGACGCCGAAAAGGCGGCGTACGAGAAGCTCCACGGACCTTCCGTCTCCTGGGGCGTAGCGCGGCGGGGCGGCAACGAACTCCGCTGAACCCAGTCGATCAGCCCGAGAACGGTCACATGGTGAGGACCATGCGATAGCGCGCCCGCCCTTCCTCCATCGCGGCGTAGGCCTCCGCGGCTTCGCGCAGGGGCCGCTCCTCGATCCGGGCGCGCACGCCGGACAGGACCGCGAATTGCATCGTCTCCTCGACATCGCGGGCGGTGCCGGAGGGGTGGCCGGTGACGTTGACGCCGGGAGTGATCAGCTGCAGGGGACTGATCGGCAGTGGGTCGGGCGTGACACCGACGACGGTGAGCTCACCGAGCGGAAGCAGTCCGCCGATCACGGCGCCCATCGCCTTCGAATTCGCCGCGGTACCCAGAACCACCGATACGCCACCGAGTGCACGTAAGGCTTCGCTGACGTCGCCGGCGGTGGAGTCGATGTAGTGATGGGCGCCCAGTTGGCGAGCGTCGTCGGCTTTGTCGGCGCCACGCGCGATGGCAATCGTCTCGAAGCCCATCGCCCGGGCGAACTGCACCCCGAGATGGCCGAGCCCGCCGATGCCCAGGATGGCGACGCGGTCGCCCGGAACTGCTCGTGTCTTCCGCAGCGCGTCGAACGTGGTGACCCCGGCGCAGCCCAGGGGTGCGGCCTCGGTGAAGGACAGTTCGCTCGGAATCCGGGCGAGCGCGTTGGCGGGAACCGTCACGGACTCCGCGTATCCGCCGGGGTACTGCCAGCTCGGCACCTGCAACTTCTCGCAATAGATGAAGGTGCCCTTGCGGCACGGAATGCACTGGTTGCAGTGCCCACCGAACCAGCCCACTCCGACGCGGTCGCCGACGGCGTAGTTGTCGACGCCGGCGCCGAGTTCGGCTATGGTTCCGGCGATTTCGTGTCCCAGTGTCAACGGCCACGACATCTCGGGGAACGCGCCGCTGACGAACGCGTGGTCGGTCCCGCACACGCCGCACGCGGAGACGGCTATGCGAACGTGGTCGCGCGGTGGCGATTCCGTTTCGACGTCGACGAGTGTCAGCGGCTCGCCGGGGGCCTGGACGTGAACTGCCTGATGGGTTGGCATCTGCATCATTCCTGTCTGTCGTCGTGAGCGATCGAGACCCACGTTCCAGTCAAGACCCTCGGCGGAGCTCGTGACAAGGGTTGACGAGGGCTGTGGGGCGCCTCGCGCATGTCCGGTATTGACACCGGGGGTGCCGGGGGTCACAATTCACGAAGTTGACATGACTGTCACGTCATACTTTGTTCGATTGCCCGAGGAGGCAGGATGACCACGTCCATATCCGACATGCGAGAACTGGGCCGGCGGTTGAGCAACTGGGGGCGCTGGGGCGCCGACGACGAGCGTGGAACCACGAACCTCATCACGCCCGAGCGTGTGGCGGCTGCCGCTGCGCTGATTCGGACCGGCACGATATTCGAACTGGGCATCCCACTCGACGGGGACGGGCCACAGCCGGGAGGCAATCGGATCAACCCGATCAGGCTGATGGCCGAGAACGGGCAGGAGCAGGTGCTTCCCGGCGGCTTCAAATGGGCCGACGACTACGTCTTCATGCCGCTGCAGGCGGGCTCGCAGTACGACTCCCTGTCCCATGTGCACTACGACGATCAGCTCTACAACGGTCATCCCGGTACGGGGGTCACCGTCAAGGGTGCCGACAAGTGCGGGATCCACACTCAGGCGAAGGGGATCGCCGGTCGCGGCGTGCTGCTCGACGTCGCGAGGGCGCGCGGTGTGGAGTGGCTCGAGGCCGGGACGGCGATCACTCCGGACGAACTCGACGCCGTCGCCGCCGCTCAGAACGTCGAGGTCGGTCCGGGCGACATCGTGCTGATCCGCACCGGTTGGCGCGCAAAGTTTCTCGCCGACCACGATCCGGCAGGATTCATGGCGGGTGAGCCGGGTTTGAGTCTGTCGTGCGCCACGTGGCTGCGGGAGCGCGACGTCGCGGTCGTGGGCTCGGACAACTGGGCGGTCGAGGTGATGCCCGGCGAGACTCCGGGGGCGTTGTTCGAGCTTCACATGGTGCTGATCCGCGACATGGGTATGACCCTTGCCGAGTTGCTCGACTTCGAGGAGCTGTCCGCCGCCTGCGCTGCCGACGGCCTGTACGACTTCTTCTATGCCGGACCGCCTCTCCAGTTCACCCGCGGGGTCGGGTCGCCGATCAACCCGCTCGCGATCCGGTGAGCACCGAGTCCACCACCACCTCACCTCGACCAAGGAGAAACTGAATGCTGGTCAGCGACATCGTCGAGTACGGCGCGCGCAAGCATCCCGATCGGATCGCGCTGCGATTCGAGGACGAGGCAGTGACCTATGCCGAGCTGCGTGATCGCAGCCGACGGCTCGCCGGTGCACTGCTCGGTGTTGCCGCGCCGGGGGACCGGGTCGCGATCCTGTCCACCAACTGCACCGAGTACTTCGACTGCTACTACGGTGTGCCGATGGCCGGGATGGCCCTGACCATCCTCAACTTCCGCCTGCATCCCGACCAGATTGCCGCGTTGATCCAGCATTCGGGTGCCACCGTGCTCATCGTGGCCGAAGAGTTCGCCGGCGCTGTCGACCAGATTCGCGGTTCTATCCCGTCGGTGCACACGGTCGTCTCGATCGGGGCCGCCCCGGGAACCGTAGGCTGGGACGAGTTCGTCGGTGCCGGACCCACGCAGGCGCCGACGGTTCGGCCGGCACCGGACGACATCGCGTGGCTGGTCTACACGTCCGGCACGACCGGGACACCGAAGGGTGTGATGATCAGCCACCGCAACCTGGTCAGCGGGATCACGTCCTCGGCGCTGCAGTGGGCTCTGCCGGAGGACACAGTCTTCTTGTTCTGTTTCCCGCTGTGCCATGTCGGCGGGTACGTGACATTGCTCAACCACCTGATGGGGAGCACCGTCGGCATCGTCCGCGCCTACGACAATGCGACGTTCCTGCGTCTCGTGGAGCAATGGCAGGTTACGCAGACCGGGCTGGCACCCACGATGATCAACTTCCTGCTCCAGAATCCGGCCCTTGCCGACCACGATCTCAGCACCCTGCAAGCGATCGGGTACGGATCGTCGGCGATCCCGGCGCAGGTGCTGCGGCAGGGACTCGAACGTCTCTGCTGCGACTTCTATCAGGGCATGGGAATGACGGAACTCGCAGGCAACGTGCTCCACCTCGACTACGACGCGCATCGGCGCGCTGCCGGCGGGGAGAGCGGATTACTCGCTGCCGCAGGAAAACCCATGCGCCTGGTCGACATCCGCATCGTCGACGACGCCATGCGCGACGTGCCCACCGGTCAGGTGGGGGAGATGGTGGTCCGCGGCGACCAGGTGATGACCGGCTACTGGCGCGATGCGGACGCGACGGCGGCCGCGTTCACCGACGGCTGGTTCCACACCGGTGACCTGGTCCGACGCGACGACGAGGGCTTCGTCTACATCGTCGACCGGAAGAAGGACCTGATCATCAGTGGCGGCGAGAATGTCGCCTCTCTGTCCGTCGAGCAGGTCCTCTACCGTCACCCTGCGGTCGCCGAGGCCGCGGCAATCGGCGTCGAGGACGACACCTGGGGAGAGCTGGTCTGTGCGGTCGTCGTTCTCCGCGACGGCGCCACCGCCACCGCGGACGACATCATCACGGCCTGCCGGGAACAGCTCGGCGGATTCCAGGTGCCCCGCCGGGTCGAGTTCGTCGACACCCTGCCCCGGAACGTCACCGGGAAGATCCTCAAACGCGATCTGCGCGAACGCTTCTCCCACACCACGGTCTAGTCCCACTCACCGCGCAGGGCGGCGACGATTCTCGTCGTCGCCCGCTGCGCGCTGCCGAAAACAACCCCGCTGGAACGTCTTCCGTTCCTGTGCCTTCCCTCTCACGGAGCAACCATGAAACGTATCCTCGCTGCGGGCGTGACAGCCCTGTGCGCCACCGCGGCTCTGACCGCATGTTCTGGCCGAGATGACACCGCGACCGCCGCAGGCGGCTGCGACCCCGGCATCACCGACACCGAGATCCACTTCGGCACCAGCCTGGTCCAGTCGATCGCAGGACCGCAGGCGACCGCGGCGTCCGCCCTGTTCGACGAGATCAACGCCGCCGGCGGAGTCGCGATGGGTGATGGCAAGTCCCGCAAGATCGTCTACACCGCACTCGACGACGGATACGACCCGGCGCGCACGGTGGGCAACGTCCGATCGCTGGTCGAACAGCAACACGTCTTCGCGATCCAGAACCTGATCGGCACCGCATCGACCCTCGCGGTCGTCGACTACCTCGCCCAGAAGAACGTCCCGCTGGTGTTCCCCATGACCGGCACCGACGAACTGCTCACCACCCTCGACGAACGGCCCGTTGTCGCCGGCGCGGTGAACCCGCAGACCGGCTGGGAGGTCGCCGAGCGGGCGAAACAGATCCTTCGCGATCACCCGCAAGGCAAGGTCGCGGTGTTGTACTCGAACGACAGTCTGGGCAACGGCAGTCTCGACGCCCTGAAGTCCGCCCTCGACGGCAGCGGCACACAGATCGTCGCCGAGCAGTCGTACGAACAGACCACACCGTCCGTGGACTCGCAGGTGGTCAACCTCGCGAACTCCGGGGCCGACGTGTTCGTCAACTTCGCCACCGCGGGCTTCGTGACGCAGTCTCTGAAGAAGGCCCACGAGTTGAGCTGGAAGCCCGAGACGTACATCTACTCCGGCGCGACCGACACCAACTTCGTCCTCGCACCGGCGGGCCTCGACGCCGCCGAGGGCGTGCATTCGTTCTACTGGATCTACGACGTCAGCAGCACCGACCACGACCAGGTGCCGGGCGTGCAGGAATGGCGCGCTTTCGCCGATCGGCACGCCGGCGCGTTCAAGTCCTCCGACACCATCGCCGCCACCGGTTACAACACCGCTCAGCTGCTGGTGGCCGCACTCGAACAGATGAAGGGGTGCACCCGCGCCGATCTGCTCGATTCCGTCCGGAATCTGCACGCGGTCACCACCGATCTGTCCATCGACGGCGTCACGTTCGACACGAGCGCCGACTACCCGTACGCAATCACGTCGATGGCGCCGATGACGTTCCGCGACGGCAGCTGGCACTACGACGCTGTGGTCACGCGCAGCGCCGAACGATGACCGCCCGGCCACCGGATGTGCCCACGCTGAAAGTCAGCGACGTCCGGTTGCGGTTCGGAGGAGTCGTCGCCCTCGACGGACCGTCGTTCACGATCGAGCCTGGACAGATCGTCGGGCTGATCGGCCCGAACGGCGCCGGGAAGACCACCTTGTTCAACTGCATCAGCAGACTCTACGAACCGGATTCGGGACAGATCACCTTCGGCGGCACCGACCTGCTCGCCCTGTCGGCGGACGGGGTCGCCGACGCCGGGATCGCGCGCACCTTCCAGAACATCGGCTTGTTCCCGACGATCTCGGTGCTCGACAACATCCTCACCGGGGCCTACTCGCGCACCCGCGCGGGCTTCGTCGCCACCGCCCTCGGACTGCCGCGCACCCGCAGGGAGGAGGCAGGCGAACGGGACGAGGCCTGGGCTCTGCTCGAGTCGATGAATCTCGCGCACGTCGGGCGCGAACCGGCAGGCAACCTGCCCTACGGCACCCTGAAACGGGTCGAGCTCGCACGGGCACTGATGCAGCGACCTCGCCTGCTGATGCTCGACGAACCGGCGAACGGACTGATCCACGAGGAGGTCCTCGAACTCGCCGAGACGGTCCGCCGGTTGCGCGACGAGCGCGGATTCTCGGTGCTCCTCGTCGAGCATCACATGGCCATGGTGATGTCGATCTCCGACCGGGTGGTGGTACTGAACTTCGGGCAGAAGGTCACCGAGGGCGAACCGGCAGAGGTCGCTGCTCACCCCGAGGTCATCGAGGCGTACCTGGGCGGTGCGGCATGAACCTGCTCACCGTGGAAAACCTGCATGCCCGATACGGCCGTGCGGAAGTGCTGCACGGCATCGACTTCCAGGTACCGGCAGGGGAGGTGACCGCGGTACTCGGCGCGAACGGCGCAGGCAAGACCACCATCCTCCGATCGATCTGCCAGATGGTCCGCACCAGCGGGTGCATCAGGCTCGACGGCCGCGACATCACCGGCATGCGCACCGACCGGATCGCCCGGCTCGGTGTGGCCCATGTTCCGCAGGGCCGCGGCACCTTCGGCACCCTGACGGTGGAGGAGAACCTTCGCGTCGGGGGATTCACGACGTCGGCGGCGATCACCGACCGGGCCGTCGAGCACTGGTACGACTTCTTCCCGCGACTACGCGAGCGACGTAACCAGCAGGCGGGCGGGCTCAGCGGCGGTGAACAGCAGATGCTCGCGATCGCCCGCGCGCTGGTGGCCGGGCCGCGTCTGCTGCTGCTCGACGAACCGTCCCTCGGCCTGGCCCCGCGCATCACGCAGGAGGTTTTCCGTGCGCTCGGCCGGATCAGCCAGGAGACCGAGACCACGATCCTCGTGGTCGAACAGAACGCGCACCTCGCCCTCGACATAGGCACGTCCGCGGTCCTCGTCGACGCGGGCCGTGTCGTCGCCCAACGCCCCGCCGCCGGATTGGCGCACGACGAGTCGGTGCGGCGCGCCTACCTCGGCTACTGAGCACAGGAGAGTGGTCATGGATGTATTTCTCCAACAATTGGTGGACGGGCTCATGTGGGGCGCGCTGTACGGCGCGTTCGCGCTGAGCATCGTCCTGGTCTACCGCGCATCGGGAATCGTCAACTTCGCGCAGGGCGAGATGGCGATGTTCTCGGCGTTCTTCGCCTGGCAGTTCCACGCATGGGGCGTGCCGCTGTACCTCGCCGTCCTCGGCGCGATGGCGGTCGCCTTCGTCGGCGGAGCCGCCACCGAACGGGTACTGATCCGGCCGCTGGCATCGTCGCCGAACCACATGCCGCTGGTCATCATCACCCTCGGCCTGATGCTGGTGCTCAACAGCGCCGCCGGCTGGATCTGGGGCGTGCAGAGCAAGGAGTTCCCCGCGATCGTGTCCGGGCCGGTGCTCACGCTCGGTCCGGTTGCGGTGTCCCAGCAGTCGCTGGTCATCGTCGCCGCCGTCGTCGTGGTCGCGGCGCTGCTGTTCGTCCTGTTCCAGCGAACGAAGGTCGGGCTGGCGATGCGGGCGGCGGCAGACAACCCGGACTCGGCGCAACTGATCGGCGTGCCCGTCGGGCGGATGCTCATGATCGGCTGGGGCCTCGCCGCGACCATCGGAGCCCTCGCCGCCTCCCTCGCGGCGCCGCAGCTGTTCCTGCAACCGAACATGCTCGTCGCCTCGCTGATCTACGCGTTCGCCGGCGCGGTCCTCGGCGGCCTCGACAGCCCGGTCGGTGCCCTCGTCGGCGGGTTGTGTGTGGGTGTCGCGGAAAACCTTGCCGGCACCTACATTTCCTGGATCGGCCACGACTTCAAACAGGCCGTGGCGTTGGCCCTGATCCTCGGGGTGTTGCTCCTCAAACCCGAGGGTCTGTTCGGTGCACGGAAGGTGGCCCGAGTATGAGAATCGTCGAACTGCTTCGCCGTCCCCGCGCCGAACTCGATCCACCACGCTGGCTGGCGAGAGCGACGGTCGCGGTGGTGATCCTCGTGACGGCCGTGGCGCCGTTGGTGTCGGCGCCGTACGTGAACTTCGACCGATCCATGGTGCTGGTGTACGTGGTGGTCGGGCTGGGACTGAACCTGCTGACCGGCAACACCGGTCAGATCTCTCTCGGCCACGGCTTCTTCTTCGCCGTCGGTGCGTACCTCAGTGCCGTGCTGGTCGAGAATCACGACGTCCCGTACCTGCTGCTCCTTCCGGTCGCGTTCGCGGTCTGTTACGTGATCGGGTACCTGTTCGGCCTGCCGGCCTTGCGCCTCCACGGACTTCAGTTGGCGCTCGCCACTCTAGGGCTGGCACTGGTCACCCCGGCGGTGATCAAACGGTTCGAGCACGTCACCGACGGCCAGGCGGGAATCAACATCGCCGGCGCCGAACCCCCGGCCTTCAGCGGACTCGAACGCGACCAGTGGGTGTACTACCTGTGCCTGGTGGTGGCGCTGATCGCCTTCTTCGTGGTCCGGCGACTCTCCACCGGCCGGATCGGCCGATCACTGATCGGGATCCGGGACTACGAGGCCGTCGCCACCACGCTCGGCGTCCCGGCCACCCGCACGAAGACGACGGTGTTCGCGCTCAGCGCGGCCTTCGCCGGCGTCGGCGGCGTGCTCTACAGCTTCGTGGTCCAGTACGTCGGCCCCGAGGCATTCGGGCTCCCGTTGGCGATCGCCTTCATCACCATGATCGTCATCGGTGGCCTCGGCACCGTCCCCGGTGTGGTGTTCGGGGCCTTCTTCGTTCAGTACGTGCCGCAGTGGACGGCGGAGATCAACCAGTCGGCGGCGGGCATCACGTACGGTGCGGCGTTGATCGTCTTCATCTTCGTGATCCCGTACGGGCTGATCAGTGTGATCCGGTGGGTGCTGGGGCCGCTGGTGAGCAAGATCCCCGGCACTCGCCGACACGGGCGGGCTGTGTCTGCGGTCGACGAGGATCCGCGGGAGCTGGTCGCCTCCCACTGACGATCTGTGGTGGGCTCGAAACGAGAAGTGCCCGGCGGATGAATCCGCCGGGCACTTCCCGCTTTTCGCAGCTATGCGTTCATGTGCCGGGGGTTGGCCACCCGCAGGCGGGCCAGAACGGCGATCGAGATCGCCCGGCGCACGTGGTCGTCGAGGTAGTCGAGAGCCCCCGTGCGAATCCGTGCGGCAAGCTCGGCCTCTGACGCGCATCCGAGCGCACCGAGGGCGCCGTCGAGCAGGGATTCGGCGCCGTTCCCGGCATCGAGTTCACGCCCCGCGGTGCGCAACAGGTTGACACAGATCCGCAGGAGATACCGCTCCCGCTCGTGCGTTCCGTCGAGGGCCGGTCCGAGGTCGTCGGCCAAAGTGCCGGCCACGAGGTCGAGGATCTCCGGGACACCGGGCCTGTCGTGCACGGTGCGCCCGGGTGGCGCCGGCGGGGGAGCGGTTGCGGAGTCGTCGAGCAGTCCGAGGACGTCGAGCAGGTCGTACTCGGATTCGCAGACCCGGCGTCCGATGGCCGCCAGTTCGAGGGACCGCTCGGCCCCGCCGAGGTGACGTTCGGCCTGGAACCTGCTCAGCACCAACCATCTCACGGTTCCGAACGATTCCCACCAGTGCAGTTCGGGCAACGACGGCCTCGTCCCGGTGGCCTTCTCGTAGCCGTCCAGGAGCTGGTCACGGGTGCCGATCCCCGCGACCGGCGCGTCTGCGCCGAACCGCCACGCCCGCACGCACAGCCAGCCGAGGTCCTCGACGGGATCACCGAGGTGGGCGAGTTCCCAATCGAGCACCCCGCGGATGCCGGTTCCGTCGACGAGAAGGTTTCCGATCCGGAAGTCGCCGTGTACCAAAGCCTGCGGTCGCGACGGCGGACGGTGGTCGCGCAGCCACCGCAGACCCACCTCGACCGCGGGCCGGGGGTCGCCGAGGTCACGATAGGTGGCCTCGAGCGCGTCCACCGGGTCGGTGGCGTCGAGCACGTCGAGAGAGTCCAGGGGAGTGCGGTGGATCAGGCCGAGGACGTAACCCATGTCCTCGGGGAGACGGCTGCGCACCTCGTCGAAGGCAGGGTCCCGCTGCAGTTTCCGGGGGAGCGATTCGCCCTCCACCTTGTTCATGATCAGGTACGGGGCGTCGATGCCGGGCGCGGTGTCCCCGGAAGCGAGGACGGTGGGCACCGGCACTCCCGCGGCGGCGGTGGCCCGCAGGCACGCCACCTCCGCGCGCATCCGGGCGGCGTCGCCGTGCCCGGGCGGGTCGCGACGCAGCACGACGGGCAGGGGTTGCCCGTCCGGTCCGCCGGCATCGACGGCCCACACCTGCCGGCTGGCGCCGCCGGTCAGCTGCCGGGGTTCCCCGACCGTGGCGTCCATGCCGTAGGCGGCGGTCAGGACGGCGCGGATGCCGTCCGCGAGGGCTACGGGAGCGTCGGTCATCGCCATGGGGCAGCCTCGGGATCGCGCAGCAACCGGCGGGCAGTCGACATGCGGTGCACCTCGTCGGGACCGTCGTAGATACGGGCGTACCGCGCCTGCCGGTACATCCGCTCGAGTGGGGTATCGGCGGTCAGGCCGAGCGCCCCGTGAATCTGGATGGCCCGGTCCACGACGTCGTGGAGCATGCGGGCGCCCCAGAATTTCACCAGCCCGATGCGTACGCGGGCGTCCTCCCCGGCGTCCATCGCGCGGGCGGCATCGAGAGTCATGAGCCGGGCGGCGTGGATCTGGGCGGCGGATTCGGCGATGTAGCGGTGCACTTCGCCCTTCTCCGCGAGCAGCGAGCCGTGGGTGTAGCGGGTGTTCGCGCGGGAACACATCAACTCGTATGCGCGCTGAGCCTGCCCGAGCCACCGCATGCAATGGAATATCCGGCCGGGGCCGAGCCGGTCCTGGGCCACCGCGAAGCCCTTGCCGCGTTCGCCGAGGAGATTGGCGGCGGGGACGCGTACATCGGTGAGCCGGACCTCGTAGTGATCGCTCGGGTCGTGCCCCATCGTCGGGATCGACCGGACGATCTCGAATCCGGGGGTGTCGGTGGGCACGATGATCGCGCTGATGCGCTCGTGCCTCGGGGCGGTGTCGGGTTCGGTCCGGGCGAAGACCGAGCAGTAGCCGGCGTCCTTTACTCCGGTGGTGAACCATTTGTGTCCGTTGATGATCCAGGTGTCGCCGTCGAGGCCGGCGCGTGTCTCGATGAGTGTGGGATCGGATCCCGCCGCGTCCGGTTCGGTCAACCCGACGGACGGCAGGAATTCCCCGGCGACCAGCGGGGGAATCCACCGCTGCCGCTGCTCGGGAGTGCCGTGTTTGTGCAGCATCAGGGTGTCCTGCATGGACACCGAGCCCACGGCCAATTGGCCGAACTCCGAGCGTCCGATGATCTCGTTGAGATGCACGAAGTCGAGGAACGGGACACCGCCACCGCCGAGTTCGGCAGGATGGCCGAGCGCCCACAAGCCGAGTTCCTTGGCTCTCTCTCGCAATTCGGTGATGGCCACGTGAGCGGGGCCGTCCTCGTTCACCAGGGTGGGTTCGGCGGGGATGACGGCGTCGTCGATGAACGAGCGCATCCGCGCGCACAGTTCGGGGAGCGGGACGGCGGAACGGGTTCCGGGCATGTCAGCGCTCCCGTCGCCGGCCGGCCTGCGCGCGCAGGGGCAGGGTGGCGGCGGAGTCGACGTACTCGTCGATACGGGTGATCCGGCCGTCGTCGACGCGGACGAACAGGCATGCAGGCACCTCCAGCGGTCCGTGGCCGGGCAGCGTGGCGCGCAGGACGTGCTGCTGGGCGAAGCCGTCCGGCAACTCGTGGCGGCGGATGTCCTCGTAGCGCAGGTCCTCGAGTGTGCGCGAGAGCCAGCGCAGCACCGTCAGGTTCTCGGCGACCGTCTGTTCGCGTCCGTCGTCGTTGTGCCAGATCCGCGCGTCCGGTGCGTACAGCTCGGTCAGTGTCGTTTCGTCGCCGTCACCGACGGCGGCGAAGAAGCGATCAGCCAGCTCGTTCATGGGAGAATCCGTCTCTTCCGTGTAGTGCTGCTCGCGGCGCAGCGGAGTGTTCCGTCGCGTCGGCAGCGAGGTGGTCAATTACAGGCGGTGTCGGCGGGAACCGGTCGGCCCCCGGCCGCGAGCAGTCTGCCTGCGAGGGATCTGCCGAGCAGGCGCTCGGCCAGTCGAGCGGCGTCGAGTTCGATGTCGATGTCGATTCCGGTGGTGATGCCGCCGTCCTCGAACATGTAGGCCAGTTCTTCGGTGGCGATGTTGCCGCTCGCACCCGGCGCGAAGGGGCACCCACCGAGCCCGCCGACGGAGGCGTCGAACTGGCGGATGCCCGAGGTGTATGCGGCCCACGCGTTCGCCAGTCCTTGGCCGCGGGTGTCGTGCAGGTGCAGGCCGAGCTCGACGCCTGGGATGGCGGTGCGCACCCGGGCGAGCACGTCGGTGGTGCGCACCGGCGTTGCGGTACCGATGGTGTCGGCGACCGACACCGCATCCGCGCCCGAAAGAACTGCGCGCCGCGCGATGTCGGCCACGCGGTCCGGTGGGGTGGGCCCGTCGAACGGGCAGTCGAAGGCGATGGCGACGATCACTTCGAGTGTGCCGCCCGCCCGGTGAACCAGTTCGGCGACGGGGGTGATCAACGCGATCGACTCCTCGCTGCTGCGGCCGACGTTGGCCCGGCTGTGCCCGTCGGACGCGGAGACGACGTACTCGAGGCGGGTCAGACCCGCTGCGAGTGCTCGCTCGACGCCGCCGAGTCCGGCAACCAGCGCCGAGAAGGTGACGTGTGGCCAGCGGCCGAGTTGGGCGGCGACGGCCTCGGCGTCGGCCAGCGCCGGGACGGCCCGCGGGGAGACGAAGGACGTGACCTCGATGCGCCGGACACCGGTCGCGGCGAGCGCGTCGATCAGCTCCAGCTTGGCGGCGGTGGGAATGGGCTTCTCGATCTGCAGTCCGTCGCGGGGCCCGACCTCCCGGATGTCGACCTCCGGTGGAATCGCGGTCACGAGATCGTGCCCTGCCCGCGCAGTGCGGCGATCCGGTCGGCGTCGTAGCCGAGAATTTCGGTGAGCACCTCGTCGGTGTGGGTGCCCGGGCGGCTGGGCCCGCCCCAGCGGACCCCGCCCGCGGTCTCGCTGAGTTTCGGGATCACCCCGACTCCCTTCACCGGCTCCGGATCGAATCCGGTGTCGCCGGGCCCGACGGAGGGGTCGACGTGGTCGACGAAGATCTCGCGGGCGTTGAACTGGGGATCGGCCATCACTTCGGCGACCGTGTTGACCGGGCCCGTGACCACCTCGAACTTGGTCAGCAGCTCGATCAGCTCCGCGGCGGGGAAGCCGGCCGCCCACTCGGCGATCAGGGTGTCGAGCTCGTCCTGGTGATCACCGCGCGCGGTGTGGGTGGCGTAGCGCGGATCGGTGGCGAGGTCGGGGCGGCCCATCGCAGCGGACAGACGCGCGAACAGCGTGTCCTGGTTGGCCGCGATGATCACCCACAGTCCGTCCTGCGTGCGATACAGATTGGACGGTGCGACGCGGTCGAGGCGGGTGCCGGAGGGTTGCCGGACGTGACCGGTCTTGTGGTAGTCGGGAACGGTGGACTCCTGGATGGCGAGTGCGGCCTCGGTGAGCGCGGCATCGACGATCTGTCCCCGTCCGGTGCGTTCGCGCGCGATGAGCGCGGCGAGGACACCCTGGAAGGCGAACATCCCGGCGAGGCTGTCGCCGAGCGAGAGCGCGATCCGCGGGGGCGCCTGGCCGGGAAATCCGTTGAGGTGCCGCAAGCCGCTGATGCCCTCGGCCACCGACGCGTATCCGGGACGCGCGGCGTATGGACCGGTCTGGCCGTAACCGGAGACCCGGGCCAGGACCAGCCGCGGGGAAATCTCCCGGAGGACGTCGTAGCCGACGCCCCAGCGCTCGAGGGTGCCGGGCCGGAAGCTCTCGACGACGACATCGGCGGTGGCGACGAGGTCGAGGAAGATCCGCCGGCCGGCCTCGGTGCGCAGGTCGAGGTTCACGCACCGTTTGTTGCGGGCGTGCACCGACCAGAAGTATTGGTGACCGCCCTCGGCCTGGCCCCAGTCCCGCAGGGGGTCGGGACGATCGGGGGCTTCGATCTTGATGACGTCGGCGCCCATGTCACCGAGGAGGCGTCCGCAGTACGGGCCTGCGATGAGGGTGCCCAGTTCGAGTACCCGCAGGCCGTCGAGCGCTCCCTGCGGTGTGTCGGTGGTAGCGGACGCGAACGGTGAGTGCGTTGTCATTGTGCGTGCCTTCGGGGAGATCGGAACAACGGCCGAGTCGACGAGATCGATCGGTCGGCCGTTGCTCAGTCGATGGTGAGGGGTGTGCAGGAAGCGCACCGTCGGGATCGTGACCCGGCACGGTTCTCGGCGGGGAAGCGCGCGGCGCTCAGTTCCGGTCGAGACCGAGTGCGCCGAGGCACATCTGGTCGAGGGTGTCGAGCAGGGCCGCCTCGTCGGCGTCGTCACCCTGGATCAACCACAGGTACAGGGTGTGGTCGACCATGGCGGCCATCGCGCGGGCCGCCAGCACCGGGTCGAGAGTGGCGGTGACCAGTCCGTCCTGCTGCCAGCGTGCGATCGCGCGAGAGGTCCGGTCGATCAGCTGACGGCGGTGCTCGTGACGGAGTTCGCGGAATTCGTCGTTGAACGTCGCGACCTGTTCGACGATCGCCATCAGCGGGGCGTTCCGGCGGTAGGACTGATAGTACGAGCGGTTCGACGCGACCAGTTTCTCCGCCGGAGACAGGTCGCTGTCGGTCGGCTCGCGGCGGTGCATGTCCTCGAACAATCGGGTGCTCAGCTCCCGGAACACTTCTTCCTTCGACTCGAAGTAGCGGTAGAAGGTGCCGTAGGAGACGTTCGCCTCCTGGGCGATGTGTTCGACCCGGGTGTCGGGGAATCCGACCGTCTCGAACACCTTCCGGGCGGCGTCGAGCAGTGCGTCGCGTGTCTTGCGGCCACGCGCGGTCAGGGTGTCGACAGTGGCCGGCGTGGACGGGGTATTGACAGATGACTTGCTCACAGACAAACTCTCCCAATAGATGACATGACTGTCAAGTCATTTTTGTTCCCTTCTCGCGACGACTTCACCACATCGGAAGGACCGCCATGAGCAATCCGAACTCCAAGTACGAACTTCGGGGTATCAACCACCTTGCGCTGGTGTGCTCGGACATGCAACGCACCATCGATTTCTACTCGGGCGTCCTGGGCATGCCCCTGATCAAGACCATCGAGTTGCCGGGGGATCTGGGCCAGCACTTCTTCTTCGACTGCGGCAACGGCAACACCATCGCGTTCTTCTGGCTGGCCGATTCCCCCGAGGCCGCGCCCGGACTCGCCGCCCCCAAGGGGCTCCCCGACGAGGGTGAACTCGCGAGTGCGGTCGGGTCGATGAATCACGTCGCGTTCGCGGTGCCCCCGGAACAGTTCGACGAGTACTACACCCGCATGCAGGCCGAGGGGATCAAGGTCAGTCGGGTCCTCAACCACGACGACAGCTCCGCCGGCGTGTCCCGGCACGTGCACCCGGGCACCTTCGTGCGCTCGTTCTACTTCCAGGACCCGGACGGCGTACTGCTCGAATTCGCTTGCTGGACGCGAACCTTCACCGAAGCCGACGTCTCACACGAACCGAAGACCGCCGCCGACCGACGCGTACCCACCGCATCCTGACCGCCACCGCCCGAAAGGAAGAGCCGTGCCCCGTCTCCGTGAGGTACCCCGCGCCGAAGTCACCGACGAGAAGATCCTCTTCTTCTACGACCGACTGTTCGGACCCGACAAGGATCCCGCCGTCGATCACGGCACCATCCACGCCACCCCCGGCGACTGGTGGACCGTGTTCGCCCAGTCACCGGACGTGTTCCGGCACGCCGTCCGCGGATTCTCGCTCTACCGCAACGTCACCCTGGACCCCCTGTTGCGTGAACTGGGGCAGGCCAGGGCCGGGTACGCACGCGGAAGCCAGTTCGTCTTCTCCCAGCACTGCAAGCAGATGCGATCCCTCGGGGCGCCGGAGGACAAGATCGCGGCCCTTCCGCACTGGCAGGTCAGCGACTGCTTCTCCGCACTCGAGCGGGCGGTCCTGGCCTACACCGACGGCCTCGTCTACGACGGCGGCCGGGTGCCGGACGAGGTGTTCGCGGTCCTGAAAGCCCACCTGACGGATCCCGAAATTCTGCAGCTGACGTACATCACCACCCTCTACGACATGCACGCCACGATATGCCGGGCCCTCCGCCTCGAATTCGACGACCGGCCGGAGTTGATCGCCGAGGTCGAGATTCCCGCCGGCGTCGAGGTCCGTGACCTTTCGGCCGACCTGTCCGGAGAATGACACCTCGCTCCGCTACCGGTCGCCGCTCCTCACGTGGGTAGCTCCGCCCCGGACTGCTCGGCGGCCATGTACTCGGCGTACCAGTCGGGCCAGTTCGGGTCTTCCTCGCCGGTGCGCTCTTCGTGCCGGCCGTGGGCGGCCGCCGCCCGGCGGAGCGCGGTCGCCAGGTCGCGTGCGGAGCCGAACGACGTGGTGGCCGTGTCGATCCGCCCGGGAAGCCTGGTGGTGACCTCCTGCAGCAGCCAGGAATTGCCGTCGGGGTCGCTGAACGACGCCAGGGAGGAGTAGCTGCGGCGGTCGGGGTCCGGCCCGTCTGCAGGCCCGCCCGCGCCGCGATGGAACACGCTCACCGCGATGCCGGCAGCGACCAGCTGGTCACGAGCGACCTCGATGTCGGAGACGATGAGATATCCCTTGGCCGAACCGGGTGCGGCCGCGGTGAGGTCTGTGCCGAAATGAATCGAGGCGTCGGAGCCGGGCGGGGTGAACTGGACGACGCCGGAGCCGGGCGGTGTGACGTCCTGTCTCCAGCCGAGTGTGGTGTAGAACTCGGTGGCGCGGTCGATGTCCGAGACGGGGAGAACGACGACCTCCAGCTTCATGTCGACGGTCGGGACATTCGTGGTGCTGGTTGCCTCGTCGGTGTGAACTTCGTTGGTGCTCATGGGTTTCCTCTCGCGATGTGTCGGGGATCGATCGAACAGGTCGTGCGAATCGCTGCGTGTGTCGTCGTGCGGTCGTCAGAAGACGAACTGCTGGCCGCCGTCGATGTCGTACGTCGCGCCGGTGAGTGCCGTGTTGCTCATGATGTGGACGGCGAGGGCTGCGACGTCGGCCGGGCCGACGACCCGGCCGATCGGAAGCTTCGTCCTCAACTCGTTCCGCCGTTCGTCGAGCCGATCACCGAGCAGCAATGCCGACAGCGGGGTGTCGACGAAGCCCGCGGCGATGAGGTTGACGCGAACCGGCGCGACTTCGAGAGCGAGGGCCGCCGTGAACGGGGGCAGTGCGGCCGTGGCGGCGGAGGCGATCCCCAGGCCGTGACCGATGCGCCGGCCGCTGGTGCCGCCCATGAACAGCAGCGTGCCCCCGGGCCGCATCTTGCTCGCCGCGTTGCGCGCGACCTCGAGCCCCAGCACTATGTGCTCGGTGAGCTGCCGGCGCACCTCGTCCGCGTCCATCTCGAGCAGGGGAGCGTAACGCGGGCCGCCTGCCGTCACCAGCACATGGTCGATCCGTGTCGGCAGGTCCTCGAAGAACCTCCGCAATGCGATCGGGTCGTTGGCGTCGAACGCTGCGGTGCGCTGCGTGCCGACGTCTGCCGCTGCAGCCTCGAGCCGGTCGGGGTTGCGCCCGGTGAGGATGACGTCGGCACCCTCCATCCGGGCGCGTCGCGCTGTCTCGAGCCCGATGCCTGCGCTGCCGCCGATGAGGACGACGGTCTGTCCGGCCAGCTCCGGTTCGCGTTGGATGGAGGCGGGTGTGGTTTCGCTGGTCACGATTTCTCCGATCGGTAGCGTCGGCCACCGATCACCGGGATTCGCACGCGTGGCGCTCTCACGCCGATCGACGATGTCGGCGCGGTCGGGGAGAGCACCTCGCAGTCCGGCACCGCGCGACCTCGAGTCGCGGGTCGGTGTCCGCCTATGGAAATGTTTCTACAGTCGTCGTGGCGGGGCAAGTGGCGGCACCAATCGCCGTCGATTGATCTCGGCGACACCAGGGTGGGATCAACCATCGGGACGTGGGTCTGGTTTCCCAGCCGCCGCTACCGGATGGGCGTGAAGGTCGTCAGTCTATTCCAGCGGCGCGCCGGTGGTCTTGGGGCCGAACATGGCGACGATCACGTCCGCTGCGACCCAGCGCGCTGGGACGAGTACGAACATCGCACGCGCCCGACATGGATCGCCATCAGGTTGTCGTCCCATCGCGGCAATCGAGCGCGAGGTCACGTGTCCAATTGGCACCGGACCGCATCGCCACTCTCAGCGGTCCGACGGAAGATTCTCCGTGTGACCCTGCATATTGGCCAAGGCCACGTGAGGCGCGTTGCGGTCCTCATCATCGTGGCTACCTGACGCGCGCCGGCAACGGAAAGCAGTTGAGGGCGATCCGAAGTGAGCCAGGAGGAGTCCGGGCCAATGCGGACGAAGAACTCGTGGTCCACGACCCCGGTCTCGGGACCCGAGAGCCCGTGCGGACCTGGTCGAGCGTCGGCCAACTCGGCGGCGCTCGACCAGCCAGCGTGTTCACGTCACGACGCCGGGAGGCCATTGGCCTCAGACGACGAAACCTCCCGGCCCCATTATCCCGGTTTGAATCCATTTCTCGAGATCTTCCCGTGCGGATTCATCGACGAACTCAAAGCGGACCCCGCCGGTAGTCTTCGGGTTCGTGTACCACGCAAACGTGGTTCCATCGGGGTTCAAAACCTCGCCATCCGATTCCACTCCGGAATCGAGATGCCGCTTCTTGTTGTCATCGATTTTCGGGTCCCACATGCCGATGTGATGCACGCCCTCCCCGTGCCCAGCGGAATAAACTCCGTCACCCTTGGCTTCGAGCAGTTCCATATAGGGGGGTCCTTGCTGAGAATACGTGACTCGCAGGTCGAACTCGTGTTCGTCGGGATCGACAAGTCTATTGAGATGCACTTCGGTCGGCTCATGGAAGGTAAGCCCAAAAAGCTTCCCGTACAGCTTGATTGCGCTATCGATGTCGCTGACGAGAATTCCGTAGTGATAGACGTTCGGTGATTCCATGTGCGTTCCTTTCGGGACTGCGATTAAATTGGGCGGCGGGAGGGCGGTGCGAAACCTGCCTTCTCCTAATGCTTCGTCCTGATCTCATCCACCCCAATCGGTTCATCCGGAGGAAGAATGAGTGTATTTTCGTTCATGCTCCGACGTCGCATTGTCCGGAGCCGGGAGTTGGCACGGTCGACAAGACCGACTATGCCATCTGGAAAAAACAGCACAATCAGGATGAACAGAAATCCTAGGACGACGAGCGGTTCGGACACTGTGCGACTTGCCCATTCAGGTAACTCGTCGAGGACGCCGGATGTAGAAAGCTCGGGCAGCCTCAAAGTGAGGATTCCGTATATGAGGCCACCGACCGCTGCACCCCAGATCCGGCCGCGTCCGCCCAATACCACCATGACGATCAATGCAAGACTGAAGTGCACTGATGCGCTGGACGGATTGGCGCCTCGCGCAACCAAGAGATACACCGCCCCGCCCGCCGCAGCGATCACGCCGCCGAAAGCATATGCAACCAGCTTGTAGCTGTACGACAACAACCCGAGACTTTCGACCCGATCCTCGTTCTCGCGGATCGCTTGCCACACCTGGCCACAACGAGACCGCGTCGCCATCCACGCCAGAAGGTAGGCGACCACGGCGAATGCAAGCGATAGCCAGTAGAGCCAGCGGACATCGCGGGCGCTCGCAAGCAGATCGGGGATCCGCTCGAAGGCAACAGGCAGCCCCTCCTCACCGCCGAAAATCCCCACAGGATCTACCAGGAGCAAAATATAGAAGGCCTCACCGAACGCCAGTGTGACCATCGTGAAGGCGACTGCCTTCACGCGAAGGGCGATCGCTCCCAGCGCGGTATTGACCAGCCCGGACAGCACGATGGCAAGCGCTGCAGCGGAAAAGTACCCCAGGCCTGCGTGCATCAGCAGGTTGGTTGCGTAGATTCCCAGAGCGAAAACCAGGGCATGACCAGCGCTCAGCAGGCCGGTGTATCCGAATACGACATCGAAAGATATCGCGACACCAGCGAATACAAGGCCGATCGACAAGATGAGCAGAGAACCAGAGCTCGACAACTGTCCGGGGAGAAGGATCGGAATCGGAACATCCAACATCGGTAGAGCAGCCAAAACGAGAATGACCGTGAGGCCCACTCGCGCCCCGACCGAAATCCGTCTCGGGTGTATCTTTCCCGGACCCCGGTCGACGGGCAACTGTGTTTGGGTACTGGAAAACGGAATCATGCTGATGCAACCCTTCCGAGCAAGCCCTGTGGGCGCAGTAAGAGCACAGCCGCAAGCAGACCGACGACGGCGATGTCGCCCAGTCCGGTGCTCACGTAGAAGTTCACGATTTGCTGAGTGAAGGCGACGAGAGCGGCAGCGATGGCAGTGCCGCCGATTGATCCGAGTCCGCCGATAATCACCACGATGAAAGCGAAGATCAACAGATTCGGACCGAGAGCAGGAGTAATTCCCGTGAAGTAGACCGCGCCCAGCGCGCCACCCAGGCAGGCCAAGGCTGCGCCCAGTACGAACACGAAGGTGAAGCTCCGCGCGACGTCAATACCCAGCGCCTGAACCATCCGCCTGTTCTCGACACCTGCGCGGATGATCAACCCGTACTTGCTCTTCTTCATGAAGACCAGCAAGCTCACCAGCACCAAGGCTGATATACCGAAGATAAGGATTCTACTGTTGGGAATGCGTCCACCGAGGATCACCGTGACGTCGGTGAACCAGGCTGGCTGTGCGATCGACTGCGGCGAGTACGAGAAAATACCGCCGATGAGCCCCTCCATGACGAATGCGAGCCCCAACGTGATGAGGATCTGTGTGAGGTGATCACCGTAGTTGCGCGCTATCAGCGTCCGCTCTACGAAATATCCTAGAACGCATCCGAATATGACCGCCACAACTGTGGCGACCGCGAAACGCGCAGCGAGGGAATCTATCAAGTTGAACCGGTCCATGACGACCCAGGCCGCATATCCGCCCACCCCAAAGATTGCGGCATGCGCAACATTCAGGACGTCCATCAAACCGAATATCAGGGAAAGCCCTGAAGACAGGAGGAAATACAGGCCCGCGAGACCGAGGCTTGTAGCAGTGAGGACGATGAGGGTTGTCATCGTGCAGACCCCTTCCCGATCGTGTTGCTGTCGCGGGAAGACGGCGCGACACCGAGGTAGCGCTGCGTGAGATCTGCATCCGCAGCCAAATCCTCCATCGAACCGGTGAATACAACTGCGCCGTGGTCCAGCACGATGGCATCGGTGGCCAAGCGCTGCGCGACTCGGATGTTCTGGTCGACCAGCAAGATTGTGGTGGCGCTGGCGGCCTTCGCCAGAGCCTCGACTACCTGGCCGACCACGATGGGCGCCAATCCCTTGCTCGGCTCGTCGATGAGGAGCAAGCGGTTCGGGTTCAGGATGGCACGCGCGATCGCCACCATCTGCTGCTGGCCGCCGGACAGCGCTCCCGCCCGCTGAGCGCTCCTGCGCAGCAAGTCTGGAAACAGTTCGTGTACGAGGTCCAGTCGTTGGGTCGCCTCCGGTGTCCGCGCAGCCAATCGAAGATTCTCGGCGACAGTCAACGTGCCGAATACCTCGCGGTCCTCGGGCACGTATCCGATACCTCGGCGGACCAGGTGGTGGGTCGGCACGCCCAAGGTCTCTTCACCGTAGAGCCTGATGCTGCCGCTGCCCTCCAGCAAACCGAGAATTGTCATCAAGGTTGTCGTCTTCCCCGCACCGTTGCGACCGAGCAGTGCGGTGACACGACGTGGACGTACCTCGAATGACACACCTTCCAGAACATGTGCTTCGCCGCGGTGAACCTGAAGGTCTCGCACGGACAGGGCCGCGTCGCCGGCGGACATCAGAACTCCGGCCCGAGGTAGGCGGCTTGGACCCGCGGATCGGACATCACTGCGTTCGGATCATCGCACAGGAGAAGACCGCCGTCTTGCATGACGGCAATACGATCTGACGCTTCGAGAACCAGATCCATTCGATGCTCGACCATCACCACCGTACGGCCCGAGTCGTGCACTGCCCGTACAACGTCGATCAGCGCGTGGACATCTTCGGCCGAGACGCCGGCCGTCGGTTCATCCAAGAGCAGGACGCGCGGGCGCGCGCACAACGCGAGGGCTATCTCGAGCTTCCGCTTGTCTCCGTACGGTAGGTCGGACACGATGTTTCCGCCCATGTCGTGCAGGCCGACCTCTTCGAGGTGCTCTCGCGCACGCTCTGTGGCTCGATCGTGGGCCGATGGCCTGCCCCAGAGGTTCATGCTGCCGCCCAGCGCAGCCTGGGCTGCCAACCGTGCGTTCTCGAGGACCGTCAATCCCGCAAACAGGCTCGATGTCTGGAACGTCCGTCCCAGGCCGCGCCGGACACGGGGTGCGGCTCCCATCCTGGTGATGTCCTGACCATCGAAGTGGACTGAACCCGATGAGGGGCGATACACCCCTGACAGGAGATTCATCAACGTGCTCTTGCCGGCCCCGTTGGGCCCGATAACGGTGAGAAACTCGCCACGCCGGACACGGAGTCCGACATTGCTGACGATGGCGAATCCGCCAACACTCCAGGAGAGATCGACTGTCTCGAGCGCATATTCGATCGCGGGTCCCAGTGCCTGTGAGGACGGCAGCGTCCGGGCAAGTGCTGCAGTATCGTTCATGGTTTCGCTGCCTCACTGCCGACGTTTCCGACTGTGTGGGCGACCAATTCGCCATCGCTGTCACTGAGCGAGACGAGGTACATGTCCTGAAGTAGGGCGTGGTCACCCGAGCGGATTGTCATAGGTCCTTTCGGCGCCTCGAATGACCACCCGTCGAGTGCCTCGATCATGCCTTCGACGTCGTCGGGGCCCGCAGTGGAGAGTGCGTGCACGATCTGCTGCGCGGCGACGAATCCGTCGTGGGTGGACAGGTCGGCAGTTGGTACTCGCTCAGTCAGGCATTCGTTCATTTCGCCGCCTGGTGCGCCCGGGTAATAGTGCGTCACGAAGTTGATCTTCTCGGCGGCGTCACCATAGATTGACCAGTGCGGCTTCTCGACCAGCACGCTCGCCACCGTGGTCGTGTCCAAGATCCCTTGTTGCGACATCGCTTGCCACATGGACGGAGCCCCATCGCCGTAATAGACAACAATCAGTAGATCGGGCTTCAACTCGCTGATTCGCCGCGCGTAGGGCGTGAACTCATTCGTGTCCAAAGGCACAAGCACTTTCTCTACTTCAGATCCGCTCGATTCGAGGATGCCGGTGATCGTAGAGGCGTACTTCTGTCCGAATGCGTAGTCCTGGGCAAGGACTACCGTCTTGTTATTGTTCTTCTCAAGGACGCTGCTCAGGGCGGCCGCTTCCTGATACGCCTGTCGCGAGGCACGGAAAGTGTTGGCGTTCAGACCGGTGACATCATCGATCCCCGCGGCGCCGGAGATGTACAGGAGATTCTGTTGCTCGGCGAAGTGGCCGAGTTGCATCGCGGCGGCGGACGACGTGGTGCCGGTGAGGATGTTGATCCCGTCACCAACCATCCTGGTGGCCGCGGCGAGCGTCTGCTCGGGATCGCCGCCGTCATCGGCGTAGACGAATTCGATTGGCTTGCCGTCGACTTCGTTGGTGCCTTCGGTGCTGCAGTACAGGCCGGCCTCCAGTCCGTCCTTGATCATGTTTCCGTAGGTACCGAACGATCCGGTGAGCGACGTTGTCACGCCCACTCGTATCGCATCTCCCGATGTGCCGGAACCCGTCGCGCTGCAAGCGACCAACCCGGCCGATGCCAGCAACGCTGCGGACAGTACACACGCGCCTCGCCGTGCACTTCGTAGAATCACCACAATTTGCCCCTTCAGGAAGATTCTCGTTGCACGAAATGCCTGCATCTGAGGAATGCGACTGGCCGAAATCGCTCCATGCTGCGTCAGAAGTGGTCAATCTCGTGGTCTTCGACCGTATTTTGATTGGTTCGCCACGGTCACAGGAGATTCAGAATTCATGGACTCGAAATGCGTTCCGATTATCAGAATCTCGCGAGCGATGGCTGAAGTCAAGGGTTTCAGAGAGTTTCGGCTGTACGGTCCATACCGTCCTGGCCTGGTGCTTCTCAGACGAGGAGGTTCCAGCCCTTCCTGCCCGACACGCATACTTCATAGGCCACGGGGTCGATGGTCTGGTATATCCCGAGAGCGGTCTGACCGTCATCACGTGTGACGCGGCAGAGATGCTCGTCGAGGCCGCGGATGCCTATCCGGGTCTCCGGTCGGCTCAGATCATAGGTTTCTCCCTCGGTCAGGTCGGGGCCGTCGTAACCTCCTTGGTGGATGTCGCGATCCGGTGTGCCGCCATACATTCCGCATCGCAGATAGGCCGTCTGCTGACCTACGCGCTCGTAGTGGAGTTGGACTTGCTTGCCGTTGTCGAACTCGTAGTCGACGATGGCTTCGACGAAGATGTCCGTGTCCGGATCGAACCGGAACCGGCGGGTGGGCTTGAAAACTCGTGTCGAACCCGATGCCGGGTCGCCGAATGGGTAGAACAGTCGGTCGCCCCACAGCGCCCAGTCCGGAAATGCCACGAACGCGTTGCCGTTGGTCCCTACGTGCAGGCGACCTCCCAGAGACAACTCCGGTCCACCGACACCGCGGCCGGTGCCCCAGTGACGATCCCTCGTGCCTGCGGCATTCGGACCCAAAGTGGTTCGCTCGCCCTCGATCTCGACCCATCCGGTCACCGATCCGAAGCATTCGAATCCGCTGGTGACATCGTTGCGGCGGCCAGTCGGAAAGCCGTGCGCAGAGTCCGACACCGGCTCGCGAAAAACCTGCCGGGTGGTGTCGTGGAACGTCAGATCGTAGCTGACCCCCCACTCGTTCGGCTCGAGGACGTAGCGCCACTCCCGCAGACCGCGAACAATCGTGGGCACGATCGGTCCCACGCGAAGGTCGGTGCGATCCGCGCCGATCGAGCGAAAACTCCGGACGGTGGTATGTCGGCCTTTCGAGTTGACGATCGCGTAGGCCTCGGCCCGATCGAGGTTCGGATAGAGGCTGCCGCCCGTGGCGATCAGCAACTCGCCGGTGTCGTCGTGGATCACCACCCAGTGGCGCTCGTACGCCCGGGGATCCCCTGTCCACATGACCCGCACGGGATCCGGGGTTTGGTGGACGAAATAGTCATCTATCGGCGACAGCGGGAACTGTTCGGCCAAGTGCTCGTCGCCGGAGATCGATTCTGGTGGTAGTGCGTTCACGTTTGCTCGTCTTTCTGGCTGTTAGGCGGGATCGGTGGCAACCCGCCACTGCAGGTACTGTCCGATCTCGGCCCGACGCTGTCGAAACTCGGGGTCTCTGGGAATGGTGGAGATGAGCTGAGCCAACGATCCTCGTAGCTCCTCGTTTCGCGTGGCGACAGCTGTGATGTCGGTTGGGACAGGTTCCTGCGCCTCGGCGCCGTTCAGGAGTTCGGTGAGCCGCGCGTTGTCGTCCAGGAGGAAAGGCAATGCCGTGTCCCATGATGTGGCAACCCGCTTGATCAGTCGGCGCGCGTTGCTCAGCAATTCGGACGTTTCGGCCGGAAGCGAATGGGATTCGTCAGCGAGATCGAGAAGCCGATCAACCCCGGACAATTGCTCGTGAATGGTCGGTCTCACCGGAAGTCCTCCTTGACTACGAAATCGAGCAGTGTGGAAAGCACCCGGCGAGTGGGACGAAACGGCTCGTCGCTACGGCCGTCGAGAAACGATCGCAGGCCGCTGACCTGCATCACCGCGGTCTTGAACGTCGAAAAGGCCTGCCACCATCGGAGGCTGCTGCGGTCGACGTCGAATCCTGTGGCTTTCTCGTAATGCGCGATCAGGTCGTCGGCATCCCACGCTCCGTCGATCAGGTGCTCCGCCCTGCGCAGCGGCTGCGTCACCCAGCCGACGTCCTCGAGCGGATCGCCGAGATGAGCCAACTCCCAGTCGAGCAGTGCGGTAATCCGATCACCGTCCAACAGAATGTTGCCGGGCTTGAAATCGGCGTGGACCAGAGCGGTGCGCGCCGGTTCGGGTGCTGACGCTCGTAGAACCGCAATCGCAAAATCCAACTCGGGCAATGGCTCCAGCTGGTTTTGACGCAGAACCTTCTCCCAGGCGTCGAGTTCGGCAGGCGCACCGAGCTGGCCGGAACCATCGAGTACCGCTGACAACCCGAGTGCCTGCCAATCGGTGCTGTGAACTTGCGCCATGAGGTCGCAGAAGCTTTCGGCAAGGGCCCGCCGCTGAGTGATCGAGCGTTGCGAGTCCGAAAGCACCCGGTAATCGCAGTCCCCCGGGCACCGCTGCATGATCAGCGAGGGCCGGCCGAGCCATCGCCCGTCGGCGTCGAGCCAGCGGGCACCCGGGGTTGGCAGATCGCTGTTCTCCAGTATTCCGAGCAAAGCGAACTCCACGTTGCGGTCTGTGTCGACCAGGCCTCCGTCCGGGTCGCTGCGCAGGATCAAAGGCTCGCAATGCTCGGTGCCATTGTGGTCGGTCACCAGGTCGAACACCCAATTGTCCCGGGACCTGCCGACACCGATGCGGTTCAGGCCTACTACTCGAGCACCGGCCCCATTCAGTTGGTCGGACAGGAATCTGGTGAGACGGTCGTCGATTTCGGATGGTGGTGTCATCGTTGGTGTCCGTTCTGTTCGTGAAGACTCGATCGGTGCTGAGGCGCCGCGATCGCGATCATGGCGTCGGCGCGTTCGCGCAGGGTCCGCCCTCTGAGATCGACGACGCCGAACTCGGTGGCCACAAAGTCGATGCTCGTTCGCGGCGTCGTAACGGTCGGGGGCTGCAGTTGTCGAACGATCCGGGAGGTTCGTCCGCCGTTTGCCGTCGCAGCGAGCGCGACGATCGATGCCCCGCCGGGCGAGCGCTGAGCGGCCCGCAGGAATTCTGCTTGCCCACCGGTCGCTCCCAAATATCTGCTGTCGATCTCTTCGGCATTGACTTGACCGGTGAGGTCTACCTGCAGTGCCGAGTTCACTGCGAACAGTCGCGGGATCGACGCTGCGGCTGCCGGACCGATTACCTCGGCGACCGGCCGTACCCACGCTGTCGACGTGGCGATGTGTTCGTACAGTTCCTCGGAGCCCGCGGCCTCGCTGATGATGACCGAACCGGGCTCTTCGCAGAGTGATCCAGCGCGATGTAGATCCAGCAGCCAGTCGCCGGCGAGGGTCGATCGAACACGCAATCCGCGGCGTGCGGTCAGCGCCTTCCCGATGGCTGAGGGGACCGCGCCGATGCCGAGTTGGATGGTCCCGCCGTCAGGGATCAGCGGCAGGATATGCCTGGCGATTCCGTGGTGATCTTCATCCACTGCTGGTGTGGACACAATCGGAAGAGGCCGGGACGTGTGGATAACGGCGTCGAACGTGGAGGCCGGAAGTGTAGGCGCGGACGTGGTCGGCATCGCGGCATTGACCTCGGCCACCACGGTTCGTGCTTGCGAGATCAGTTCGTAGGTGTAGTCCATCGCCATTCCCAAGCCGTGGCATCCCTGCGAATCAGCGGGGGACACTTGCATCGGGAGCACGAGGTTGCTCCGGGCACGCAAAGGCAACAGGCGTGGCAGGTCGTCGAAATTGCAGGGGATTACCTCGGCGTGGCCGGTGGCCGCGAGCTTGCCGAGCGGCCCCATGGCGCCGAAGGACACGAGCGGACGCTGCGGCGCGGATCCTGTGAGCGCATCGCTGTGGCTGAGTCCGACGAAGATCTCGACGTCGGGTGGGCAGGCCGCGAGGAGCTGATCGAGCAGTGGCGTCGGCTCCCCGACGCCTTGCGCCACCACAACCAGGTCTCCGGGCCGCACGAGATCGGCAGGCCAGTTGCTGTTCACAGGACCGCCACGGGCGTCACCGGAGTTCCGGTCGAGCCGACGAGGGGGATCGGGGCGAACAGCAGGAAGAACGTCGAACGGTCGAGGACGGACAGCGCCTCCGCGAGTTCCGCGAGATCCAGGTTCTCGATCAGCGGCACGCCGAACTGGTGGAGGAGCACCAGATGCGCCGGAAAGCCGGGTTCAGCCGATTGCTGTTCGACCGCGTAATTGTCCGCACCGACCAGCGCCACGTCACGGCTCGCGAGCCAGCGGGCGGCCTCTTCGGTTATGCCGGGTTCGTCCGCGAAATAGGAGTCGCTCGATCCCTTCGATTCCCACCACCCGGTCCGGATCAGTACAGCGTCGCCCGGCTCAACCGACACGCCGGCTTCGGAAATGCCACGCTCGAGGTCTTCCGGGCCGACCGCGGTCTGCGGGGCGAGCGGCTGACCGGATGCGCGTACCAAGTCGACGAGAATGCCACGGGTGGCGACCGGTGCGAGCTTCTCGGCGCCGCACCGCTGTGCGCCCTGCGTACTTCTGGTGAGGGCAGACGAATGCCCGTTGTAGAGTTCGTCCCCCGACCACGCATGGGACAGCGCGTCGACGTGAGTACCACTGTGCGTCGCGAATTGCACTGTGTCCTCGGCGAATTTGAATCCTCCCGGCGTGCGTGCGCCGAGCGCGTAGTCGCCGGCGTCGCGGTTCATGAACCGCGACGGCTGCTGCCGGTGGCCGGGCGCAGGTGTCTTCGGGCCGAGAGGTTGGGCCAGTGACAGCGTCTGTCCGGTGGCGACCAAGCCCGCGGCTCTGCGCGTCACGCCGGTTGTGACGAGATTGAGCGCACCGGCTTCGTCGTCGGCGCCCCACCGTCCCCAGTTGTTGCTCATGCGCAACTCCGATCCTGTGTCAGTTGTGCCGGCTCGCCGCGCAGGTGGGTCAGTCATGGTTCTTCGAGCCGTGATGGCACATTGCGATCTATCTCCTCTTGGGGTTCCGCTCCGCGAGCCCGCGACGGTGAACCGGCAACCCTCAATCTCTCGGGTTTTCGAAATTGGTTTCGCATATTCGAATGCTAGCGATCCGTGCACGGCGACGTCAAGGGTCCGGGCAGGTGGGCGTCTTCGGACCGCTCGGGGTCGCCTGCGCCCCGCGTGCGTGAATTGCCCCTGTCCGGGCGACTTCGGCGCAACGGCGCGACAAGCGAAGCGGGAGAAGTCAATTGCATGCGAGCACGGCCCAGGCCGTCGGACCCGTCTACTGCGCGACGGCAGTAATGCGGAAGGCGGGCCGTGCCGGTGTCAAGTTTGCCGACTTGCCTCCTCGCGACTATCCGGCCAATGCGGGATTTCTCTTGACAAGCCCCACGGTCCGGTGACACATTTCACAACTAGGAAAATGATTCCGAATTTAGGAAGAGTGCGCAGGGGTCGCATTCCGCTCACCGAAGCGACGCTCGAAGGGCGCCCTATGCCCCTGGAAGTGGAACGGACAATCCTGTCCGGGCCTTGCCGCTGCGCTTCACCAATCCTGGATTCCCCGAGGCTGAGAAGGAGAAAATCGTGACGATCAAGCTTCGCAACGCACGGCTGATCGATGGGACGGGGGCAGAGCCGTATCTCGCCGAAATCGTGATCGAAGGGCAGAGGATCGTAAGTGTCGCTGCCGAGGGGACCGGAAACGGGCAGGACCCCGACGCCACAGTCATAGACGTCGGCGGCGCGACGGTCATGCCGGGACTGATCGATGCTCACTCGCATCCGAGCTTCCTTCCCGAGATCGACCTTGCCAAAATGGGCAATTTGCCGGTCGAGGAGCACACGTTGCTCACCGCTCGCAACGCGCGGCTGATGCTGGATCAGGGGTTCACCAGCATTCTGTGCGCCGCATCGGCGAAGCCACGACTGGACCTGGTTGTCCGGAACGAGATCAACGCGGGCAACCTGATCGGACCGCGCATGCTGGTCGCGTCCCCCGAGCTGACCGTCACCGGAGGAGTCGGCGATGTTCGGCTGCCGCACATGCATCGGCAATCCGTTGAACACGTCTGCGATGGCGTGGATCAATTCCGCCAGACGACGCGGTGGTACATGCGTGAAGGCGTCGACCATATGAAGCTCGACATCTCTGGTGACGAGTTCATTCCCTATGCCAAAGGTCGCATGACCACCATGACCGACGAGGAGGTTGCCGCCACGTGCCAGGTGGCCCACGCTCGCGGAAAACGCGTGGCGGCACACGCCCGAAGCGCGGAATCGGTGAAGATGTGCGTCCGCCACGGCATCGAGATCATCTTCCATGCCGATTTCACCGACGAGGACGGTCTCGACCTGGTGGCCGAGAACAAGGACAAGCACTTCGTGGCCCCGGCCTTCGGCTTCCTCCACACGTCGAGGTACGAGGCCGGCGACTGGGGGCTGACCCCGGAAGTCACTGCTTCCATGGGTCTCGACGAACAGCTCGAGAGCCTGATCGCGAACATGATCGAGCTCAAGAAGCGCGGAGTTCGAGTGTTGCCCGGCGGTGACTACTTCGTGCCCTGGAACCCGATGGGCAACAACGCCCGGGACCTGGAGCATTTCGTAAACTTCCTGGAGTTCAGCCCGATGGAGGCCATCGAGTCCGCAACCCGCCTCGGTGGCGAGCTGATGCTCCAACCGGACGATTTGGGCTGCACCAAGGCCGGCTACCTCGCCGACCTGCTGGTTCTCGATGGTGACCCATTGGAGGACATCGCGATCCTGCAGAATCAGTCGACGTTCACCGGCATCATGAAGGATGGCGTCTGGCACAAGGAACCGCCGCTCTCGCGCAGCGGTGACGTCGAGAAATGGTCGATCAGCGCGTCCGCGGCGGGCGCCCCCGAGCCGGTTCTTCGGTAGCGGGTAAGCGAATGATCGAGGTAAATGGTCGCCAGCAGTACGTGGTGCTGGCCAACATGACCACTGTGACGACGGCCAGCTTTCGAGAACGCATCGAGGTGGCGGCGGCCGCCGGTTTCGACGCGCTGGGCATCAGCCTGGACACCTACCGTCGGGTCGTCGCGGAGGAGATGAGCCCGAAGGAGCTCCAGGCCGTCGTGGTCGACAACGGTCTGGAGATCGTCGAGCTCGAAGCAGTATTCGGGTTTGCCGTTCCCACGGCCGAGACCGGCGTGCCGTTCGGCGGTGGGCTCGTCTACACCAGCCCCGACGACCTGAACGAGTTTTGGGCCATGGCCGAACTGTTCGGCGCACGGCACTTGCAAGCTGTCGGGGCATTCGACCGAACGGATCTGGAACCCGACGTCGTGGAGCGATTCGCATCGCTCTGCGATCGTGCGGCCGACGTCGGGCTGCAGATCGCTCTCGAGTTCGTGCCGACGACCAATATCCCGGACGCCGGCACGGCTCTCTCGATCGTCGAGCAGTCCGGCCGGGACAATGCCGGCCTGTGCGTCGATTCGTGGCACCACACGCGCGGAGCCAACGACCTCGAGATGCTGCGATCGATTCCGTCTCGACGAGTCACGATGATCCAGATCAACGACGGTCCAAAGGATCCCGCCGATCCCGACTTCTTGGTGGAGACCCTTCACCATCGGGCGGTGCCGGGCACCGGTGACTTCGACCTCGACGGTTTCGTCGACGCCGTGACCGAGGGCGGTGTGACCGCGCCGGTGTCCGTCGAGGTGATTTCGGACGAACTTGCCCGACTCGAACCCGCCGAGGCAGCACGCCGCTGCTACGGCGGCGCGATCGAAGCGCTGGCAGGGAAATAGGTTCGTGCGTGCCGGGCCAGAATGAACCCAGGGCGTACATCGCTGGGTCCACGGGCATACCTATGTAGGAAATGCAGGTAGTGAAGCAGGTAGATCACCGCCGTCACACTCGCCGCGTGATTGCGAGTCTGATCGACATGAACACACGGTCATGCCTTTTCGCAGGGTTCGGTCTCCATGCTCTTCGTGGCGGTGGGATGCGTACGGCCCTTGCCGTTCGGGCCGAATCATTCAGGCACGCAGATCAATAGCTGGCCGGCAAGCCGGAGGCCCACGGGCCTCCGGCTCGCCGGCATGTGGCGATACACGAGACCGAATTGGGGTGCCGCGAAAGAAATGAGGGTTGACATGGTGTACCCGAGCGACGAGTATTCGATGTTAGGAATTCAATTTCGAATTTACGAAGACCATCGCCGCGGTCCGCTCCCGAGGGTAGCAGCGCCGCCAGCGAGACGCGGCCGACCAGGACGCGGAGGGGGCGAGTGCGGACCGCCATCGCGGACGCCGTCCCCGACGGCAGAAAAGGACGTCATGAACGGTACAAACACGTCGAATGCAAGCGCGTCAGCGCACGTGCTGACGCCTGCGCGGATACTCGACGAGAACGGAATGCTGGTAGGGGAGCCGCCGCAGATCGAGCCGGAGCGCCAGCGTGCGATGCTGCGCCTGATGATGCTTGGACGCCGCCTGGACCAGAAGGCAATTTCATTGCAGCGCAGGGGGAAACTCGGCACCTACCCGCCGCTGTCCGGGCAGGAGGCCGCCGCGGTCGGCGCGGCGTACGCGATGGATGCCGAAGTAGACCACTTCGTGCCCCAGTACCGTGAACAACTTACGATGCTGCACTGGGGATTGCCGTTATCCACCTACCTTCTGCAGCGGATGGGGCACCCCGCGGGCTCGGCCCTGCCGTCCCACGGCAGGTTGTGGCCGCAGCAAGTCGCGCTGGGCGCGCACCTGCCTCACGCGGTCGGGGTCGCATGGGGAATGCGACTGCAGGGCAAGCCGGGCGTGGTACTGACCCAGTTCGGCGACGGCGCCTCCAATGAGGGCGACTTTCACGAGGCGTGCAATATCGCAGGCGTCAAACGTGCGCCACTCGTCATGGTGTGCCAGAACAATGGCTGGGCCATCTCGATCCCGTGGCATGAGCAATCGGCCGCAGAGTCCGTGGCGTTGCGCGCAGCAGGATACGGATTTCCGGGGATCGCAGTCGACGGCAATGATGTGCTCGCGGTCTACACAGCCGTCGCGGATGCGCGGACCCGCGCCGAGGCCGGCGACGGCCCGACACTGATCGAGGCGCGATGCCATCGGCTCGGCGCCCATTCGACAGCCGACGACCCCAAGCGCTACCGACCCGCCGACTTCGACGAGCGGGCAGCCGGGGTTGATCCGATCCACCGGTTCCGGGCCTACCTGGTCGGCCTCGGACAGTGGGACGACACCGCTGACGCCGACACGATCGCCTGGTGCGACGACCAGATCGCCACGGCAGTTGCCGAATTCGATGCCACGCCGCCACCCGACCCCGGGCAGATGCTTCACCACCTCTACGCAGAGCCCGATATGCGACTACGTCGCCAGCAGGAAGAACTGCGTAGCAGTATCGAGGAGAACCGATGACCGGCATGAACATGGTGGAAGCGGTGCGCAGCACGCTCGAGGCAGAGATGCGCCGCGACGAGCGGGTTGTCCTGCTCGGCGAGGATGTCGGGAAGTCGGGCGGCGTCTTCCGTGCGACGGACCGGTTGCAGACGGAGTTCGGGGCGGACCGCGTCTTCGACATGCCGACCAGTGAGGCGGGGATAATCGGCGCCGCCGTCGGGCTCGCCGGCTCGGGCCTGGTGCCCGTCGTCGAAATGCAGTTCCTCGGCTTCACTCAGCAAGGGTTCCATCAGCTCGGCAATCAGCTCGCCCGAATGCGCTATCGCACAAACGGTGCTCTGACAATGCCGGTGACCATTCGCGCGCCCTTCGGCGGTGGCGTACGTACCCCAGAACTGCATTCCGACGCCTTCGAAGCGCTCTTCGCCCACAACCCCGGGATGCGGTTGGTCGCCCCCGCGACGGCAGCGGACATGAAGGGGTTGCTGGCCACTGCAATTCGGGATCCGGATCCGATCTTCGTCCTCGAGCCGCTCCGTGGCTATCGGCTTGTGCGCGACGACGTTCCCGACGGTGACCACCTCGTCCCGTTCGGTAAGGCGCGCATCGCACGTGAGGGGACCGACGTCACCGTCATCGCGTGGAGCGCGATGGTCCAGGTCGCAATGGAGGCCGCGGCTGCTGCCGCTGAGCAGGGTATCGATGTGCAAGTCATCGACCTGCGCTCACTTGTCCCGCTCGATTGCGACACCATACGTGAGGCTGTGGCGCGCACGGGCCGAGCGATCGTAGTTCAGGAGGCTCCTTACACCGGCGGGTTTGCCGGCGAGGTCGCCGCTACCGTCGCCGAAGAGGCTTTTCTCCACCTCGAAGCCCCGGTCACCCGCGTCGGCGGATATGACATCCCGTTTCCCATGCCCCAGCTCGAGGATCACTACATCCCCGACGCGAGGCGAATCTTGCGCGCGATCCGCGCCGCCGTCCACTTCTGAGGATCGATACATGTCTTATACCTTTCACTTGCCCGACATCGGCGAAGGCATCGCAGAGGCGGAAATAATCCGATGGCTCGTCGGCCCAGGAGATCAGGTCGTCGAGGACCAGCCCGTCGCCGAGATCGAAACCGATAAAGCGCTGGTAGAAATGCCCTCCCCGGCAACCGGCCAGGTCGCCGAACTCTGTGCACCAGAGGGCGCCATGGTCCAGGTCGGCGAACGTCTCATCGTCATCGCCGATGGCGCGGCCCCCACGCCGGCCGAGCCGGCGCAGTCCGTTGACGGCGAGGTAGCCGCGCCGCCGGCCGGCTCGGCCGATCACACTGCCCAGAGTGCACACGGATCCGGTGTGCAGAAGCGGCCACTGGCAACGCCGGCGACCCGGCGGCTCGCCAGGGAGGTCGGCGTGAGCCTCGAGGGCCTCGTGGGCACGGGGCCCGGAGGACGCATCAGCGACGACGACGTTCGCGCTGCCGTTCACGGGGCGCCGCAGGAGAATTCCGGCCCCGCTGGGGCGGCAGCCACCGAACGCTCGCTTCCGGAGTCCGGATTCCACCAGCCGGCCCGTCTCACAGAAGACCAGCGAATACCGGTCCGGGGGTTGCGCCGGCGTACCGCGGAGGCGATGGTCCGGGCACTCCGCGACATCCCGCACACCGTCGCGATGCACCACGCGGACGTGGGGGATCTGCTCGCCCTGCGCAAGACGTTGCTGCCCGGAGCCGAGGCCAAGGGAATCGGCCTCACACTGACCCCGTTCCTGGTGAAGGCCACAGCGCTCGCGCTGGCCCAGTTCCCCATGGCCAACGCCAGTTTCGACGATGCAGCCCAGGAAATCGTCGTGCGGGCACGGCGAAATGTCGGATTTGCGGTCAATACCACTGACGGTCTGGTCATTCCGGTGGTCAAGGACGCCGACCGGAAGCCGCTGCTGGCCATCGCGCGCGAGGTGGAAGCCCTCACCGCCGCGGCACGGACCCGGACGGTGGCGATCGAGCAGATGCAGGAGGGCACGTTCACCATCAGCAATCACGGGCCGCTCGGCGGGAACTTCGGTACCCCCATCATCCGCGCACCCGAGGGCGGCATCCTGGGCTTCGGGCGCGCCACCCCGCAGGCCGTCGTCCGTGACGGCGAAATTGTCGCACGTACGTTGCTGCCGATCTCGTACTCCGCCGACCACAGGCTGGTCGACGGCGACGTCGTGATCGGCTTCTGCCAGGCACTGATCACGCTGCTAGAGGCGCCGGTGCAGCTTCTCGTCGAGGAAGGATGACATGGTTGTAGGAGAGATGGCCGAGCCCGTCGAGGTACTGGTGGTGGGAGGCGGCCCCGGAGGGTACACGGCCGCCGCCCGGGCCGCGGAGCTGGGCAAAGAGGTGCTGCTCGTCGAGCGGAGTGATCTCGGTGGAGTGTGTCTGAATGTCGGATGCATCCCCTCGAAGGTCTTCACGACCGCCGCGCACGACCTTGCCCGTAGCGCACGACTTCCCGTCCAGGGACCACAGCTGCAGTCCAAAATCGACCTTTCCGGTCTGCAGGCCTGGCGAAAGCAGGTCGTCGACCGGCTGGTCGGGGGCGTCAGCGCCACCCTGGGCCGGGTGCGGGTGGTGTCCGGCACCGCGTTCTTTCTCGACGAGCACCGGATATCGGTCGAGAGCGGTGATCACGTCCAGCACTTTCGGTTCGAGCAGGCGATCCTGGCCACCGGCTCCCAACCGGTCGAGCTCGCGGCTCTGCCCGTCGACGGGATCCGGGTGTTCGACTCGACGGGAGTGCTCGCCTTCGACGAGGTGCCGCCCTCGCTCGTAGTTGTGGGAGGCGGCTACGTCGGGATGGAACTGGGCATGGCGTTCGCCCATTTCGGCACTCGCGTCACCGTTGTCGAGGCCACCGACCGGTTGCTTGCGGGATTTGACCCCGACCTGGTGCAGGTGGTCACCGAGCGCGCGGGCGAGCTGGGCATCGACATCCGCCTCGGCACGACTGCCGTCGGAGTCCAGGCCGACAACTTGCTGGTCCGCACAGACGGCACCGACGACCAGGTGCCCGCGCATGCGATCCTGGTCGCCGTGGGCCGCGGCCCGGTCACCGGCGACCTGCAGCTCGACAGGCTGGGACTCGCAGTGACTGCGACCGGACACATCCCCGTGGACGGGCAGGGCAGGACTGCGCTGCCCCACGTATACGCCATCGGGGACATCACCGAAGGACCCGCGCTCGCCCACAAGGCGATGGCTGAGGGAGTCGTGGCCGCCGAGGCGATCTCCGGGCTGCCGAGCGCCTTCGACACGCAGGTGCCGCTCATCGCGTTCACCGACCCTGAAATCGCTGCCGTGGGGCTGACGGCGGAGCAGGCCGAGGAGCAAGGGTACGAGGTAGTAGTGGGCCGTAGCTCGTTCGCCACCTCCGGTCGGGCTGTGGTGCTCGACGAAGCCGACGGGATGGTGAAGATCGTCGTCGACGCGGAGACGGACGTGGTGCTCGGGGTACACATGGTCGGCCCCAGCGCGTGTGATCTCATCGCCCAGGCCGCAGTCGCAGTCGAGACCAGCTGCCGCGCCGAGGATTTAGTGGCAACGATCCACCCACATCCGTCTCTGGTGGAGACGGTGCACGCGGCCGCAGTGGCCGCGCGCCGTCGCGCTGCACGCAGGAGGAAACGATGACGGCCGCCGACACGCCGCTGCCCGCGTCGATCTCCGAGATCATTCAGGACACCTCACGACGACGCCGCTCCCAGCCCGCCGTCATCGACGAACAAGGAGAGCTCAGCCACGGTCAGCTCGCGGAGTCCGTGGCGGCGACTGCGGCTGGGCTGCGTGCGATCGGAGTCGGCCCGGGAACCCGGGTGGGTCTGTTGTGCACGAACCGCAGAGAGTGGCTCGTCGCCACCTATGCCGCGATAACGGTCGGAGCGACCGTGGCCGCCTTCGCGACCTGGTCGCGGCGGTGGGATCTCGATCATCTACTCACCCACTCGCGCTGCGAGGTGCTCATCACAGTAGATGGATTCGGCCCGACCGACCTGATGCCCACGATCCGCGAACTCGTCCCCGAAGCGTGGAGTGCCGCCGGGCCAGGTTGGCGTTCCGTGGCCTACCCCGCACTGCGCGGTGTGGTGATCATCGGAAACCGGGTCCCAGCGGGGGCGTACGCGTTCCGAGACCTCGGCGAACATCGTCGCGGCAGCGCCGCTTCCCGCAACGAGACCGACACCGAAGGCACCGCTCTGGTCCTCTACACATCGGGTTCGACATCGAGGCCGAAAGCTGTCCGGCTCGGACAACACGATGCCATCGACCATGCTCGCGAGGTCGCCGAGCGGATGGGGATCACACCGGAGGATCGAATCGTGGTGCCCGTCCCGCTCTTCTGGAGCTACGGCGGGGCCAACGCACTGATGGTCGCCCTCGTCACCGGTTGCACGATCGTCCTCCAGGACACCTTCGATGCGGTCGGAGTCCTCGAGCAGATCGAGCGGCACCAATGCACTGCCATCTACACGTTGCCCTCGATCACCCGTAGCCTGCTGGCGAACCCGGGGTTCGCCCGTTCCCGCACCGCGAGTCTGCGACGAGGGATGACGATCGGCCCGGACACCGATGTCCGTGCCGCCGCAGAAGAACTCGGTGTGACCGACATCTGCAACGCATACGGGTCGACGGAAATGTACGGCGGCGCCACGGTCACCCCGCATGACTGGCCACTCGAAATGAAGTGCTCGACCCAGGGGCCACCGCTGGCCGGAAACCAGGTTTCGATCATCGACCCGGAGACCGGCGCCGAACTGCCCGCCGGGAAGGTCGGCGAGATCACAGTGTCCGGCTTCGTCTCATCCGGCTATCTCGACCAGCCGGATGAGACCGCCGCCGCGTTCACCGAAGACGGCGCGTTCCGCACCGGTGACCTCGGGCAACTCGACGACGACGGCAGGCTGCACTTCGCCGGCCGTGCCTCGGAGATGATCCGGACCGGTGGCATCAACGTCTCCCCGCTCGAGGTGGAGGACTTCCTGCTCACTCACGACGAGGTCTTGGAGGCGGCGGTCGTGGGGGTCGACGACATCGACAAGCAACAGGTCGCCATCGGGTTCGTCCGCATCGATGGCTCCGCCGTCGCAGACGAGGCCGCGCTGGTCGACTACTGCCGCCATCACATCGCCTCCTACAAAGTTCCCGGCCGAATCGTGATGAAACATAACGAGTTACCTCGAACCTTGACGGGGAAGCTCATTCGAAACGCTTTGCTGGACGAAGCCAAGGAAGTGTGGGCGTCGTCCGATAACACGAAGGAGTACACAGAGTGACGAACACCGATGTCGGGGCGGAGACCTCGCGGCTGGACGAACGAAGGATTCGCGAGGCTGTGGCGGTGGCCAACGTGCCGACCTTGCTGATGGTGTTGTTCCAGATGACGGGGGAGCAGCGTTGGTTGGCCGAGCCCTACCTGCCGACCCCTGTCCGGGGGCTCAGCGACAACGACACCGCCGGGCTCGAACGGTCTCTCCAGGACGAGATTCGACACGCCGCGGCCGAGGCGATCCTGAATTGGGGCAGGAGCGGTACCCTCGCGGTTGCGCACCTGTCACCCGACCAGCTGATCGAGATGTTGCGCGTGTCGGTCGGGGAGCACGTGCCCGACCAGTACGCCGACATGGCCACCCACGAATTGCAGGTCGGCGCGGGCGAGACGAGCGCGGCTCCCCCGATGGTCCCGCCGCCGGGCTTCGACGCCGTCGTCATCGGCGCCGGCGCGTCGGGCCTCTGTGCCGCATTCCGGCTGGGCGAGATGGGCATTTCCTACACCGTACTCGAGCGGAACGACGAAGTCGGCGGAACATGGCTGGAGAACCGCTACCCGGGATGCGGTGTCGACACACCGAGTCACCTGTACTCGTTCTCGTTCGCGCGACACGACTGGTCCCGATGGTTCGCCTCACGGGACGAGTTGCACGGCTACTTCCAACAGATTGCCGACCGGTTCGGAATTCGCCCGAACATCAGGTTCGGTATCGAGGTCGAGGGTGCCACCTGGGATGACTACACCCGGCGGTGGACGCTGGATCTGATCGACCGGGACGGTCACCGATCGACCACCACTGCCGCGATCGTGATCAGCGCAGTCGGCGCCTTCAACAAGCCGAAGATCCCCGCGATCCCGGGCACCGATTCGTTCACCGGGCCCGTGGTCCACACAGCGCGGTGGCCGGAGGACCTGGACGTCGCAGGCCGGCGAGTAGGAGTGATCGGCAACGGGGCGAGCGCGATGCAGCTGGTTCCCGCGATCGCCGATGCCGCCGAGTCGGTCACGGTATTCCAGCGGTCGCCACAGTGGGCCGCCCCGTTCGAAAAATTCAAGGTCGACGTTCCAGAGCCGATCCGCTACCTCATGGCTGAGGTTCCGCTGTACCGGTCGTGGTATCGGCTCCGGCTGACCTGGATCTTCAACGACCGCGGCCACGACGGATTGCAGAGAGATGTTCAATGGCCGCACCAGCATCGGTCGATCAATGCGATGAACGACGGCCACCGGCGTTTCCTCACCCGATACCTGGTCAAGGAGCTCGACGGGAACTTGGAGATGCTCGGCGATGTGTTGCCGACCTATCCGCCCTTCGGGAAGCGAATGCTGCTCGACAACCGCTGGTTCGCCACGCTGGCCCGCGAAGACGTCCACTTGCAGACGACACCGATCGCCGAGATCCAGGATCAGAGCGTCCACACCACGGACGGTCTCACACATCCAGTCGACGTTCTGGTGTTCGCCACGGGATTCGACGTCGTCAGATTCCTCGCCCCCATGCGGATCACGGGCCGCAGCGGCCGCACACTCGAGGCGGCCTGGGACGGTGACGACGCGCGTGCGTATCTCGGCGTCGCGGTTCCGGACTTCCCGAACTTCTTTTGCCTGTACGGTCCCAACACCCAGTTCGGACACGGTGGAAGCCTCATCTCCATGATGGAGCTCCAGATGAATTACATCGCCGATCTGATGAACCAGATGATCACCAAGGACCTGGACTCCGTGGAGTGCAGCCAGGACGTCTATGACGACTACAACCGCAAGGTGGACGACGCGCACTCTCGGATGGTGTGGTCCCACCCCGGGATGGACGTCTACTACCGCAACTCCAAGGGACGGGTCGTGGTCAACAACCCGTTCAAGGTGGTCGACTTCTGGGACATGATCCGCCGAGCCGATCTGGGCGACTTCCGGACCACCGAACGTGCCTCAGGAGACATGGGATGAAGATTGCAGGTTGCTCCGCAGTGATCAGCGGGGGAGCGTCGGGGCTCGGCGCGGCTGCCGCTCGCCGGTTGGCCCGAGCCGGCGCGAGCGTAGTGCTACTCGACCTCCCCCGGTCGGAGGATACGGGCGCGGCACTCGCCGCAGAGTTGGGCGGCGGCGCCGTTTTCGTGCCCGGGGATGTGACGAAGTGGGACGACGTGGGCGTTGCCATGCAGACGGCACGGGAACTTGCTCCGCTGCGGATCGCGGTGGCCGCCGCTGGAATTGCGACCAGCGGGAGTCTTGTGGGCCCGCGCAGCGACAGGGGAGAGCTGTTCGCGCAGACGGTGGCTGTGAATCTCGGCGGAACCTATGCCCTCATCGCGCAAGCTGCTTCCGCGATGAGTGAGCAGGCGCAGACCGACGGAGAGAGAGGAGTGGTGGTCTGCACTGCTTCGATCGCCGCATATGAGGGGCAGGTCGGGCAGGTGGCCTACGCGGCCTCCAAGAGCGGAGTCGCAGGAATGACGCTGCCGGCAGCGAGGGAACTCGCCCGGCACCAGATCCGCGTCGTCACCATTGCCCCCGGTTTGTTCGAAACTCCGATGTTCGCGGGAGTCGCGGATGAGGTGCGCGCCTCGGTGGGGGCGCAGGTTCCGCACCCGAGTCGGCTCGGCAATCCCGATGAGTATGCAGGTCTCGTGCAGCACGTGATCGAGAATCCGATGCTCAATGGTGAGGTGATCCGGCTCGACGGCGCGATCAGGATGGGGCCGCGGTGAGCCTGCCTCGAGATCGACCCGAGGATCCATCCTTTCGAGATATCGAATTCAAATCCGTTATTATGTAGAATGTGGCTAGTTGAGTGTTGGGAGTTCAAGTATGGGTCCGTTGGCGGGGATCAGTGTGGTCGAGTTTGCAGGCATCGGACCGACGCCCTTCGTCGCTCTCCTACTGAGTGACCTGGGAGCTGATGTCATCACCATCGACCGGGTACCTTCCGCGGATGGCGGTACACCAGACGATTTGGTCCGAATGACCACCGGGGGGCTTGGCAGGGGGCGCCGCTCGGTGGCAGTCGACCTCAAGTCCCCCGGTGGGATCGATACCGTGCTCGAACTGCTGAAGAACGCGGACGGACTGATCGAGGGATACCGGCCCGGAGTCATGGAACGCCTGGGCTTGGGGCCGGAGGTGTGCCTGGCTCGAAAGCCGCGCCTGGTCTTCGGGAGAATGACCGGATGGGGCCAGGACGGCGACCTGGCCCAGCGTGCCGGCCACGACCTGAACTACATAGCGGTCGCCGGCGTGCTGCACCACATCGGCGGTCGAGATCAGGCGCCCACGGTGCCGTTGAACCTCATCGGCGACTTCGGCGGCGGAGGCCTGCTTCTCGCGTTCGGCATGGTCGCAGCGATGCTCGAAGCGAAGAACTCGGGTCGGGGCCAGGTGGTGGATGCGTCGATGGCCGAGGGCTCGGCACTGCTGATGACGATGATGTACGAGCTGTCCGGGCGTGGCATGTGGGACCACGACCGGGAGTCGAACATGAACGACGGCGGCGCCCACTTCTACAGCGTGTACGCCACCTCCGACGACAAGTATGTGGCGGTGGCCGCCATGGAACCGAAGTTCTACGCAAACCTCCTCGCGGCGCTCGGGCTCGATGACCGCGATCTGCTCGATCAGTGGGACCGTAGTCAATGGCCGGCGCTACGCGAAGTGTTCGCAGAAATCTTCCGGACGCGGACCCGCGACGCGTGGACGGCGCTGCTGGAGAACACCGACTCGTGCGTCACTCCGGTCCTGTCCATGCTGGAAGCGCCCAGTCATCGTCACAACGTATCGAGGAATGCGTTCATCAAGGTGGACGACATCACCCAGCCGGCCCCGGCTCCCCGATTCAGTCGCACGCCCACACGGGTGCGGCGCGGCGTGGCGGAACCGGGACAGCACTCGGTGGAGGTGCTCCGCGAAGCGGGTATGGATGAAGCAAGGATCGACGCGCTGCTCGCATCTGGCTCGATCGCTGCAACGAATCAGGAGGTCACGGCATGAACCCGGATCGATTCTTGAGGACATTCGATGTCCTCGACGCACTCGTCGACGCACCCGACGGGTTGCGGCTCACCGAGATCAGTCAGGCGGTCGGCGCGCCGGTCAGCAGCACTCACAACCTGCTGCAGACGATGCTCGCGGCCGAAATTATTGCGGCCACAGACGATCTCCGCTACACGGTCGGCCCGCGGGCTGTTCGAGTCGGGATCAAGATCATGAATTCGCTCGAAGTACGTACGCTCGGGCGGCGGCATCTCGAACATCTCGCCAAGACGCTGGGCAACGACGTGTACCTGGCGGTACGGGTCGGCGACCGGATCGTGTACGTGGATCGATTTCGCGGGACGCAGCCCGTGTCGGTCAACATCAGGATCGGCGATTCCCTGGCGCTGCATGCCACCGCGGTCGGAAAACTGTATGCCGCATATGAGGACGACTTGCGCGAACGGGTGCTCGCGCGTCCGCAACGCCGGTTGACGTCCACGACGATCACCGAACCGGAATTGCTGGAAGCCGAGTTCGATCGGATCCGGCAGAGTGGACTGTCTGTCAGCCGAGAGGAGGGCTATCCGGGAATCTTTGGAATCGCTGTTCCGGTTCGCGACGCCGCCGGGACGATGGTGGCTGCGATCCACGTTTCTGCGCTCAGCGCAGGCCTCGACACCGCCCGGGAAGACGAGCTGATCGAGCAGAGCCAGCGGACCGCTGCGGACATCCAAGACGATCTCGGCGTCAACGACCTCGCCAAGCTGGTTTCGCCTGGCACCGACGCCCCCGATAGCGGGGCGGCCGGCGCGACTGCCACGAAGTCTGCTGCACGAGCGGCGCGGCGCTGAAACATGAGGGCACCCAGCGACACCGACATTCCGGAGGCACACCGGATAGACCCGCAGATGCGTCGACAGCTGGCGACGCTGCGTGATTCTCTCGGACCACGCGGTTTCCTCAGCGTCGCCGACCTGAAGGAAAGGCGTCGGCTGTACGACCGGTTGGGCATGAGCGTCACGGTTGCTGGCGAGCAGCCTGCAGTCGTCCGGAGCGACGTCGTTCTGGAGGCGGGCTCGACGGTTCGGGCGCGGATCTATCAACCTGCCGAAGACCGCTGCGAGGGCGGACTGCTCTACATCCATGGCGGAGGAATGGTCATGGGCAGCATCGAGGCCGAGGACGCATATGCGGCGCAACTCGCCGCGGGCACTGGGGCCACCACGGTCTCCATCGACTACCGGTTGGCCCCGGAGCACTCCTACCCGGCTGCGATCGACGATTGCACGGCAGCACTGACCTGGATGATGAATTCGGGCCACACGCTGGGGATCGACCCTGCCAGAGTTGCCGTCTACGGCGTCAGCGGCGGCGGAGGGCTCGCAGCGGCGCTCGCCCTGCGTTGGCGCCACCGCAGAGACCCGCGCATCGCACTCCTCGCACTGGCGGCGCCTATGCTCGACGACCGCACCGGTGAGCAAGGCGCTCAGCCGGCGCTCGGCGTCTGGGACAGCGAACACAACACCGAAGCGTGGCGTCACATCCTCGGTGACAGGGCAGGAGGGACCGACGTCCCCGCCGACGCCGCCGCGGCCCGCGCGACGGATCTGACAGGCATGCCGCCGACTTTCCTCGACGTCGGCTCGCTCGATCTCTTCCTCTCCGAAAATCTGCGTTTTGCACAGGCATTGGCGACAGCCGGGGTATCCCTGGAGCTGCACGTCCACCCCGGCGCCTACCACGGATTCGACCAGCTGGCGCCCGGGGCGGAGCGCACCCGTCAGGCATGGGCGCAACGCATCGAGGCGCTGCGCTGCGCCCTTCGGAGCGATCCGGCCTCGCCCTGACATCGCCCCGGGTCCGCATCAGACCCTCGCGACCTCGCGAGGGTGACCGCGAGATCGAATCTGCCACCGTCCGTGGCGCCGATGCCGACGCGGGCGCCGACGGCCGAGTCTCAGAACACTAGCAGCACTGGGCACTTCGGGTGGGTCATACCCAATGAGTCGAGCATCGACCGGCTCATGACTCCGATCACTCGATGGGCACGTCGTCGGGGTCGAGCTCGACCTCGATCAGGAGCGGTCGTGTGCGATTGACGATAGCTTTCTCCACCGTTGTGAGATCGTCCGGAACTCGCATTGTGACTCCCTCGCCCCCGAGGGCAATTGCAAGCGCCGAAAGATCCGGCCACCGGAACAGTGTCCGGGCAGGGTCCATGTCCCGGTTACGAAACTGAATGTGCTCGGCGCCATACGACGAGTCGTTCAGGACCGTGACAATCAAGTCGATCCCGTTGTGCACGGCGTTGACGAATTCAGTGATTCCACCGAGCATGACGCCGCCGTCTCCGCAGACCAGGAGTACGGGCCTGCCGTGCGCGGCGAGCGCGGCTCCGATCGCGTTCCCCATGCCGAGGCCGATCGCGCCGAAGTTGCAGGTATGCACGAGTGAATGGGGGTCAGGAACGTGGAGCAGCGTATAGCCTGCAAACATGAAGCGACCGGCATCGACTACGACCACTCGGTCCTCGGGAATCAACCGGTCGATTGCTCGCACGGTCTCACGGAATGGGATACTGCCCACGAGAGAAGTGGAAGCCGGTGGGATCTCGTAGTCCTCGCGATCAACTGACTTCTCGATCCAGTCTTCCCGAAACCGGCGGGCAGGGACCTCTGCCTCGTCGAGATACCCGAGGATCGCGTCCGCGATCGTCGCAGCGTCGCCCAGTACGGCAGCATCGACATCGATGTGTCGCTTGATCGCCTGTGGATCGGTATCGCACTGCACGACTCGTTTGCCGTCCAGGAGGGCCCCTGAATCCGTGGTCCAGGAATTCAGGCCCGCACCGAACGCGATGACGCAATCGCTCTTGCCGATCTGGTCCAGAGCGGCGGAGGTGGAGAGTGTGCCGAATACTCCCATCGCCCCTGGGTCCGCCGAGAACAGCGACATTCCTCGCAAGGTGGTTGCGACCGGCGCGCCGAGACGCTCGACAAGCCGGCAGATGGCTGCCCGAGCGCTCGGCGTCGCCGCCCCGCGGCCGGCCAGGACGATCGGTCGCTCGGCGTCAGCAACAATGCCGACCGCTCGGTCCATCGCGTCAGGGTCCAGTGTCGTGTTCCGGTCCGCAGGCGGCAGAGGGTCATGTTGGTACTCAACCTCTTTCCACATGTAATCGACCGGCACGTTGAGTACGATCGGTCTGCGTTCTGCGGTCGCCCGCCACAGGGCCTCGCGCAAATCCTGAACAGCGGTCTCGGGGCGCCGTACCTGTTCGAAACCGGCTCCTGTCGGAAGAACCAGTTCTCTTTGTACGATGTCCTGCAAGGTGTTTCGGTCACCGTCTGCGGTGTCGCCGCAGATCAACACTATCGGCATCCGGCTCCGTACGCTGTCGATCACAGGCGGAAGTGCGTTGGCCAATCATGGACCGTGGGTGACGGTCGCCACGCCGACCTCTCCTGAAACGCTGGCGTAGCCGTTGGCCATCAACACGGCGCCGGCCTCGTGCGCTGATGCGATGTATGTGGCTCCAGGGATCGAGGAGTAGTAGTTCGCCAGGTAGAGGTTGCCGTCGCCCATCAGGCCGAACAACGTCGTGACCCCATGGTCGATCAGCCCTTGGGCGAGAGCTTTGTGGACCTGCATCGGTTGACCCTTTCGTTCAGAACGTCTCGAGAGCACGTTTGCCGATCAGTCGGCGGATTCCCAACGGAGCCGCGTTCATTGCACGTGGTAGTTGAACATCCGCGCGCCTTCTGACGCCGGTTCTTGCGAGATGGTGTCGGCAAGCACTTTGTATTCGGGAATTCGGCCACGGTCCACTGTCGACCGGTCGCGGCAAACCAATTCGAGAAGATTGTTCGCCGGATCTCGCACATACATCTGGACCCCGCCATCCGGGAGCTCATATATGGTGCTGAGAAATCCTTTTTCTTTGATCCCCAGGTTCGTCGCGTGGTCGTACAAACCCATGAAATCGCTGACCTCCAGCGCAAAGTGATGAATCTGACTTACGTCCGTCGTCGCCCCGTACTCGTATACATGCAGTGTCCTGTCACCGATCGAGAACCACGCGGTCGGAACTGCGAAGGTCGGAGACGGGACCTGCTCGAGATGCAGAAAGTCCTCATAGAAGCGCACCGATTCACCCAGTGCACGAGCTGGCACGCTCACGTGATTGACGGCTACGACGGGGTGGCTCATCTCGTTCCTTTGTTTCTCGGTGACACCGGGGGGAATTCGTATCGGTTGAGGCACAAACCGATCAGACAGGTTGCGGGATCTGAGCCGATGCCGCGGCCTTCTCTTTCGCCTTCGCGAGGTCTTCACGAACGGCGAGACCATACTCACGTGGGTCCAACTCGAGTCCGTACCGCCGCCCCGACGGATACAGCCGAGCCATCTGCTCGTGTTCTTCAGCGATCGCCGATCGCATCGCGGCCTCGTCGGGAAGGTCGACGTCTCCGGAGATGACCGCGGCGAGCCAACGGCTCTGGATGTCGATCATCCGGATATTGGCGCCGCCGCTGACGTCGAACAGTCCAACGAAGTAGAGGCCGGGCCAATTTGGCGACACGGCCCTTCGGTACAGGTCGATGCGCCCACCGTTGATCGGCGACACCTCGCTGCCGAGGAACGGGATGTCGAACTGGTAGCCGGTCGCGGCGATCACGGCGTCGAAAACCTCTTCCGTTCCGTCGTCGAATCGAACGGTAGTGCCTTCGGCGCTGTGTGTTCCGGGACGGACTGCGATTCGGTTCCACGCGATATGGGACATCACGGTGGGGTGACTGGCCGGGTGCGTCCGCGTTTTCGGTGTCGTGAAGCCCCAGTGCTCCATCCGCCCGTGCGCGACCAGCGTGACCAGTTCTCGGACCCGGCGCGCCAGCGGCCAAGGTAGCCAGGGGCGCTCCACCTTCGCCAGAAAACGTGACAACGGAGCACCGAACATCATTCGAGGCATGATCAGAACGGGCGAGCGGGCGGCCAGCACCGTCCGATCCGTCACAACGCAGACATCCGCAGCGATGTCCAGGCCGCTGTTTCCGGTCCCGACTACGAGAACCTTCTTTCCGGCGAACCGATCCGGGACCCGGTAGTCACGTGAATGCAGGTATTCACCTGTGAAGTCGGCTGCGAACGGCGGGTGGCTCGGGATCGACTGGTGTCCGTTCGCTACCACCACATTGTCGAATTCGGGTTCCGTGCCATCGTTCAACTTCAGCTTCCAGCGCGGAGCGCCCGGCGCTTCCGCTACGGGCTCAACGCTGTCGACCGCAGTGTTGACAACGATGTGCTGACGCAACCCGAAGTGGTCGGCGTAGGCGTTGAAGTAGGCCCTCATCTCATAGTGAGTGGGGAAGAGGGATGCCTCCGCGGGGATCGGAAAGTCGCGGTAACCGGTGTCCCTCGCTTCGGAATTGATCCGCAGCGACTGATATGCCGCGCCGATCCCGTTGTCGTTGTCGTATACCCACAGCCCACCGACCTCGGACCCCTTCTCGTAGACGGTGACGTCGAAGCCCCGTCCGATGAGGTGTTTGGCTGCGCTCAGCCCGGCGGGCCCTGCGCCGATCACGGCAATTCGCTGGACCATCAAGATTTCCTACTTTCGAAATTAGTTTCCAGTTCTGGTAACCGCGATGGTATCGCTCGTCCATCGACCTGACAAGAGAGGGCGACGGACAGTGCGGGGCGATCAGTCGCGGTCGCCCGGGTGGTTGGTCGGTGCGATCGGTGGCGGCAGCGTGCAACGCAGGCATGGTCATGAGTGGTGAGTTCGCGTCTCGGGGTCAGGGTTCTGTTGGTGTCGCTGTTCGACGAGCCAGGTGGCGATCTGCGTTCGCGAGGTGTAGCCGAGTTTGGAGAGGATCCGTTCGACGTGGCCCTGTGCGGTGCGCTGCGAGATGACCAGCTTTGCGGCGATCGCCCTGTTGGTCAGTCCCTCGGCGACGAGCTCGGCGACTTGTCGTTCGCGTCGGCTCAGGGTGCCGACTTCGGGAGACTTCTTCGCAGGCGCGGGCTGTATATCGAAGGCGTATCCGACCGCGTTGTCGACGCTGAACGCGCTGCCGTGCTGGTACTTCTCCTCGAACTGCCGGTCACCGAGCACACGGCGTGCGTGTTGTTCGCAGTCGCTGTGGTAACTCAGACCTGTGAGATAGTTGGCCATGGTTCCGCCGACGTCCCGCCAGATTGCGGCGGCCGCTCCGAGAAGGACTGCGGCGCAGCCGGGATCGTGGTCGGCTTCGATCCATGCGAGGGCTTCCAGGCTGCAGCCGATGCCGAACGAGTCGTCGGCACGAGTCGACAGTCGGATTCCCTCCTCGATGACCGCTCGCGCCCGGGTGCGATCACCATCGCACCACCACGCCCATGCCCCGATCATCGCGGACCGCCCGCAGTACACGAAGTCTCCGAGTGCCCCGGTGAGGGCCAGCATCTCCTCGTGGCAGACGCGCGCCTTCGACGCGTCGCCGAGCGACACGTAGGAGAGCCCTTTGCCCAACAGACTCACTACATGGAAGAAGGCAGCACCCTCGGTTTCTTGCGCGGCGCCGATCGCCTCATCGAAATACATTACGGCGGATACGGAGTCGCTGTTGTAGAGAGCGAGGAATCCTCGGACGAATCCCCGCAGCGCACGCATCGAGGTGGCGCCCGGTCGATCCTCGAGGGAATCGGCGCGGGCCAGCAGACCAACACCTTCAGCCACGTCTCCCTGCACTCCCGCGAAGAGACTGACCAGGTACAGGGCTTTGGCCAGATCCGCACCGGATTCGCCGACGTGGGCGGCGAGGACCCGGTCGAGCCAGAGCCGGCCCTCCCGGACGTATCCGCGGGAGAGCCAGAACGGAGACAACCCGACCGCCATGCGCGGTCCGGCATCGGCCTCGTCTGGTTCGGAGAGCGCAAAATGCAGGGCAGCACGAAGATTCGGCTGTTCCCTATCGAGGAGATCGAGCCAATGCAGCTGGCGAGGACTGATGATGTCGGCCGCGGCACGCGTGATCAGCTCCTGGTACCAGTCCTGAAAGCGTCTGCGCAGGTTGGGGTATTCGCCCGTGAGCTGCAGTTTTTCCTGGGCGTACTCTCTCAAGATGTCCAGCATCCGGTACCGGACCACCTCGCCGGCCTCTTCCCTGATCAAAATCGATTTGTCGACCAGTGCCGACACGACGTCGAGGAGATCGCCGCCCCGATCATCGTCGCCGCAGATGGCTTCGGCGGCGTCGAGTTCGAAGCTGCAGGCGAACACCGTCAACCGCGCCCACAGACGCTGCTCTTGCGGGGTGCACAGCTCGTAGCTCCAGCCGATGGACCACCGCAACGTCTTCTGCCGGTCGGGTGCGGCACGGCTGCCGCCGGTGAGCAGGCGGTATCGATCGGACAAGCGGTCGAGGATCTGGTGCACGGACATGACTCGCAGCCGAGCTGCGGCCAATTCGATCGGCAATGGCAATCCGTCCAGGCGGGCGCAGATCTGCGCCACCGCCACCTGGTTGTCCTCCGTGAGTTCGAACGTGGGAACGGCGGCGACGGCTCGTTGCAGAAACAACGCGATCGACTCGTAGCCGGGCAACCCGCGAAGCGACGGCGCATGGTCTGGGTTGGGGGTCTGCATCGGCGGAACCCGGGTCACCGCTTCCCCTCTGACCCTCAGCGGCTCCCGGCTCGTCGCCAGGATGCGCACCGCTGGGCAGGTCCGCAACACGGTGGCCGCCAGTGCCGCCACCGACTCCAGCAGGTGCTCACAGTTGTCGAGCACCAGCAACACATCCTTGTCGGCGAGGTTGTCGGTCAGCAGGACCAACGGTGCGTCCACCGTGTGATTCCTCAGTCCGAGGACGTCCGATACGACACCGGTCACCAACTCCGGATCGGAGAGCTCGCTGAGCTCGATCAGCCAGGAACCGTCGGTGAACGCTCGCTGCGAGTCGGTGGCGACTCGCAGCGCGAGCCGGGTCTTCCCTACGCCCCCGATCCCGGTCAGTGTCACCAGCCGGGACGCGGACAGCATCTTCTTCGTCTCGCCCACCTCATGGCGGCGGCCGACGAAACTGGTCAGCTCCACCGGCAGGTTTCCGGTCCGGCCTCGGCCCCGGACCGGCATCGAATTGCCCGAACCACCGCCCGATCGTGCCTTCGCGTCGGGCGGCGGCACGGGCATCGGGGTGAGTTCGGTCGGGCGGCCCGCGGGCCCGGCTCGATTGGATTCGTCGTTCATGGATTCTTCGCAGATCTCGGTGGGCCGCTACCGTGCCGGTCAGACGACGAGCGTGATGCGGCGTCCCAGCTGGCGGTCGTACTCGTGGTGAGCAGCCTCGATCTCTGAGAACGTGAACGTTGTCGAGCCGGGGAGGTCTAGCTCACCGCTCGCGAGGAGTTCGGCGAGTGCGTGCAACATCGCGCCGGACTCGTGAGTGATCACCAGCGTCGCGCTCTCCGGCGACACGCTGTGGGGCGGGCTTCCCGGGACAACGGTGACGTAGTGCCCCCCGGGCCGTAACGAGGCGGACAGGTCAATTCCGGCGGTGTCGATCACTGCGTCGACGCGGGAGACCGGCAGTGAGCCGATATGTACTTCCTCTGCTACACCGGTCGGCAACGATTCCGCCTGCTCGGCCCGCCGAACCAACGCGTGCGCGCGGTATCCGCGGAGGTGGAGAAGCTGCAGGGCGATACGTCCGACCGCGCCGGCGGCTCCGGCGACGAGCACGTCGGCTCCCGGAGTCAACTGCAGAGCATCGACGGCCTGCATCGCGGTCAAGCCGGGTAGAGGTAACTGGGCAAGGATGGCCGAGTCGACGTTTTCGGGGGCACGGGCAAGGGACGTCTCCGGGAGGCAGACGAACTCCGACCATGTCCCGTTTCCGGTGACGGCCGACGTCGAGGCACCAATGACCCGATCACCGGGCAGAAACCGGCCGGCATTCGGGCCCGTCTGTTTTACGGTGCCCACCAGGTCGTATCCGAGCGTGAACGGCGCACTTCCCTGAGGTGTGATCATCCCGCTACGAATTTTCACGTCGGCGGGATTGATCGCCGATGCTTCGAGGGCGATGAGTACTTCACCCTCACCCGGACTGGGGACCGGAATATTTCGCACCTGGAGCACATCGATGTATCCAGGAGAATCGAACTGAACAGCGAACATGGTTCATACCTTTTCGTGTGTGAAACGAGACGATCTGGGGCGGTTGCGGTGAGAACGCACGGCGTGGCCGCGCAGCCGGGGCGACCGGGTGGCTCGCGGTGAGCCACCCGGTCGCCCCGGCAGGACGTGGGCCGGTGCACACGTCCGACGACGGTCGGCTATCGAAGCGACCGCAGGCCCACGCGAATCTCTTCTGCCAGGAGCTGTGGCTGTTCCCAGGCCGCGAAGTGCCCGCCCTTGTCGAGCTTGTTGTAGTGGACGAGGTTGGGATACGCCTTCTCCGTCCAACTGCGCGGTGCCTGATAGAGCTCGTCGGGAAAGACGCTCACGGCAACCGGGATGGAGACGCCCCTGGTGGCGAGGAAGGCCGGGGACGTGAGTTCCCAATAGAGCCGAGCTGCGGACACCGCGGTGTTCGTCAGCCAGAACAGCGTGATGTTGTCGAGGACGTCGTCTCGCGTCAGGCCTTCGGGCTGTCCGGCGAAGGCCCGGGAGATCAGCTCCAAACTCTTCGCGTCGTGGTCGAGCATGAACGTTGCCAGTCCGACGGGCGAATCCGTCAATCCGGTCAGTGTCTGTGGGCGCGTCCCCATCTCCACGGCGTATCCGATGTGCTGGTAGAAGAAGGCCAGCTGGTCGGAGGCGGCCTTTTCGTCGTCGGAGAGATCGGACGGTAGTGGGTTGCCGGTGCGGAGCGCCTGATCGATCTCGGGTGGAACCACGGAAGCCATGTTGGTGTGAATGCCGACCAGTTCCGGCGGCGCCTGTAGAGCCATCAGTTCCGTGACGATCGCGCCCCAGTCGCCGCCTTGCGCCGCGTACCGCGTGTATCCGAGGCGCTTCATCAGCTCGATCCAGGCACGTGCGATGCGGTCGAGGCCCCAGCCGGTGGTGGTCGGCTTGCCCGAGAACCCGTAGCCGGGCCCCGACGGAATCACCAGATGGAAAGCGTCCGATGCGTCACCACCATGAGCGGTGGGATCGGTCAGCGGTTCGATGATCTTCAGCTGCTCGATGATCGACCCGGGCCACCCGTGCGTGACGATGAGCGGCAACGCGTCCTCGTGCTTCGAGCGAATGTGAATGAAGTGAATGTCGAGCCCATCGATCTCTGTGATGAACTGCGGCAGAGCGTTCAGTTTCGCCTCGACCTTGCGCCAGTCATAATCCGACGCCCAGTACTGGGCGAGTGCCTGGCTCGTCGCGAGAGGCACGCCCTGCGACTGATCTGCGACGGTCTCCTTGTCGGGCCACCGTGTGGCCGCGATGCGCTGGCGCAGCGCCTCGAGTTCGGTCTCGGGGAACTCGAACGTGAACGGCCGGATCGCGACTTCGGATGTGACAGACATGTGGGGTCCTTGCTGTGTTGGTTGGTGGTCGAGATTGGTTTTTGGGTGGATCGGAGCGTCAGATGGGCAGCTCTGTCCCGGCCTGTTCGGCGACCATGTAGGCGGCGTACCAGTCGGGCCAGTTCTCGTCGTACTGTCCGCCGTTGCGCTTCTCGTGTTCACCGTGGGCGATGGCCGCGCGGAAAAGCGCCTTCACCAGTTCGCGGTGGGAACTGAATGTTGTTGCGGCGGAGTCGATGCGTCCGGGCAGCCGGGTGGTGACTTCCTGCAACTTCCAGGTGTTGCCGTCGGGATCGTGGAAGCTGGCGTACGAGTTGTAGCTGGAATGGTCGGGGTCCGGTCCGAGGACCGGGCCGTTCGCGGTGTAGTGGAAGATGTCGCTGACATCGGTTCCGGCGGCGACCAGCTGCTGGTGGGCGGCGACGATGTCGGAGACGATGAGGAAGGCTGTGGCGGAGCCGGGTGCTGCGGTGGTCAGATCCGTGCCGAAATGGATCGAGGTGGCGGCGCCGGGCGGGGTGAACTGGACGACGCCGGAGTCGGGCGGTGTGAAGTCTCGTCGCCAGCTGAGTTTCGTGTAGAAGTCGGTGGCGCGATCCATGTCGGAGACGGGGAGGACGAGGACCTCGAGTTTCATGTCGACGGTCGCGACCGTCGTGGTGGTGGTCGCCTCGGTGGTGCGGGTTTCGGTCATGCTCATTACTTCCTTCTGGGGATTTCTCTGGTGGGTGGTGAGGTGAGGTCGGGGCGATCGACGGTGCAAACGTCTTACATGCTGCTGCTGTGCCAGCCGGCAAGGATTTGGTCGCCGATGGTGGTCTCGGCGCGGCGGTCCTGCCTTTGGTCGCGTTGCCGGTCGTGCCGGCTCTGCTGCTGCATGGTGTTGTCGTGGTCGCGGGGAGTGCCAGGTGCGATGACGGCGGCGACGGGGGTGGCGGCAGCTGTGGTGGCGGCTGAAATGCCGGCGGGGATGACGCCGAGTGCGGCGGTGGCGACTGCGGCGGTGGCGAACCGCTTCCAGGAGGAGATGCTGGTGTGTGAGTTGTTCTGGTGGAGGTGCGTGCTGTTCATGCCGATAAGACTCGCAATTGCGCGGCGCGTCTGACGGCGGTGATCTACGTGCTTCACTACCTGCATTTCCTACGCAGGTATGCCCCCGATGGACCCAGCGGAGTCCGAACTACGGCTTTCGGGAATCGATGTTCTCCTCGCGGGCGATCCAGGCGGCAAGCTGCGCACGGGATCGGTGCCCGGTCTTCGTGAGGATGCGGTCTACATGTCCTTCTGCGGTACGAGGCGAGATGACCAGCCGTTCCGCGATCTCCTTGTTCGTGAGTCCCTCCGCGACGAGCCTTCCCACTTCCTTCTCGCGAGGTGTGAGCTTCACCTGCCCTGAAGGAGTGGCCGGCGCCGCCGGCTTGGACGTGCGCTTTTGCAACGCGAATTCGATCGACGCGAGGTGTTCGAGTCGTTCACCGGCCTGGGATTCTCGCTCGAATGCAGAGTCACCCAGCAGTTGACGGGTGCGGTTCTCGTAACGAGTTCGTGTGCGGATCAACTCTTCGTTTCCGAAGAGTGGAGAGCTGCCCATCTCGCCACACAGAGTGCGCCCGATACCCAGCAGACGTGCGGATCGAGAGGGATTGCCTTCCTCGATCGCGATCCACGCAAGAATCTCGGTGCATGCACTCACACCCAGCCAGTCGCTCAGTGACTGCTTCAGTTCGATCGCTTCCTTCAACGAATCCGAAGCTTGCGGGTACTTGCGCTGGGTCCACAGGGCAAGTCCGCGGGCCCACAGCGCCCACGACGTCGAGAACCGCTCCGGCAGCGATTTACCCCGGGCGATTGTTTCCTCCGCCCAGGCAAGGGATTGTTCCAGGTTGCCCGACAGGCAGTGCACGAAAGCTAATTGGGCGCCGCCCAACAGTGTCAGGGAGTTGACTTCCCCTGACTCGGCGTGATGTGACGTGCCGGCAGTGAGAAGCTCCAACGCTTCTTCGAGATTTCCGTCGATCTCCTCCGCCGCGCCTCGGAACTGAAGCGCAAACGCCTGGGCGGTTCGATCACCGATCGATTCCGCGACGTCGCTGCATTCCATCAAGTAGCGCTTGGAGGTCGCGATGTCGCCCTGAATCATTGCGTACCAACCGATCACCCAGAGCGCTTTGGCCCTCTCGCGGCTCGGATCCTGGTCGGCCTCCAAGGCTCGGGTCAACCAGTACCGCCCGTCTCGCAGCAGGCCGCTCGCGTTCCAGAAGAACCACAGCGAACCCGCCATCCGGAGACCGGTTCGGGCCTCGCCGGGGGTGGACAGGCAGTACTCCAGCGCCGACCGCAGGTTCGCCCGCTCGTGCCGCAGGCGACGGTTCCATTCCAGCTGGCCCGATGCCAGTGACTGAGCCTCGCTGCGTTCCGACATCCGCAGGAAATAGTCTCGATGATTCCTGTGCCACTTGTCCTCGTCACCTTGCTCGGCAAGTCTCTCGACCGCGTAATCCTTGATGCTTTCCAGCAATTTGTATCGAACCGTGGATCCGGACTGAACGGTGGAGACGACTGATTTTTCGACAAGAGTGGAGATCAATTCGAGAGCATCCGGAACGATGTCCGGATCGGTGCACACGCTCTCGACTGCATCGAAATCGAAACCGCCCGCGAATACCGACAGCCGCGCCCACAGGACTTGTTCCTCCTGCGAGCACAGATCGAAGCTCCAATCGATGGCGCCACGCAGCGTTTGATGCCGCACCGGACCGCCGCGGTTTCCCCGAGTCAACAGATCGAACAGTGCGCCCTCCCGCGACAGGACGCGGTCGAGGGGAAGAGACCTGATCCGGACCGCTGCGAGTTCGATCGCCAGAGGGATGCCGTCCAGCCGCCGGCACAGACGGGCAACCCCCAGGCGGCTCTCGTCGTCGAGGGTGTATCCGGGGACGACGGATGCGGCGCGTTGCTCGAAAAGATCGACCGCCTCGGAACGAAAGCTTTTGCCATCTCGTCCCTCGGCGAGCTGAGCTTCATCCAGAACCGACAGGGGAGGAACCTCGAACACCGCCTCACCCAGCACACCGAGCGGTTCCCGACTGGTCGCGAGGATCTGCACGCGGTCCGACCGCCGAACAATGTCGGCGGCGACCGTTCCGCACGCCTCGATCAAGTGCTCACAGTTGTCCAGGACGATGAGTGCATGCCTTCCACCGAGGAATTCGAAGAGGTAGTGAGTTCCATCCGCAGTCACTCCGTCTCGAATATCGAGCGCCTCGGCAATTGCGCTGACGACAAGTTCGGGAAGGGAGATCGCGGCGAGATCCACGAACCAGATGCCGTCGGCGTAGGTTCTGCGCACTTCCGAGGCGACGCGGCACGCCAGCCGGGTCTTACCTACCCCTCCGAATCCCGTGAGTGTCACTATCCGAGAATCCGCGAGCCGCGCCTTGACCGCGGCCACTTCATTTCGGCGTCCGACGAAACTTGTCACTTCACGAAAGAATTCGTGCGCGGTGGGAACGGGTTGGTCGGCCGCCGCCACGTTCTCCTCGCGATGGCTGTCTCCCGGTTCGGTGTGCAGTGCCATCTCGTCGACGGGAAAATTGTGGAGACGTTGGGATGCGCGGAGTTGCTGGCCGAGTTCCGTGGCGGAGGGGCGGCTCGCCGGGGTGCCGGACATGGCACGTTCGATGATCGTGCTGACGTCCTCGGGAATGCCGTGCTTCCGTGGGTCCGGAACGGGCTCGGCCGTGATCCTCAGGAACTGGGCCACCACCTGCTCCCCACTGCGGCGTTCGAAGGCAGCGTGACCGGTCATCACAGCGAACAACGTGGCACCGAGGCCGTAGACATCGGCGGCAGCGCTCGGGGGTTCGCCGGTCACCACCTCGGGGGCGGTGAACGCCGGCGAACCCGTCACGACGCCGGCGGTGGTTTCGAACCCGCCGGCGATACGGGCGATGCCGAAATCTGACAGCGCGGGCTCGCCGTAGTCGGTGATCAGGATGTTCCCGGGCTTGACGTCGCGATGAAGGATCCCGAGGCGGTGGGCAGTCTCGAGGGCGCCGGCCATCTTCACCCCGAGCCGCAGCGCTTCGTCGAGCGGGAGCGGTCCGTCGCGCCGGATCCGCGTGTCGAGTGAGTCCTGGGCGTGGTACGGCATGACGATGTATGGCCGACCGGTGTCGGTGACGCCCACATGGAGGACATTGACGACATGGGGGTGTCCGGTCAGCCTGCCCGCCGCGCGCTGCTCACGCAGGAACCGTTCCCGGTTCTCCTCGTCGAGGTCCGCGGTGAGGACCTTGATTGCCACGGTGCGGTCGAGCGCCGCCTGGGTGCACCGGTAGACGACGCCGAAACCGCCGCGGCCGATCTCATGTGCGTCCTCGAATCCGGCGGCTGCCAGCTCCGCCGTGATCGAACCCGTCGCGCCACGTTGCGTCGCGAAAGGATCGATGTCAGTCATCGACTACATCGATTCTTCCGGTTCGAGTCGTTGTCGAAGAAATGCATCACTGCTGGCCTCTCGCGGATGTATCTAAGGATATCGCTGCAATGACGGTGGCGTTGCGAATGGTCACGCCTGTTTCACTAGCTGCGTCAACCCAGCGCTCAATCCGCCCGCCCACCTCCGCGTGACGAAGTGCATGGCGCTGTCGGGGTAACTCCCCGGCGGCGCCCTATCTTGCCCACTTGACACATTCGCCTACACGTCGGGTGTCATCACGGTCGAATCTGTGTCGCGAGGTGGGGGTGGTGGCGTCCCTGCAAACTGTCCATCCGCTGCGACGGACGACGGTGGTGCCCGGAGGGCGGTCCGCGGAGTCCTTCCCACTCGGGGAATGCGACCGGCCTGCGACTCGTGAGGTGACCGGTGTTGCTGGTGAGGTCGATCAGGCACCGGGCAGCGCCCTGCACGGAGAGGTGGTGCCTGCGCGCCACGTCGAGTAGTTCGTCGAAAGCCTGGGCATCGCTGTAGCCGCGTCTGGTGATCAGGACCGCCTTCGCAGTGGTCACGAGTTCACGGTCCGACGGCCCTCGGCGCCGGTCGAGGAAGCTTCGGGCGGACCGCACGGGGTTCGAGATCTCGGAATTCAACATCTGGCATCACCTTCGCCTACGACATTCCCCGGGTCGCGGAGTCGTAAACGGATACGAACGCATTCCCGTCCACGTTCGCCGAGGATGGGGAAACCGATCAGCTCGACCGGGCGCACTGCGGCCGCCGATCGTCGGCCGATCGTTCCCTTGAGCCAATCTTAAAGAACCTCGTAGTTCAGGTTGGTTGTTCGTCATTCCGGCACTGTGCACACTCAGCTGGTCACAGTTGTGACGAGTGTCGAGACGCGGAAGGAAGAACGTCATGAGCGCCCATGGCCCCCTGTTCTCCTCCGCTGCGTTCCACTGTTGTCGCTGATCTGGTGACCGGGCGCCTGCGGGCACCCGATTCGGAGTTCGTACCTCCGATTCCCTGATCGTCTCGTCCGCCCGACCGTCGTCGGCGTGGATTCGGCGCCACGCGCGTGTCTCGTCTTCCTTCCGTTCGTCCATGCATTGAGGAGTTCCGTCAGATGACCCGAAGATTCGTCGGCAGAGCAACAGCTCTGATTGCGGCTACGGCCGCCGCAGCACTGGTGCTCACCGGGTGCGCCGCATCCCAGTCGGTGGCCTCCTCGAACGTCGGTGGGGATCCGGTTCCCGGCGGGACCCTCCGGTTCGCCGTCCTGGACGCGCCGGCGAACCTCGATCCGCATTCCGGTAGCTCGTACCCGGAGTCGCTGATCACGAGCAACATCAGCGACAAGCTCGTCTATCAGAATCCCGAATCGGGTGCTCTCGAGCCCTGGCTGGCGACGTCCTGGAACGTCAACGAGACCCTGACGGAATTCACGTTCCACTTGCGGAACGACGTCACGTTCAGCGACGGCACGCCGTTGACAGCGGACTCGGTGAAGGAGAACTTCGACCTCCTCGGTTTCGGCAACAAGGAACTCGGTGTCGTCCCGGTATCCGCATACTGGGGCGGGTACCTCGGCACGGAGGTGATCGATCCGAGCACCGTGAAGGTCACCCTCGACAAGCCGAGTGCCGGTTTCCTCCAGGGTCTCTCGATGTACTTTGCCGGGATCCTCGGGCACACGACGCTGCAGTTGAGGAAAGAGGACCGCGCGCTTCCGCAGAACATCGTGGCGACCGGACCGTTCGTCGTGACCGAACACGTGTACCAGGAGAAGACCGTCCTGCGGAAGCGGGAAGGATACAACTGGGCGCCGGCGAGCCGGGGGCACAACGGTGACGCCTACCTCGACGCGGTGGAAGTGCTCGTCATCCCGGAGGCCGGGGTCCGGACGGGGGCGTTGCGCTCGGGTGAGGTGGACGCGATCCTGGACGTCAACACGACCGACGAGGCGCCGCTGCGCGCCGAGGGCTACGAGATCGTTCCCCAGCTGATCCCCGGCCGCGATATCGCGTTCGATTTCAAGACCGATCTCTTCCCGACCAACGAGCGTGCCGTGCGCGAGGCCGTCAAACTCGGCTGGAGCCGGGACGCGCTGGCGAAGACGGTACTGACCGACAGCTACCGGCCGTCGTCCTCGGTGGTCTCGGAGCGCGTGCCGGGATATGCGGATTTCAGCGATCGACTGGTCGAGAACCAGGACGAGGCGAAGCGGATCCTGGATCAGGCCGGCTGGAAGGACGGCCCGGACGGTATTCGCGTCAACGCCGACGGCAAGCCGCTCACGCTGAGTCTGCTCGCCATCAACAACCTGGTGATCAACAAGCCCGCGTTCGAACTCATCCAGCAGGATCTGCGTGACATCGGTGTGGACCTGCAGTTGCAGGTCCTTCCCATCCCCGATTACCAGGCGGCGAGCAAGCTGCAGGGCAAATGGAACGTCCAGGTGTTCAATACCAGCCGATCGGACGTGGCGGTGCTCGAGCAGACGTACTCGCCGCTGTTCACGAACGGCGCCGCCATCACCGCGGACAACCCCGTCCGGCAGAAGGCAATCGACACGTTCCGCGCCGTCAACGAGACACTCGATCCGGCCAGGCGTGCCGCCGCGGCCGCCGCGGCGCAGGACTTCGTACTCAACGAGGAGATCCTCAGCGTGCCGGTGTACAACCCGGCCCAGGTGACAGCGGCCAACCCGAAGGTCCACAACGTGGGCTACGAGGCACAGTCGCGAAACGTGTTCTACGACACCTGGATAGAGCAGGGCTGAGCAATGGGACGGTACATCCTCGCCAAACTGGGTCAGTCCCTGTTCGTCGTGTGGGCGGCGTACTCGCTCACGTTCGTCCTGCTGTACGTGCTTCCGTACGACACCGTCGACCTCATGTTCGACCCGAGCGAGGCGGAACTGGTCAGTGACGCCGACAAGGACGCGGCGCGCGCACACTACGGTCTCGATCAGCCGGTGGTCGTGCAGTACGCCACGCGACTGTTCGGTGCGTTGCACGGGGACTTCGGGCATTCGGTGCGCACGGGGGAGAACGTGTGGTCGATGATCTTCGCGGTGCTGCCGCAGACGGCGATCCTCGCGGGTGCCGCACTGCTACTCGCGGTGATCGTGGCGTTCGCAATTGCACTGTCGGCGGCGTACACCCGCAGCTCGTGGCTGTCGCAGGCCATCGCGTCCCTCCCCGCGGCCGGTGTATCCGTACCGGTGTTCTTGGTGGGGCTCGCGATCCTGCAGGTCTTCTCGTTCCAGCTACGGTGGTTTCCCCCCATCGGAAACGACGGCTTCGCCTCGCTCGTGCTGCCCGCCGTCACGCTGGCGATACCGGTGTCGGCGCCCATCGCGCAGCTGCTGCTGAAGAACATCGAACTCGGGTTGAACGCGCCCTACGTCACGGTGTCCGTCGCGAAAGGCGCCAGCCGGTTGTGGGTTCTCGTGCGCGATGTTCTCAAGAACGCGAGCCTGCCCGCACTGACGATTGCCGGACTCACCCTCGGCAATTTGCTGGCCGGTGCCGTGATCGTCGAGACCATCTACTCGCGTTCCGGCCTCGGCCGGCTGACCGAGACGGCAGTCCGCACGCAGGACGTGATGCTCGTGCAGGCGGTGGTGGTGTTCGCGGCCGTCGTTTTCGTGGTCGTCAATTTCGTGGTCGACATCGTCTATCCGCTGCTCGACCCGCGGCTGCGCACGCGGGTCCTCGCCGGCGCCGCCCCGGCGGCCGGGTAAGGAGGCATCACAGTGACCACATTCGATTTCCGCTCACCGGCCTCATCCACCGCCGACACCGCCGACACCGCCGGCGACCGGTTCGTGCGGTTCGTGCGGCGGCTCGCGTCGACCGCACCGGGCCTGGTCCTGTCCTGGCTGGTGATCGTCACGGTCGTTCTCTGGGCGGTGGCGCCGGGCTGGTTCACGTCGTTCAGTCCCTACGACGGTGACGTCGACGCCAGTTTCAGCCCACCCGGTCCTGAACACCTCTTCGGCACCGACCGCCTCGGCCGGGACCTCCTCGCCCGCGTGATCTTCGGGGCGTCCACGACGCTCAGTGCGACGTTGCTCGCGGTGCTGGTGGGGTTCGTCGTCGGTTCGGTCGTCGGCCTGCTCAGCGGGTTCGTCGGCGGTCGCACCGATGCGATCGTCATGCGCTTCGTCGACGTGCTGCTCGCGATTCCGGCGCTTCTGCTCGCCATGACGGTGGTGACGGCACTCGGATACGGCACTTTCAATGTGGCGTTGGCGGTAGGAATTTCCGCGGTTGCGGCATTCGCCCGGGTGATGCGCTCCGAGGTACTCAAGGTCGCCCAGAGCGACTACGTGGAAGCGGCCTACGGATCGGGAGCCGGCTTCGGCCGGGTCGTGGTCCGGCACGTGCTGCCGAACTCGGTCACCGCCGTGTTGTCGTTGGCTGCGCTCGAATGCGGTTCGGCCATCCTTGCCGTGGCGGCACTGGGCTTCCTCGGTTACGGAGCGCCGCCGCCGGAGCCTGAGTGGGGGCTCGCCGTGTCGGAGGGCCGCGACTACCTCGCCACCTACCCATGGATCTCGATCCTGCCCGGCGTCCTGATCGCCGTGGTCGTGCTCGCCACCAACCGCATCAGCAAATCGCTAGGAGACCAGAGATGAGCGACGTCGAACAGGGGCACGGTCCGCTGCTGCAGATCGACGATCTGCGGGTCAGCTACCGTACCGCTCGCGGGGCCGGGAAGACCGCCGTCGAGGGTGTGGGGTTGAGCGTCCACCCGGGTGAGTTCGTTGCCGTCGTCGGTGAATCGGGCTCGGGCAAGAGCACCACCGTCCATGCCGCGTTGCGGCTCCTGCCGTCGTCGGCGTCCATCGAGTCCGGCACGATCCACCTGGGTGGGCGGGATGTGACCCGGTGGAAGGACCGGCGGCTGGCACAGCTGCGCGGTCCGTTCGTCGGGTTCGTTCCACAGGATCCCGGCACCTCGCTCAACCCGGTGAAAAGAGTCGGGGTGCAGGTCCTCGAGGCGATCCGGCTGCACCGGAAGGTCGAATCGGGTCCGGCGCGGGAGTTGGCGCTCGACAAACTGCGCCTCGCCGGACTGAACAGTGCCGAACGGGTCTACTCGCAGTTCCCGCACGAACTCTCCGGCGGGATGAAGCAGCGAGTCCTCATCGCGATTGCCCTCGCGAGTGATCCGGCACTGCTGGTGGCGGACGAGCCCACGTCGGCGCTCGACGTGACGGTTCAGAAGGTGATCCTCGACCATCTCGCGGTACTCCGCGACACCCTCGGGCTCGGCGTCCTGCTCGTCACCCACGACCTCGGGGTGGCGTTCGACCGGGCGGACCGCGTGGTCGTCATGCGGCAGGGGAGGATCGTCGAACAAGGGGAGACGCGGGAGCTGGTCGAGAATCCGGGGCAGGAATACACCCGGTCGCTGATCGCCGCGGCGCCGTCGTTCCGCAGCGCGCGCCTCGGGCCGTCACCGCTTGCGCTCGCGGCGCGCGCCGTGGACGACACCGCGGCCGCGGCCCCCGTCCTGGAATTGCGCGACGTGACCAGGCGGTTCACCGTCGGGTCGAGCTCGAAGGCCTCCGAGTTCGTCGCGGTCGACGGTGTGACCGTCGGTGTGACCGCCGGTTCCACCCACGCCGTGGTCGGTGAATCGGGAGCAGGCAAGTCCACACTCGCGCGAATCGCGGTCGGGCTCAGCCGACCGGACGCCGGCGAGGTTCTGCTCGAAGGCGACAGGATCGACGGACTGTCCCACCGCGGGTTGCGGCCGGTGCGACGTAGGATCCAGCTGGTACGCCAGAACCCCTACTCGTCACTCGACCCCAAGCTCAGCATCGAGCAGATCATCGCGGAACCGCTGGCTGCGTTCAAGATTCGGAGCAATCGAACCGAACGCCGCACACGGGTGGTCGAATTGCTCGACGCGGTGGCGCTCGACAGCACGTTTCTCCGGCGCAAACCCGTCGAACTGTCGGGCGGGCAACGGCAGCGCGTCGCAATCGCGAGGGCACTCGCCGCCGACCCGAGAATCGTCGTTCTCGACGAGGCGGTCTCGGCCCTCGACGTCTCGGTTCAATCGCAGATCCTGCAACTCCTCGTCGACGTCCAGGCCGAATTCGGGCTGACGTACCTGTTCATCACCCACGACCTGGGCGTGGTGCGGTTGATCGCCGACGACGTCACCGTGATGCGCGGCGGGCGGGTGGTGGAGTCGGGACGTGTCGACGACATCTTCGGCGCGCCGCGCGAGGCCTACACCCGAAACCTGCTGCACGCCGTACCCGGCGAGAACCAACTTCTCGCCGCCGCGCTCTGACATCCGGACAACCACCTACCGAGAAGGACATCACATGACCGACAACACCGACACCGCCGGCCGACTCACCCCCGCTCTCGTCACCCCGGTGCTCGCGGCCGCGGCCGTCAAGGGCGGCGCCGTGCTCGTGGACGTGCGCAGCGACAAGGGGCGCGGAGAGAACGGCGAGGTCCCGGGAGCGATCGTTGCCGACCGCGACGCACTCGACGAACAGTTCGGACTCGACTCGCCCACGAAGCACGCCGAGATCATCTCGCTCGACCAGCCGATCGTCGTCGTGTGCGGATCCATTGCGGGGTCCGGTCCGGTGGCGGAGGGATTGCTCGAGTGTGGCTTCCGCAACGTGGTGCACATCGACGGCGGGTTCGCCGCATGGAAGGCCGCAGGCCTGCCCGCGAACGAGCCTGCACGGGCACACGGCGACGAGACGCGGATTTAGCGGATCTACACGAAGCGTCAAGGCCGATTATGTTGATCGGCAACATGTCTCGATATGAGATGGGACGGAGAACCTGGGCTTCCGGTCGTTCCCTTCGGGGCCCGGCCGGTAGACCGTTCCGTCGGCCGTCACCCGTCCGGGTGACGGCGCTCGATCACGTCGTCCGAGGAGACCCTTCATGACCGCTGTCACCCTGACCGGCCGCGTCAGCGACCATTCCACCGCCGTGGACCGTTCCCTCCCGCGGTTCCGGGAGATCTTCGCGCGCATCGCTGCCGGCGCGGCGGAGCGCGAACGCGCCCGGGAGCTGCCGTACGCGGAGGTGGCCGAGCTGTTCGCCGCGGGGTTCGGTGCTCTGCGCGTCCCGGTCGAGTTCGGTGGCCACGGGGCGACCCTGCCCGAGCTCTTCGAACTCCTCGCGGAGCTCGGGCAGGCCGATTCCAACATTCCGCAGATCCTGCGGGGGCACTTCACCACCGTCGAAATCCTCCGCAACCTGGACGACGGACCGGTTCGGGCCCACTGGCTGGAAAAGATCGGCGCGGGAGCGGCATTCGGCAACGCACAGTCGGAACCCACCGGCCGGGGAACGTTCGACATCTCGACCACCGTCGCCGACCACGGCGGTGAGGCAGTGGTATCCGGCGAGAAGTACTACACGACGGGAACCCTCTACGCCGACTACATCCGAGTCGCCGTGACGGACGGCGATGCGCGGCGCCGCTTCGTGGTGGTGGCGGCCACCGCGGCGGGTGTCGACCGTATCGACGACTGGGACGGGATCGGTCAACGGCTCACCGCCAGTGGAACCACGAAGTTCGAGGCGGCACCGGTCGCCGAATTCGGCGAGTTCGGGCACCGCCCGGGATTCCTCGACCAGCAGTCCTCGTTCGTGCAGATCGTGCACCTGGCGACGCTGGCGGGGATCAACCGCAACGTCCGAGACGACGCAGTGGAACTGGTGCGCAGCCGCACCCGGACGAGTCTGCATGCGCCGTCCGATGCGGCGACGTCGGACTACGCTGTCCTCGGCGTGGTCGGGAAGATCGCGAAGAACGTTCTGGTCGTCGACAGCATCCTGCAGCGGATCGCACAGGAACTCGAAGACGTCAATGCACGGTTCGAGGCAGAGGGGCCCACCCGCGATCTGTTCGCGGAGGTCTTCGTGAACACGTCCGCGGCGCAGATCGCCGTGATCGACGCGGTCCTGGACTCCGCCAACCTCATCTTCAACGCGGGTGGCTCCTCCGCGGTGCGAGAGGGACGCAATCTGGACCGTCACTGGCGGAACGCCCGCACTCTCGCCTCACACAACCCCGTGGTCTACAAGCCGACGGTCATCGGCGACTACCTGGTCAACGGCACCACACCCAAGTCGTTCGCCGACCGGTACGGCGAGCCGAAGAATTCTTGATCGCCGCTCCGTCCCCGGAAAGAGCCTTCCGGTCGAGGATCGAGTGCGCGCGACAAGGTGTACTGAACAGAATCGTCGTGATCACAAACCTGTGCTGAACGGTCGCCGCTGGGCAGGATGGGAAATACGGTCGAGCGGAGATCCCGTACGACCGGCCGATCTACCCACGAGGACCACCTGTGTATGACATTCGACGGTTGATTCTGCTCCGCGACCTCGCCGAGCACACGACGATGACGGCTGTGTCCGAACTGCACGGGATCACCACGTCCGCGGTGTCCCAGCAGTTGAGGATCCTCGAGGACGAGGTCGGCGCGGTCCTGACCCGCAGAGAGGGGCGCGTGCTGCGTCTCACCCACGCGGGCCGGGTGCTGGTCGATCACACATCGAGAGTCGTTGCCGCACTGGAAGAAGCGGAGAGCGCCGTAGCGGCGACGGGAGAATCCGTCACCGGCGTCCTCACCCTGGCGACGTTCCAGACCGCCCTGACCCGGCTTGCGCTGCCGGTGGCCACGCGACTGGGTCGAGAGCACCGCGGATTGCGGGTGCGACTCATCGACGCGATGCCGGTCAATTCGGTGCCTGCAGTCCGGCAGCAGGAAGTCGATCTGGCGATCACCTACACCTACTCGTTCCGTGCACGCGACCTTCCCGCCGGTCTCGCCTCGGAGTTCCTGTTCGACGACCCACTGGTGCTCCTGGCTCCGACTCCGTTGCGGGAGCGCGCGAGGCAGCACGGGCTCGGCGCGGTCGCCGACGTGGATTGGATCGCCGCCTCCGACGGGGCCCCCTCCATCGTGTCGGTGATGTTCGCGTGCCGTCAGGCCGGATTCACGCCCCGGATCGAGCATCGGTGCGGCAGCTTCACGGGGATGGCGGAAATGGTCGAAGCCGGCTTCGGGGTGGCCGTGGTCCCCGAGATGGCGGTCTCCGAGGCCCACCGGCACCTCGTCGCGTGCCCGGTCTCCAACGGCGCACGGCAGATCGGCGTCACGTACCGTCAGGCGTCGATCGAGCGCCCCGCGGTGGCCGCGGCCATCAGGGCATTGCGGATGGTCGCAGGACCACTGCAGCTCGCGTCGTGAACCGCCTGCGGTCGTCCGACCCGGCTTGAGGATTTCTTAACGAATCTCGTAGCGTCACTGGCTTGTTCGCCTCACCTTCCGGCTCGATACTGAAGCACGTGACCATGAGTTCGCAACTGCACCTGAATATTTCACTTCTCACACCCGGGCACTTCCGCGGCTCCTGGCGGGTGGAGGGCAACGCCCCCGGCGATTTCGTGGATCCGGCGCACTTCCGTCGTCTCATCCGGATCGCCGAGCGCGGACACCTCGACGCCGTTTTCGTCGGTGACAGTCCCGCGTTGTCCTCGGACATTCACCACGCTCCCGGCCTCGGTCTCGATCCTGTGGTCATGCTGGCCGATGCGGCGGCCGGAACGGAACACATCGGGGTGATCGCGACCGGATCGTCCACCTACAACGACCCCTACAACCTGGCCCGGCGATACCTGTCTCTCGACCATCTCACGGGCGGTCGGGCCGGGTGGAACGTGGTCACCACCCAGCATCCGGCGGCGTCCGCCAATTTCGGGTTCTCGGAGCCTCCCGTCAAGGACGAAAGATATCGCAGAGCAGACGAATTCGTCGATGTCGTGGCCAAGCTCTGGGACGGGTGGGAAGCCGGCGCGATCATCGGGGACACCGAGAGCGGGCGGTTCGCCGACCCGGACCGGATCACTCCTCCCGGCCATCGTGGTCCGATCCTGTCGGTCGCGGGCCCGTTGCCGTTGCCGCGCTCACCCCAGGGCAGGCCGCTGATCGTGCAGGCAGGCGCGTCGGAAGGCGGCCTCGCCCTGGCGGGAAAGTACGCGGATCTCGTGTTCTCGGCAGCACAGACCGTCGACGTCGCGAGGACCCTCAGGACCGACATCCGCGGCAGGGCGGCGGCGAACGGGCGCGATCCCGACCGGGTCAAAGTCTCGACCGGTCTCATCACCGTCGTCGGCGGCACCGAGGCCGAGGCCCGACGACGCGAGGAGGAACTGCGCGAGACCATTCCGCTCGAGCCGGCATTGCGGCAGCTCGCGGGACAGCTCGGTCTCGATCCTGAGCGGCTCCGGCTCGACACGGTGATCAGAGCCGACGATCTTCCGGGCGCGGACTCGTCGCTGCCGCGTTCGGCCGGATTCTTCGCGAGCACACGTGCACTGCTCGCATGCGAACCCCTCACCGCACGGCAGTTGATCCACAAGTTCGCAGGAGGGGCGGGTCATCAACTGGCCGTCGGGACCGGCGAACAGATCGCGGACCGGATCGAAGCATGGTTCCGCAGCGGTGCCACCGACGGCTTCACGATCATGCCGGGGGAGGTGGGTACCGGCCTCGAGGCCTTCGTCGAACAGGTGGTGCCGCATCTGGTGAGCCGCGGACTCTTCCGCCCTGAATACACCCACCGCACTCTGCGAGGCAATCTCGGCCTCGAGGTGACCGAGACTGTCGGCCGCACCAGGAAGGAAAGCTTCACATGACTGTCGGAGTGACCGAACCCCGCACCACCGTGCGAGGACTCGACGAAAACCGATTCCGCGAGGTTCTCGAGTTCATCGCTTCCCGCGCCGAATACCACGACCTCACCGGGGAGTTCCCGTTCGACGCGTTCGATGCGCTGCGCCGGATCGGGGCGCAGTCGCTGACGGTGCCCGAGGAGTTCGGTGGGGGCGGCGCCGGAATCGCCGAGGCCGTGGAGGTGATCGAGCGCGTCGGAGCCGCGGACCCGTCGGTGGGATTGATCCTGCAGTGGAATTACACCAACCACCTGACGCTCCAACGACCCGACAACCCGTGGCCCGACGACCTGAAGGCCGCCGTGTTCCGCACAGCGGTCACCGAGGGCGCCCTCATCAACGGTCTCGCGGTGGAGCGCGAACTCGGCAGCCTGTCCCGCGGAGGCGTCCCCGCCACCACGGCCACCCGCCTGCCCGACGGAAGCTGGCGGATCGACGGCGAGAAGGCCTACGGAACGGGCATCTCGGGGCTGCACTGGTTCACCGTCACAGCCACCACCGCGGATCCCCAGCCGAAGGTGGCCACGTTCCTGTTCGACCGCCAGGCCACGGGCTGGCGGGTACAGCAGACGTGGGACCACCTCGGGCTGCGCGCGTCGGACACGCAGACCGTGATCTTCGACAATGCCCGGATTCAGCACTCCCGGTTGGTGGATCTGCGCAACCCGAACGACGGCACCGGCAAGGTCCGCAGTGCAGGCAGGCAGGCGCTGCCCCTGCTCCTGGCCGCCAACTACAACGGGGTGTCGATCGCGACGAGGGACTGGCTGGTCCGGTACCTCCACACCCGAGTGCCCACCGCGCTGGGCGCGCCGCTGGCCACGGTGCCGCGCTTCCACGACCGCGTGGGGGAGATCGAAGCGCAACTGCAGACCAGCCGTGCACTGCTGCGGCACGCGGCGGCGGTAGTGGAGACCAACAGCGCCCTGCCCGCGTTGGCGAAGCACGTGGCGACGACGACGGCGATCCGCATCACCGAGTCAGCGCTCGACCTCACCGGGAACCCGGGACTGTCGCGCAGCAACCCACTCGAACGGCACCACCGCAACGCCATGGTGGGCCGGATTCATTTCCCGCAGAGCGACTTCGTCGTCGCCAACCTCGGCAAGTCCGCCATCGCAGCAGGTGCGCCGGCCGAGGAGGAGCAGTGAGCAGGCAGGTTCACCTCAACGTCAACATTCTCAACGCCGGCGTCTTCGGCGGGTCCTGGAGGTTCCCCGGAACCGATCCGCTCGCCTCCTTCGGGCTCGACCACTACATCGACATCGCCCGGAAAGCGGAGGCAGCAAGGCTCGACGCGATCTTCCTCGCCGACGGTCCGGCGATCCGGGAAGACCTGCGCTACCGGCCGTTCAACAGCCTGGAGCCGTCCGTCGTGCTGGCCGCGGTTGCCGCTGCGACGGAGACGATCGGTCTGATCGGCACACTGTCCTCGACCTACAACGACCCGTACGACGTCGCACGGCGTTTCGCCACACTCGACCAGCTCAGCGGCGGCCGGTCGGGCTGGAACGTGGTGACCACGGCGGGCAAGGAATCGGCGCGCAATTTCGGCTTCGACGACGAACCCGACCACGCCGGCCGCTATACCCGGGCCGCCGAGTTCGTGGAGGTGGTGCGGAAACTCTGGAACAGCTGGGAGCCCGACGCCCTGGTGGGCGACAAGCCGACATGGCGATTCGCCGACCCCGACAAGATCCACCGCACCGACCACCACGGCCCGCACTTCGACGTCGCCGGACCGCTGAACGTTCCGCGCTCACCGCAAGGGGAGCCGGTGGTGGTGCAGGCCGGTGCATCGACGGACGGGCGGGCACTCGCCGCCCAGGTCGGTGAGGTGATCTTCACGGCCGCGCAGACGGAACAGGAAGCTGCCGAGTACTACCGAGATGTCAAGGCCCGCGCCGTGGGTTACGGGCGCAGGGCCGAAGACGTCGTGGTCCTGCCGGGCCTGTCGACCGTGATCGGCAGCACCGAGGCGGAAGCGCTGCGCCGCCGCGACCTGCTCGCCGAACTCGTGCCGCCCGAGTACGCGCTCACCCGCCTGGCCGGTCAGCTCGGCGTCCCCGAGGACGCGCTGGTCCTCGACGGGCCTCTGCCCTGGCACCTGCTGACGGACGCGGACGAGGCAGGCGGCTCGCAGACGTTCTACAAGATCGCCGTCGGACTGGCGCAGCGCGAGAATCTGACAGTTCGCCAACTACTGCGCCGACTGGGCGGCGGCGCCGGGCACCGCATCGTCACCGGCACCCCGGAGCAGATCGCCGACGCGATCCTGGACTGGGTGGACAAAGGCGTCGCCGACGGATTCAACCTGATGCCCGACGTGCTGCCCAGCGGATTCGACGATTTCGTCGACCATGTCGTCCCGATCCTGCAGCGCCGCGGCCGGTTCCGCACCGAGTACGAGACGACAACTCTGCGCGGGCACCTGGGCCTGAATGTCCCGGCTCACACCGTGCCGACCTCGACGGACCGGGTGGTGGCGTGATGGGCGGAGCCGACGGTCGCTCGCTGCACTTCCTCGTCAACGTCGGAAGCGCCGGATATCACCCGGCCGCCTGGCTGGATCCTGAGCTGGCACCGGAGTCGTTCATCAGCCTCGACCATTACCGCCGGGTGGCCGCCGTCGCGGAGCGTGGACTCCTCGATGGATTGCTGTTCCCGGACATCCCGGTGCAGCAGCCGGGCATCGCCCGCGGTCCCGCGGCCACACTGGACCCGATTCTGCTCACGAGCGCTCTGGCCGTGTCGACCGAACGTGTCGGGCTGATCCCGACCGCCACGTCCACGCTGAATCTGCCGTACAACCTGGCGCGCAGAATTCTCTCGCTCGATCACGTGAGCGGCGGCCGGGCCGGGTGGAACGTGGTCACCACGTTCGAGCCGAACGCCGCCCGCAACTTCGGCATCGAACATCTCCCCGAGCGCGACGAACGCTACCGGCGTGCCGGCGAGTACGTCGAACTGACGAAGAAGCTGTGGGACAGCTGGGAAGACGACGCACTGGTCGGCGACCAGACATCGGCGCGATTCGCGGACCCCGACAAGGTGCACGCGGTAGATCATCGCGGCGAGTTCTTCACCGTCGCCGGGCCCCTGAACGTCACCCGCTCCCCACAGGGCCGACCAGTGCTGGTGCAGGCGGGTTCGTCCGCTCAGGGCAAGGCTTTCGCGGCGGCCCATGCGGAGGCGATCTATGCCACCCAGTTCGGGCTGGGGCCGGCGCAGCAGTTCGCCCGGGAGATCCGGTCGGCCGCGGCCGCGGCCGGTCGCGACCCCGCCCAGATCCGAATTCTGCCCGGACTCGTCCCCGTCGTCGCCGGCACCACCGCGGAGGCGTCCGGTAAGTTCGACATCTTGCAGTCCCGCTTGCACCCGGACAGCGCCCCGGTGCGGGCACTCGCCCGGTGGCTGGGCTACCCGGACGAGGACCTCGACCTGGACGCGCCGCTCCCCGAGCGGCTGTCGACGCTGCCGGAGAACAGGGTCGGACCGCAGGGCTTCTTCGCGTCGCTGACCCGGTACGCCGCCGACACCGGGCACACCGTCCGGCAGCTCCTGTCCGAGTTCCTCGGTGGGCACCGCGTGGTGGTCGGTACTCCGGAGCAGGTGGCCGATCATGTCGAGACGTGGTGGCGGTCGGGCGCCGTCGACGGGTTCACCGTCATCCCGGCCGTTCTGCCCTCGTATCTGGAAGACTTCGTCGACCACGTCGTTCCGATCCTCCAGGCCCGCGGGCTCTTCCGCACCGACTACACCGGCCGCACACTCCGGAGCCACCTCGGTCTCCGCGTACCGATCAACACGTATTCCCGCAGATGATTGCCCCGACAGAAAGCAGAAACCAGATCATGACGTACCGCCACCTCGGACGGACCGGTGTGCAGGTCAGCGCGCTCACGCTCGGCGCGATGAACTTCGGGTCCTGGGCGAACACCGACCACGAGGACGCCGCCCGGATCATCCACCGCGCGCTGGACGCCGGAATCAACGTCGTCGACACCGCCGACGTGTACTCGCAAGGCGAGAACGAGGAGATCGTCGGGAAGGCGCTGCACGGCCGCCGCGACGACGTGGTCCTCGCCAGCAAGTTCCACGGCCAGATCGGGTCCGACCCCACCCATCGCGGCAACTCGCGGCGCTGGATCTTCAAGGCGATCGAGGGCAGTCTCCGACGGTTGCAGACCGATCATCTGGACCTCTACCAGATCCACCGCCCCGACCCCGACACCGACTTCGACGAGACCCTCGGCGCGTTGAACGACCTCGTGCGGCAGGGCAAGATCCGCTACTTCGGTACCACCACGTTCGAGCCGCACCAACTGGTGGAAGCACAGTGGGCGGCCGACAGGCGCCACCTGCAGCGTCCGGTCACCGAGCAGCCGCCGTACTCCATTCTCGCGCGCGCCGCCGAACGCGCCACGCTGCCGATCGCCGAGAAGTACGGGCTGGGCGTCCTCACCTGGAGCCCGCTCGCCGGCGGCTGGCTGTCGGGCCGGTACCGCGCGGGTGAGACGGATGCCGCGGAGTCGAGCCGGTTGACCCGGCAGCCGCACCGCCACGACCCGGAGTTGATCGCCAACCAGCGCAAGCGGGCCGCCGCCGAGGAACTGCAGAAGCTGGCCGACGACGCCGGCCTGTCGCTGATCCACCTCTCCCTGGCCTTCGTCCTCCAGCATCCCGCCGTCAGTTCCGTCATCATCGGGCCGCGAACCCTCGAGCACCTCGAGAGTCAGCTCGGCGCCGTCGACGTGAGACTGGGCAGCGACATCCTGGACCGTATCGACGAGATCGTCGTGCCCGGAGTCACGATCAGCCCGGCGGACGAGGGCTACCTTCCGCCGTCACTGACCGACGCATCAACTCGCCGTCGCGCCACCATTACAGCAAAGGACGATCACTGATGGCACTGCAGGACTTCCGCGTCTTGGGACGCACGGGTGTGAAACTCAGCCCGTTGACGCTGGGCACGATGAACTTCGGGGCCCGCGGCAAGACTACGCACGAGGACGGCATCCGGGTGATCCACCGGGCGCTGGACGCGGGCATCAACGTCGTCGACACGGCAGACACATACTCGCGCGGGGAATCCGAGGAGATCGTCGGGAAGGCGTTGAAGGGCCGCCGCGACGACGTGTTCCTGGCGAGCAAGTTTCACAACGCCGTCGACGACAATCCACAGCATCGCGGCAATTCGCGGCGATGGATCACCGAGGCCGTGGAGGGCAGTCTTCGGCGCCTCGGCACCGACTACCTGGACCTGTACCAGGTCCACCGGCCCGAGTCGCACACCGAGATCGGTGAAACTGTCGGAGCACTCGACGATCTGGTTCGGGCGGGCAAGATTCGCTACTACGGAACCTCCGTGTTCTCGCCGGCGGAACTCGTCGAGACCCAGTGGGTGGCGGACTCCCGGAACCTGCAGCGCTCGTCGAGCGAGCAGGTTCCGTATTCGCTGCTGATCCGCGGCATCGAACGGGAAACCCTGCCGATCGCCCGCAAATACGGGCTCGGTGTGATCACCTACGGTCCGCTCGCCGCGGGCTGGCTCAGCGGGAAGTACCGGATCGGTGCTCCGCAGCCGGAGTCGTACCGCGCCGAACTGATCAAGGGCCGCTTCGACATCGAAGCACCCGCCAACGCCCACAAGCTCGCCGCCGCGGACGCACTTGCCGTGCTGGCGGAAGAACTCGGCATCAGCCTGATCCAACTGTCGCTGGCGTTCGTGCTGGCCCATCCCGATGTGACATCCGCGATCGTCGGACCACGCACCATCGAGCACCTCGACAGCTATCTGGGTGCGGTCGATGTACCGCTGTCCGGTGAAGTGCTGGACAGGATCGACGAGATCGTCCCTCCGGGAACGGTGTTCACCGAGCGCGACACCGGAAAGATTCCCGAGGCGCTGGCCCGTCCGGAGCTGCGACGGAGCCCCGCCGCGTAACACGAGGGCCGGCGGAGGCCCCGCCAACGCGTCTCGAGGAGACGTCGTCGGCGGGGCCATCCACCACGTCCGGTGTTCTTACCCCTCTTCTCGAACACCGCATGTCACCGCAGCCTCTCCCAAGACCGCGGCATACCGAACGTACTTGCTTTCCGGGAGTGGCGCACCAAATCAATTCTTTGCGAATATAATTCGGCTTTCGCGCTCAACGTATCTCAGCGGCCCAGTCGAGCGAGCCGTTCACCCGGCGTCGTCGCTCCCCAGACTCCGTGCTGTTGGCCGGTGTCGAGCGCATACGCGAGGCATTCCGCAACTACTGCGCAGCCGCGGCAGAACTCCTTGGCGATATCTTCCCGCTCGAAGCGCGCGTTCCTGCGTTCGGCGTCCGCCGGGAAGAAGATCTCCGCGTCCTCTTCATGGCAACGCGCAGACAGTCGCCACTGCCACAGCTCTGTGTCGTGACGCTGCAGTGTTGTCACCGGTGTCGACATCTTTTCGACTACCCCCTTCGGTCTCGGGTCGTCCCGTAGTACAGCCGATCGGCTGTCGCCGGAGAAGAATTCGAATCTCGAGGATGCGAAGATCCGATCGGCGTGACTCGAATCCTGTCGTTCGGCGACCGTCCTTGCCATGCTGATCGAGTGACACCGCTGCGGCCTCGAAAGGTAGACGCATGACCATCCTCGATCCACCCACAGTCGATGCTGCGAGCCTCGGCGTCTACGACTCGATCACCGATGCCATCGGCAACACGCCCCTCGTTCGATTGAACCGGGTCACCGAAGGCATCTCCGCGACGGTGTACGCCAAGCTCGAGTTCCTCAATCCCGGCGGAAGTGTGAAGGACCGTGCCGCGCTGGCCATGATTCGCGCGGCGGAGGAATCGGGAGAGTTGCTACCCGGGGGCACTGTCGTGGAAGGCACGTCGGGCAATACCGGGGTCGGTCTGACGTTGGTTGCTGCCGCCCGGGGTTACCGTTCGGTCGTCGTCGTGCCCGACAAGACCAGCGCCGAGAAGATCGCGTTGCTGCGGGCGCACGGGGCGCAGGTGCATGTGACGCCCGGCGGACGGCCCAGTCATCATCCTGAATTCGTCCGCAACGTCGCCACTCGGCTCGCGGCGGAGATTCCCGGCGGCTGGCTCGCCGGTCAGTACGACAACCCGGCCAATCCGGACGCGCACCGCACCACGACCGGACCCGAGATCTGGCGTCAGACCCAGGGCCGGGTCACCCATTTCGTGGCGGGAGTCGGAACCGGTGGGACCATCACGGGGACAGGGGAGTTCCTGGCCGAGGTCTCCGGCGGCGCCGTGCAGACAGTCGGCGCGGACCCCGAAACCTCTGTGTACGGCGGGGGAGACGGCCGGGCCTGGTACATCGAATCCGTCGGCCACTTCCTGCACCCGCAGACCGAGACAGACGAGTGGCCGGACTCTTACCACCCGGACGTCGTCGACCGACTCGAGCGGATCACGGACGTCGAGGCCCTCACGGTGCTGCACCGCCTCGCCCGGGAGGAAGGACTCCTCGTCGGGGGATCCGCCGGCACCGCGGTCGCCGCCGCCCTGCGGGTCGCGCGAACTCTCGGCCCGGTCGACGTCGTGGTCGTGATCGTCCCGGACTCGGGCCGGGCGTACTTGTCGAAGTACTTCGACAACGAGTGGCTCGGACGGCTCGGCTTCCCGCTCTACCACGCAGCGAGCGGACCCGTCGTGGGTGACGCACTGGGTGGCCGGGGAATCGCACCCCGGACAGTGCCGTCCACCGCGACCGTGGCCGAGGCACGTGACCTGCTCACGGACACCCCGGCGCTACCCGTCGTGCTGGCGCGCCCGGGTGCCGGTCCGATCGTGGTCGCGGAGATCCTGGGGGCCGTCGGTCCCGAGGCGCTGTCGGACGCTCCGGACGACGACCCGGTCGGCGCGCACGTCGCTCAGCCGCTGCCCGTCGTGGGAGTCACCGAGGAGTTGTCGGTGGCAGTGCGGCGAATCGGCGGACACCGGGGGCCGGTGGTCGTGGCCGAAGCCGGGCGGGTGGTGGCGCTCGCAGACGCCGAGAGCATCCGCACCGCCGCCGCGGGCGAGCATCGGTAGGCCGATCCTGACCGACCTCGACACAGCACCGGAACGCACCGATGCCGGACCGGCGCTCCGCGACACGGCGGGACATCGGGAGGTACTCGTCTGCGCCGCCGCCGGTTTCACCACACTCCTCGACTCCGCTGTGCTGGGCATCGGCTTGCCGGCCATCCGGTCGTCCCTCGATGCGGGGACGGCGGACGTGCAGTGGATCCTGGCGAGTTACTCACTGACCTTCGGTCTCGCCCTCGTCCCGGCGGGGCGGATGGGTGATCTGATCGGCCGCAGGCGGCTGTTCCTCGCGGGGTTGAGCCTGTTCGCCGTCATGGGCCTGGTCGGTGCCTTCGCCGCGGAGCCGTGGACCGTCGTTGCGGCCCGCCTCGGCCAGGGCGTCGGGGCGGGAGTCGTCAGTTCCCAGGTCCTCGGCATCATCTCCGACCGCTACTCCGGGCCTCGTCGAGCCAAGGCACTCGCGGCATACGGAACGGCCGGGGGGCTCGCCGGTTTCATCGGTCCGATCGTCGGTGGTGTGCTCCTCGGGGTCGGGGGTCCCGATTGGGGGTGGCGGCTGTTGCTCGTGCTGAACGTGCCGTTCGCGGTCGTCACCGTGGCGCTCGGCGTGCTGTTCCTGCGTCGCGACAGCCGCTCGCGGTCGGGGGCGACAGTCGATGTCGTCGGTCTCGGGTTGCTCGCGGCTGCGACGACGCTACTGCTGTTGCCGATGGTGTCGCGCTTCGGGGCGACGCGAGCGGTGCTGTCGGTGTCGGGTTCGATCCTGGCTCTGGGGTGTTTCCGCTGGTGGGAACGGCGCTACGCGAGTCGCGGAAGCACGCCGGTGCTGTTGCCTGCATTGATGCGGGCACGTGGCTACACACTGGGTACGGCGGTCGCGTTGTTCTGGTTCGGCGCCCTCCTGGCGATGAACGCCGTGATGAGCCTCTATCTGATCGAGGGACTCGGCATCGCACCGCTGCACGCGGCCCTGGTGATGTCGGGAAGTTCGGTGATGATGGCCGTGACCTCGGCAGCCGGCTGGCGGGTGGTCGCTCGGTTCGGTCGCGCCGCGGTGGTGGGTGCCATCGTCGCGGAACTCTTCGTGGTCGCCGGATACGTGCTCGCGGTCACTGTGCTGCCGCGGACGTCGGTGCTCGCGGTGGTCGCCGCGCTGGCCGTTCTGTCCGGGGTCGCGAGCGGATTCGTCGACGCCCCCAACCGTGCGATGACGCTCGAGCATGCGCCGGCCGGTGTGAGTGGCGTGGCCGTGGGATTCCTGCAGCTGTCGCAGCGGTTGTCGGCCACCGTCAGCCTCGCCGCGGTGCCTGGCTTGTATCTCGGGGTCCTGTCCGCGGACGCCGGGAACTACGGCCGTGCGATGGCGGCGGGGCTTGCAGTGTGCGCCGGAATGCTGTTGTTGTCATTGGCATGTGCCGTCCGAGACGGTCGCAGGAGACGGTAATGACGGTTCCGTGGCCCCGCCGTCGGCGCTGCAGCATCGGCCGCTTCGGATCGGTGCGAGACAAACTCTTGTAGGTCGGCGGGGCGGCTTGGAGACTGGGGACAACTTCTGCGTGATTCAGCCCGCCGCACAACGACAATGGAGCACAGAATCGTGTCAGCACAATCCGCACGCCGGCAGATCCGGCTCGGCCTCCTCACCAACCCGCCCGGCAACGGTGCCCGCGGGCAGATCCGTCCCGGTGATGTTCGGCATCCCGGCCGCGTCCTCGACCATTACACCCATCTCGCCCGGGCTGCGGAAGCCGCGAAGTTCGACGTCCTGTTCGCTGCCGACGGACTGACGTCCGATACCGAGCTCGGCGCGAAACCGGAACCGCTGACACTCTTCTCGGCGGTCGCCGCCGTGACGGACCACATCGGGCTGGTCCCGACGGTGTCGACGACCTTCACCGCGCCGTTCAACCTTGCGCGACAGTTGCAGTCGCTGGACCACCTCTCCAGTGGTCGCGTGGGGTGGAACGCGGTCACGTCGGCTGCGGGGGAGCGCAACTTCGGCGACGCACCGCTGCCCGAACACGAGGCACGGTACCGGCAAGGACTCGAACATGTGGCCGTTGTCCAGGCGCTGTGGAACTCGTGGGTCGACGACCAGTCTGCTGTCCCGATCGACCACCGCGGCGAGTTCTACACCGTCGAAGGGCCCCTTCCGCTGCCACCGTCCGCACAGCATCATCCGGTGTTGTTCCAGGCCGGCTCGTCCGACGACGGCAAGGCGTTCGCTGCCGCGTTCGCGGAGGGCGTCTACACCGCGCAGCAGACACTGCGCGGAGCGCAGCACTTCTACCGCGACCTGAAGGCCCGGACCGCGGCAGCAGGCCGCGATCCGGCGAACATCCATGTCCTACCCGGGATCAGTACAACGATCGGTGGCACCGAGGACGAGGCCAGGCGGATCGACGACGAGTTGTTCGAACAGCACTTCAGTGATGCCTCCCGCACCGCGCTCGAGGGTCAACTGGCCGGCGTCGACCTGTCCGGCCTCGCACTCGACGACACGATTCCGCCGTCGTGGCTGCCACCGGTCGCATCGGTGCAAGGCAGGCAGAGTCGGTACGGTATGTTCCGCGAACTGGCGGTGGACGAACGCTGGACGGTTCGGCACTTGATCACACTGCAGCAACGGTCCGCAGGTCACGGTCGCGCTGTCGGCTCACCCGAACAGGTCGCGAACCGGCTCGAGCAGTGGTTCGCCGAGGGCGGTGCCGACGGGTTCATCGTCATGCCCGGGCAGGGTCCGGGCGGTGTCGAGGCGTTCACCGAGCATGTCGTCCCGATCCTGCAGAAGCGCGGACTGTTCCGCACCGAATACGAATCCGCCACGCTTCGAGGGAATCTCGGCCTCCCCGCGACTCCGGACCGCCTCCTCGCTGCGTGATCCGTCGTACACTCCCGCCCACGAAGGAAGTTCGAACATGACGAGTCTCACATCCTCTCCTCCGTCCTCGTTGTCCCGCTTGATCACTCGCCCGCTCGAAGCGGGTGGGTTCGGACCGCCGCCGGACTCGCTGCAACCCGACGCGATCCGCCTGGTGGGCGGGGTCCCCGCCGACGAGGCGCTCCCGGTGAACGAACTGGCGGCCGCGTTCGCCGTCGCCCTCGCGACGCCCCCGACCGGAGCTCGGGCGCTGCAATACTCGGTCGCTCCAGGCATCGCCAGCCTCCGCGAGTGGATCGCGGGGCGGGAGAGCGACGAGTCCGGTGTCGTCGATCCGGACCGGGTGGTCGTCACCAACGGTGCCCTGCACGGACTGAGCCTGGTCTTCGCCGCTCTCCTCGACCCCGGCGACCTGGTGGCCGTCGAGAGCCCTACTTTTCCCGTTGCGCTGCGGGTGCTCGACCACTACGGTGCCCAGGTCCTGCCGGTGCTCAACACCGGCGGCCGACTGGACCTCGACGTCTTGCAGGACCATCTGCAGGCGGGGCGGATCCCGAAGCTGTTCTACGTGATCCCCGACTTCCACAATCCGACCGGCACGACCCTCGCAGCCGAGGACCGGTTGCGACTGGTCGCCCTCGCCGAGCGCTACGGATTCGTCGTCGTCTCCGACAATCCCTACCGCGAACTCCGTTTCCGGGGCACGGCAGTCCCGGACGTCCCGCTCGACAGCGACCGTGTGGTGCGAATCAATACCTTCTCCAAGACCCTCGGACCCGGGCTCCGACTGGGATGGGCTGTCGCCCCGTCCTGGCTTCAGGCCGGACTGTTGCGGTTACGCGCGAACCTCGATCAGCATCCATCGTTGGTGACCCAGTCCGCCGTGGCACAACTTCTCGGTCGGCCAGGACTGTTCGACGGCATCGTCGCGAACGCCCGAACCCTCTACCGGGCGCGAGCGGATCTGCTGGCCGACGTTCTCACCACCGAGGCGGGTGACCTGCTGTCGATTCCGCAGGCCGAGGGCGGAATCTTCGCCTGGGCCACGGTGACCGACCCCGGCATCGATCTCGCGGAAGTCCGTGCCGCCGCGAACGCGCTCGGCGCGGACTTCTCCTCGGGCCGCTACTTCGATCCCGCCGCGGGCGGACTCTACGCGCGGAGCCTGCGTTTGGGCTTCACGAACCAGAGTGAACACAACCTCCGGCTCGGGGCGCAGCGCATCGCCCGGGCCGTCCGTGAGATCCACTCCGCGTCGCTCGCCTGATCCGCATCTCTCACGTCGACAGGAACCGCGATGACCACTGCCGGACGTCGGCCCCTGATCCTGAACGTGGAAGTTCAGCGCGACAACACGTCTGGGCCCATCCATTCGTTCGATTCGCTGATCCTCTTCTCGGCGCTCGCGGCGGACGTCTCCGACATCGGGTTGCTGCTGATGGCCCCGACCGGCTGAAACTCGCCCTACATTCTGGCGCGCCGGCTCGCCACACTCGACCACATCAGTGCCGGCCGAGCGGTGTGGAACGCAGTCAGCAGCTTCACCCCGGATGTCGGGCGAATTTCGGCCTCGATCGGAGCGGCGCGCGACCACACCCGCTACGTGCGTGAGCGGGCGGTCGCCCGCGGCCGCGACTCGTGTGTACGAGTACCGCTTCGCAGCAAAAGCGAGCGGTTCAAGCGTGGGCAATTTCCTCGACAAGCTGTTCGAACTTGCGCACGGTCGGGTCGCTGTTGTCTGAACGAGCGCACAGGAGAACGCGTGTAGGTGCCAGGTCCTCGACAACGACGAAGCGCACGCCGGGATGGGCGTAGAAGTGGGGGACCGACTCCGCGGTGATGGCGATGCCGGTGCCGGCCGCGCATTGCTCGAGCATTTCTTCGACCGTCGAAATAGAGGGTCCGGTTCGCGCCGCGGATCCGTCGGAGCGAGGGTTGACCAGCCAGTAGTCGATCCATTCCTGGGAACCTGTTTCGCTGGGTAGGAACGTTTCCTCCGCGATTTCGCGGAACGCGACGGTTGACCGGTTCGCGAGAGGATGGCTGCTGGGGAGCACCACTACACGATGCTCGCTCAGGACCACGCTGCATCGCAGATCGTCAGCTCGGACAGGCTCGCGTGTGAAGACCACGTCCACCCGATTCTCGAGAAGCGCACGGGTCTGGTCGCCCCATTCGAGATGCTTGAGCTGCACATCGACCAGCGGGAGATTCGCGCTCGTGGCATTGAGGATCTCCTGGGTGAGCTCACCCGCCCCGGTGGCCATGAACCCGATCCGAATGCGCGTCGTTCCCTGGTCTGCGCGCGCAACCCAGGCCGACAACGTGTCGCTTGCGTCGACAACTGCGCGAGCGAGCGTTACCAGTTCCGCGCCCTTGTCTGTGAGCTCCACCGACCTGGAAGTTCTTCTCAGGACCTCGAACCCGAGCTCGCGCTCCAGATGACGAATCTGCTGGCTCAGGGCGGGTCCGGTGATGTAGAGGCGTTCGGCAGCGCGGCGGAAGTGCAGTTCCTCGGCTACCACCAGGAAGTAGCGTAAGACGCGGGGGTGTATGTCCATGGGTTTCCTTCCCGGTTCCGGCGGCGTGCGTCCTTATTCTGCAAGTGTGCACGTCAGGAGCATCCGCACGGACCGGTAAGCGTTGCTTAATGTTGGGCGTCGGATAGGACCTGGTGTTCCTCCCGCTCCGGCGGCACAGTGTGGTGAGTCACAGGCCGTCGAAACAGTCCTCGTCACGGCCGGACACCACGACCTCCATCCCCCCCAGTTTTGCAGGAGAAATTCGATGACCGCTGTCGACGACACCGCCACACCCGCCAACGCCAGGAATCCGCTGTTCTGGATGACGAGCCCGGGAAATACCCCCAAGGGGGATCGGCGTGACTTCCACACCATGGACGAGACCGAGTGGACCGACTGGCTGATGCCAGGAACGCGCTACAAGCTGCTCTACTGCAACCTCGTTTCGGGTGCCTTCACGATCTTGTTGCAGGTGGATCCGGGCATCAAGGCCACCTCGCATTGGCATGTCGGGAACCTGCAGGTCTACATCCTCGAGGGCGGCTTCTACTACTACGACGGAACGGTCGTCGTCGACGGGCAGACGATCCCCGACATTGGAACACCCCACTCGTTCACGGTCGAAACGGCCGGCACCATTCACGAGCCCTTCTCGACCGACACGGGCTGCGTGATGCTCGCGATGTTCGACGGACCCATCGGCGGCTACACCGAGGATGGGCAACTCGCCGTCATGGGTGATGCGCGACTTCACTACTACATGGCCAAAGACAACAGCGCGGTGCCCAACACGCAGTTGGTCGACTACTCGTACGGATCGACGGATCTTCAGTAGCCGTTTCCATCTGCACAGCTCATCGATCGGAGAACTATGACCCCATCTCTATTGTCGACGCCCGCTTTCAACCATGTCGGGATCACCGTTCCCGACCTCGACAAGGCTGTCGAGTGGTATCGACAGGTACTGCGCTTCACCGTCCTCGGCGGACCGATGAAGATCGGCAAGGAGGACGAACCGTTCGGCGAAGTCCTCAGCGACATCTTCGGGGCCGAGTGGGCGAGCCTGCGCGTAGCCTTCCTCGCCACCGGGGACGGCACCGGAATCGAGCTGTTCCAGTTCCTCTCGCCCGCCACCACGCAGCCGGACCGGGTCGAGTACTGGCGTACCGGGCCGTTCCATGTGTGCCTGACCTGGCCGAACGTCGCGGAGTTGGCCGGACATATCGAGCGGCACGGCGGCAAGCAGCGCAGCAAGGTGTGGACGCTGTTTCCCGGTCGCGACGTCGTCTACTGCGAGGACCCGTTCGGCAACATCCTCGAAATCAGCTCGGGCACGTTCGATCAGACCTGGGCCAACCGCGCCTCCGCACACGAGTGAAGGAATATCCATGAATGATCAACACCTTGCGGGCAAGACAGCGCTCGTCACCGGGGGTGGCGGCGGGTTCGGCCGCGCGATCAGTCGACGCCTCGCGGCGGCGGGCGCCGAAATTGCAGTGCTCGACCGAGATCCTGCCGGCGGAGAAGCCACCGCCGCAGCTGTTCGGGAGGCCGGAGGCCTCGCAACGTTCTACAAGATCGACCTCACGGATCCCTGCGTAGTGCGCGACGTGGTCGGTTCCGTGGTCGGCGAGTACGGCCGCCTCGACATCGCGGTAAACAATGCCGGAATCGGCGGCGAAATGGTGCCGCTCGCCGAGTACCCGCTCGACGCCTGGAAGCAGGTGATCGATGTCAACCTGAGCAGCGTGTTCTATTGCCTTCAAGCCGAATTGGCGGCGATGATCTCGCCGGCCTCGGGCGGAGGGTCCATCATCAACATCGCCTCGATCATGAGCACCGTTGCGATGCCGAACATCAGTGCGTACGTGGCGTCGAAGCACGCGGTGCTCGGGTTGACGAAAGCCGCAGCAGTCGAATACGGCTCGCACGGAGTGCGTGTCAATGCGGTCGGACCCAGTTTCGCGCGGGTGGGATTCACCGCTGACAAGATCAGCGACGACGCCCAGTGGGATTCGATGGCAGCACACCATCCATTGGGCCGAACCGCGACTCCGGACGACATCGCCGATGCGGTGGCACATCTTGCGAGCGACAGTTCGTCTTATGTCACCGGTCAGCTTCTACTCGTCGACGGCGGATACACCGCGCAGTAGAGCGTTCACGACGGAATCGATAACAAGTGAGGCAATATGATTGACGATCACCAGGGTGCCGGCCGTGTAGCAATCGTCACCGGTGCCGGTGGCGGGATCGGCGCCGCGACGGTGCGCCGATTGGTTGCGGACGGGATCCGCGTCGCGGCCGTCGACCTCGACGAGCAGGCTGTAAAGGAGTTGGAGAGCGAACTCGGAGAATGCTGTTTGGCGGTCAGTGCCGACGTCTCCACCCACGACGGAACACGAGCGTATGTCGACGCGGCACGCGCGCATTTCGGGCGCATCGACTACCTGCACAACAACGCCGGAATCGAGGGGTCGGCGACCGCTCTCGACGAGAGTGACCCGGACCAGTTCGGGCAGGTACTCACGGTCAACGCGGGTAGCGTGTACTTCGGAATGCGGGAAGTGCTTCCGCACCTGTATGCGCAGGGGCGAGGCGCCATCGTCAACACCGCAAGCCAGGCCGGAATCCGAGGTGTTCCCCGGCTCTCCGCGTATGCCGCCAGCAAGCACGCGGTCGTCGGACTGACCCGAAGCGCCGCCTTGGAGGCGGGAGGACGCGGCGTCCGGGTCAATGCCGTCGCGCCCGGTCAGATCGCGACCCGCATGATCGACAGCCTCGAAGAGCAGTGGGCGCCCGGCAACGCGGCAACTGTCCACGACCAGCTCATCTCGCAGATCCCACTCGGCCGATACGGCACAGCCGACGAGATCGCGACGCTGGTCGCCTGGCTGTTGTCGGATGATGCGTCGTTCGTCAACGGTGCCGTCTACACCGCTGACGGCGGAACCACCGCGTAACGACGGCACGTGCGGAGAGAGGCGCCCGGATCGTCCGGGCGCCGACCGCAGGCCTCGGCGTTCGCCGGCCGAACCCGGCATAGTTTTGGTCGGTATCGAACCCGGTGCCTCGTCGAGCCGAGGAGATTCGATCTGCGAGTCTTGGCCGCAAGCGCACAGTAGGCAGGACGCTTCAGCCCGCGGCACGGCGTATTTCGCGCAGCGGCTATCCGAGTTGACCGACGACGACCAGCGCGGCCGTATGCAGCGCGTTACCTATCCGAATACCTTCTCGAAGCAGTTCGAGAAGGGCAAGGCCTCATACGGGGAGAAGATCGGAATCCTCGAGTAGCCACTCTTCTCGTACAGCCTGACCGCGTCGGGTTGCCGGTCACCGGTCTGGAGAATCAAGCGGGGTCGCCTCGCCTCTCGTGCCGCATCCTCGACCGCGCTCAGCAGCGCGGTCGACACACCGGTACCGCGATGCTCCTTGACGACGAACATCCGCTTCACTTCGAGGTCGTCGCCGTTCCAGCGCAGGGCCGCGTGGCCGACAGCACGTGGCTCCGCAGCCTCGATTTCGCTGACGTACACCAGGATAGTGACGTGCACCGATTCCGGATCCACGGCATTGGTGGTAGCACGAACAGCATCCGACACTCGGTCGGAATATCGGGGACCGACTTCTGCCGCCATAGCCGACCGCAATGTCACCGCGTCGGGATCGGACCAACGGGCTGTGCGGACGACGAACTTGCTGCGCGTGACGCTTTCGGTCATGACAGTATCTCCATACACGTAGATTCGACGAACCACAGTGCCATGGTGTCGACGCGTCAGTCGATGGTTGAAATCAGAGCAACCTCAATGTCATCCGACGATTGAAACTCTTCCATTTGGAGCGCGATTGGGCTATTGGCCCGATGCCGCATCGTAGCGCCGGATGGTCTCCCATACGCGGATGGCGTGTCCCGTCAGGTGAATTTCAATCACCGAGAGCGTAAAGCTTCGCGCGGTCCCCGTCGTGGGCTATGGGAACCGTTGAGCATGTTGTGACGGTGCGCTTTTCGGTCTCACGTGTCGTGATACATTCATGTCGACGGTCATGAGTACCAGCATCAAGCCCTGGCTTGCTGGTCGGCAACCCTCCCGCGCGGCGGGGTGCTCCAGGTGACGACCCGGCGGAATCGACAACTGATTCCGCAAGCGCGCAAGGAGTCCGTGGACCCTGGGTCTCCGGTGCGCGTCCGCACTCCTTCGAAAGGACTTTCGTCGTGGTTCGAGCGCCCAAACCGCTACATCTGGCAGTCGAGATAGATGGCGCGGGAGGTCATCCCGCCGCGTGGCGTGTGTGGGGGCGCCCGCCAGCGGATGCGCTCTCTCCCCGGGTTCTCAGGTCGGTCGTGGACACCGCCGAGGCCGCCGGTTTCGCGCTGGTCACCATCGACGACCGAGTGGTGCCGGGGGAGGACGAGTACCCGGTGGGACGGTTGGATGCGGGGACGCGTGCGTCGTTCGTGGCGACGACGACGGCCAGTATCGGGGTGGCGCCGACGGTGCAAGCCCTCACCACCGAACCGTTCCATCTCGCGACGCAGCTGGCCAGCCTCGATCACGGCAGTCGGGGTCGCGCGGCATGGGTGGTCGGCTCGGACAACTCCGCGGACGTCAATGGTGCAGTCGGATTCGAGCCACGCGACCCCGAGGCCGTACAGCGCGAGGTCCGAGACGTCATCGAGCTCGCCCGGCAGCTGTGGGATTCGTGGGAGGACGATGCCGTGATCCGCGATGCCGCGACGGGTCGCTACCTCGATCCCGACAAGGTGCATCACGTCGGGTTCGAGGGCGAGTTCTTCAGCGTCGTCGGACCGCTCATCACACCCCGTTCACCGCAGGGTCAGATAGTCGTCGTCGGAGCTGCGGAACTGGGGGTGACGGATCTTCTCGACATTGTGCTGCTGTCCGGTCGGGATGTGACCGAAATCGGGACGTCGGCGACAGGACAGCAGGCCGTGACCTTCGCCGATATCGACGTGATTCTCGATACGAAGACCGAGTCCGCGCAGTCCCGCCTTGCCCGCCTCGATGGGTACTCACCGTGGCCGGACCGGGGACGCCTTCGATTCGCGGGTTCGGCACGGGACTTCGTCGACCTGGTGCGGTCCCTGGCGGACAAGGTGGACGGTGTCCGGATCCATCCCGCCGTCGTCACCACCGACCTCGCCGTTCTCGTCCACGAGGTCCTTCCCATACTGCAGGAATTGTCTCTGCACCGGATTCCGAAACCGGGCTCGACGTTGCGGGAGACGCTCGGACTACCTCGGCCGCTCAGCCGCTTCGCATCGACCACCAGCTAGCCACGACCAGGCAGGAGTTTGCCATGTCCACTCCGGACACCGGAGCACCGTACGATGCCGACGCGCAGGTCCACCTCGGTGTTTTCTACCCGGGAATCGGCCCGCAGACGGTGTGGGAAGATCCCAAGGCCCCCGACCAGGTATCCCCGGATACCTTCCTGCGGGTTGCTCAAACCCTGGAACGGGGCTTGTTCGATGCGTTCTTCCTCGGTGACGGCCAGCGTGTGCGGGAGAACCGCGGTGCGGCACTGGCCACCGACATTGCAGGCCGTCCCGACGCCATCACCCAACTGTCGGCGCTTGCTGGGGTGACCAGCCGGATCGGTCTCGTCGCCACGCAGAACACCACGTACAGTCTGCCGGTCGACCTTGTGCGGCGGCTGGGAAGCTTGGATGTCCTGTCCGACGGACGGGCGGGATGGAACATCGTCACCACCGACAACGCGTGGACCGGCGAGAACTTTCGGCGCGGTGGATGGCTACCGCACGAACGCCGCTACGAGCGGGCCACCGAACTCGTCGAGTTGGCCAAGGAGTATTGGGCCGCGTGGTCGCTCTCTGATGTCGCCACGGATGCCGGCCAGGACAGGTGGCTGCCCGCCGACCGATCTGCGGTCATCACACGACGCAGTGACCTTCTGCACGCCTCTGCGGTCTCCACCGTTCCGTCGAGCAGACAGGGGCGGCCGGTGTTGTTCCAGGCCGGTGATTCCGTCGGCGGCCGTGAGCTGGCAGCCCGTCATGCCGACGTCGTGTTCTCGGCGAACAACGAGTTCGACGCGGCCGTTGCCTACGCACGCGACCTCCGGGCGCGATTGTCCGCCCACGGCCGGTCCACGGATTCGCTCCGAATCCTTCCCGGTGTCACCGTGATCATCGGAGACACGCCCGAGGAAGCCGAGGAGAAGGCTCGGTGGCTCCGCGAGAACGCCTACAACCCGCACCGGGCCATTGCATTTCTCGAACACTATTGGGGGCAGGATCTTTCGGCATACGACGCCGACGGCCCGTTGCCGGACATCGACCCGATCGACGGAGAACTCGATCCGTCGCGCGGGACGTTGGCGATCGCGGACCGCACCGGCAAGCTCGATCAGATCACCCAGTGGCGTGCACTGGCCGCGGGGAAGGCGCTGTCCATCCGGCAGCTTGTCCTCGAAGTGGCTCCGAACTCGCGCTACCTGGCCGGGACTGCCGGCCAGATCGCGGATCGCTGGGCGTACTGGGTGCGACATCGCGTCGTGGACGGATTCAACGTCAACCCGTACCACCTGCAGGATTCGATCGACGACCTGGTCGACAGACTCGTACCGGAATTGCAGGAACGCGGGGTCTATCGGACCGAGTACACGACCGAGACTCTGCGCGACCACCTGCGCTTGCCTGCCGTGTAAGGCGGTATCGTGGGTCGCCCGAGCGTGTCGGGGCGAGCGAATTCTGCTGTACCCAGGCGAGGACGCGGACGTCGGATATCTGGATCGTCTGTCCGCCCGGCCAATACGATCAAGAGCACCGCATCTCCGCGGCGCAGGGACGTCCGATGCCCACCGAGTCGACAGGCGCCGACACCCGCCGCGGCAGGAGGGTGACCGAGCACCGCACGGGAGGACGGACGATGACGGCCCTCGAGGCCGCGACGCTGCTCTTCGACGTGGGTGGCGGTTTCGGCGACCGACCGGCACTGGCGCAACTCACGGACCATCGCCAACCACAACCCCCGGGACTGGACACTGGCGAAGCCCGCGGCATTCCTCCTTACCGGGGAGGAACCCCGACCAGCGGCCTCTTCTAGTGCATCTCACGCGCGGATGCGGAGCGCCGCGGTGCCCGGCACGGAGTCGACGAGCCGCCGCGTGTACTCGTCCGTGGGTGCGTCGAGAATCTGTGTCGTCGGACCGGATTCGACGACGCTCCCGCGACGCATCACCGTCACCGTGTCCGCGATCAGCCGCACGACTCCGAGGTCGTGCGTGATGAACAGATAGGTCAGCGAGTACGCGGCCTGCAGGTCCACGAGCAGATGCAGGATCTCGGCCTGCACCGACACGTCGAGCGCGGACACCGCCTCGTCCAGAATGACGATCTCCGGGTTCAGGGACAGAGCGCGAGCGATGGCGACGCGCTGTGCCTGCCCGCCGGAGAGCTCCCCGGCCCGGCGGGAGGCGTACTTGCGGTCCAGTCGCACGCCGTCGAGCAGTTCCTCGGCGATCGCGCGCCGCTGCCTGCGGTCGATGTCCTTGCGGTGCACGCGCAGCGGCGCGGTGATCAGGTCGGCGACCGAGAGCCGGGGATTCAGAGAGGAATACGGGTTCTGCTACACGAACTGCAGGCGCTTGCTCAGCTGCTGGCGGCTCCAGGCGCCGCTCTGCCCGAGGAGGATGACCTCGCCCTCGTCGGGAGTACGCAGGCCCGCGACGATCCGGGCGATCGTGGACTTGCCGGCACCGGACTCGCCGACGAGTGAGTGCGTGGTTCCGGTCGCGACGCGGAACGAGACGTCGTCGGCCGCGACCACCGGTTCCGCGCTGCTGTGCGCGGTGTGGAACGTCTTCGACACCCCCTTCACCTCGATCGCGTACTCGGCGGAGGTGCGTTCAGCGGACGAGTGCGGAGTGAGCGTGCCGACCCGAATCGGTCGCGGCTCCAAGTTTCCGACGTGCAGACCGGGAGCGGCGTCGAGGAGCCGCCGCGTGTACGGATCGGCCGCATGGTTCAGGAGGGTGTCGCTGCGGCCCTCCTCGACGACGACGCCGCTGCGCATCACCACGACGCGGTCGGCGCGTTCGAGCGCGACCCCGAGGTCGTGGGTGACGAGCAGGATGCCGATGCCCAGTTCGGTGCGGAGCCGGTCGAGGTGATCGAGGATCTGCTTCTGCACCGTCACGTCCAGCGCGCTGGTCGGTTCGTCGGCGATGAGGAGCTCCGGCTCGCCGGACAGGGCGATCGCGATGAGCACCCGCTGCTTCATGCCACCGGACAGTTCGTGCGGGTATTTCGCGTAGATGCGGGACGGATCCGGAAGGCCCGCCAGTTCCAGGAACTTCAGTGCCTGTGACTTCAAGTTGTGCCGCTGCGCCGAGGTCGTGAACGGAAGCAGGCGGCTCTTTCCGAGTCGGTTGCGCAGCGCGTCCTCGAGCTGCTTCCCGATCGGTTTGACCGGGTTGAGCGAGACGCCGGGATCCTGCGGGACGAACCCGACATAGCTGCCCCGCAAGCGGGCGAACTTGTTCTGACTCCACCCGGCCACGTCTTTGCCGCCGAGCAGGATTCGACCGCTCACCCGGCTGGTGCGGGGCAACAGGCCGATCGAGGAGCGGATGAGGGTGGACTTGCCGGAACCGGACTCGCCGACGATGGCGACCAGTTCACCGGCCCGCACGTCGAGGCTGATCCCGGAGACCGCTTTGGTCGCGCTCCGGCCGCGGCCGGTGTACCAGATCTCGACGTCCTCGAAAGACAACAGTGTCATCGGATGCCTCCGTCGTGTTGCAGTTCACGGCTGATGCGGTTGCTCGACAAGACCACCGCCAGGATGACGAAACCGGGGAGCAGAGCGATCCAGGGAGCGACTGCGAGGAGGTCACGGCCCTCGGAGACCAGCAGGCCCCATTCCGGTTCCGGTGGCGGTGCACCGAACCCGAGGAAGCCGAGCGCCGCAATCGCCAGGATCGAGGCACCGAACTGCAGCGGAACGAGGGACACGACCGAACTGAGCGAGTTCGGCAGCACATGATGGGTGAGGATGGTGAGTCGCGGAGTGCCGATGCTCGCGGCGGCCTCGATGTAGTCGGCCTGGACGACACGCAGCACCTCGGCGCGCATCACCCGGGCGAAGTTGGCGACTGCGGAGACGCCCACGGCGATCGCCACGTTGATGGTGCCGTATCCGAGGGCGGAGACCACGACCATGGTGAGCAGCAGGCCGGGGACCGAGAGGAGTACGTCGACGACACGCATGATGACCAGTTCGACCGCGCCGCCAACGAATCCGGCGATCGCGCCCAGGACGGTCCCGATGACGAAGGCGATGGCGACGGCAAGGAGTGTCGCGCTGAGCGTGATCACCGCGCCGTGCACGGTCCGAGAGTAGATGTCACGGCCCAGACGATCGGTGCCGAAGAGGTGTTCGGCGCTGGGGCCGACCAGGATCGCGGTGGAGTCCGGGAGGTACGGGTCCTTCGAGGTGAACAGTCCGGGCACGAAGCACCAGGCGACGGCCAGGGCGACGACCAGCACCGCCAGAACGAGACCCGGGCGCGACACGAGCGAGGGAAGCGCCCCGAACCGTCGCCGCGGCGGTGCGTCCGGTGAGTCGACCGGTGGCGGGAAGAGGAGTTGTGTCGCGGCGAGTTCCGGGACGGTGGCCGGGACAGGGTCGGCCACCTGCGCTCCGGCCGGATCGGCCACCGCTGTTTCCGCCACGAGTGTGCGGTCGCTGTCGATCGTCATGCGGACACCCCTTCGCGGGCGGCTTTGAGTCGAGGGTCGATCAGGGGATAGGCGACGTCGACGATGAAGTTGACCGTGACGAATGCGAGGGCGACGAACATGACCACGCCCTGGACGACGGGAACGTCTTGCGCACGGACCGCCTGCTCGGTGAGCCGTCCGATCCCGTTGCGGGAGAATATCGTCTCGGTGATGACGGCACCGGCGAGCAGTTCGCCGACGATGATGCCGCCCTGGGTGAGGGCGGGCAGGCTGGCGTTGCGCAGGACGTCGCCGTTGATCACCGCCGCCTTGCGCAGGCCCTTGCTGAACGATGTCAGCACATAGGGCGAGCTGTATTCGGTGGTGAAGTTGCGCAACAGCAGTTGGGCGATGGGGCCGGCGACGGGGATCGCCAGCGCGAAGGCGGGGAGCACGAGCCCGCGCAGGCCGTCGCGGCTGATCGGAGGGAACCAGCCGAGCTGGAACGAGAAGACCCGGATGATGATGAGGCCCAGCAGGAAGCTCGGGAACGACACCAGCAGCGGCGGCAGCCCGGCGATGAAGTTCCGCAGCCACGGGGATTCGATGTAGGTGGCGACCCAGGCGACCGCCAGCGCGATGAGCGCTGCGAGCACCAGCGCGGCCAGGGCCAGCACGACGGTCTTCGGGAGAGCCTCGGCGATCGCCGTGACCACCGGTTTGCCGTTCTGGACGGAGGACCCGAAGTCGAGATGCAGTGCGGCCCAGAGTCGGGCGAGGTATTGGACGAATACGGGGCGGTCGAAGCCGTACTGCTGTTCGATCTGCGCGTAGGCCTCGGGCGAGATGTCGTTGCGCTCTTCGGGGTTGAAGAGCAGTTCGACCGGGCTGGCGGGCAGCGTGTACAGCAGGACGAAGGAGGCGGTGAACGCACCCCACACCACCACCAGGCTTCGTCCCAGTTTCAGGAGGACGTAGCGTGCCATGGAAATCCTTTGTGAGTGTGTGCTATACGGCGTCCTGGGCCGGTCCGTAGGGGACCGGCCCGGGACGGGTCGATCAGCTCTGGTCGATCCAGGTGCGGAGGAAGTGCAGCCGGCTGGTGGCGTCGAGGTCGATATCGTGGACGCCCTTCGACGCGGCCACCTGTGACGGCTCGAACACCGGGTCGTACAGCACGTACTCGTCGAGGACGAGTTCCTGTGCCTGTTCGGTCAGCGCGGCCCGCTGCGTCGGGTCCAGCGTGGACTCGAGTGCTTCGAGAGTGTCGGCGATCCTCTGCCGATCGGGGAAGTCCGCGGGGATGCGGGCGGAGTTGCCCCGGTCAGGGTTGAAGTTGACGTTCAGGATCGCGGGATCGTTGCGGCTACGGTTGGTGTTGATCAGGTGGTATTCCTTGTTGACCTGGTCGGTCGGGATGTTGCTTGCGTCGAACTGGAAGTCGAGGTCGACGCCGATCTCCTCGAGCGACGCCTGGATCGATTCGTACGTGTATCGGCTGTTCGGGACCAGATAGTGCCCGGTCGCCCTGAGCGTCAGCCTCTTTCCATCCTTCTCCCGGATTCCGTCGGTCCCGACCTTCCAGCCGGCCTCGTCGAGCAGCCGCTTGGATTCCTCGAGGTCGAACTTCAACACGTTGTCGGTGTAGTCGGTCGATCCTTGGACGTGTGCGGCGAGTACGGACTTCGCCTGCCCCTCGGACGGAGCGAGGACGGTGTCCTTGAACCCGGCACGGTTGGTGGCACGCACGATCGCACGACGGACGTTGATGTCGTTGGTGGGCTCGAGGCCGGTGTTGATGTTCCAGCCGAGGTTGAGCCCGGCGATCGTCCGCGAGGTGATATCGAAGCCCTGCGCCTCGAGGACCGTCTCGTCGGTCGGGAGGATGTCGAACGCGGCCTGTACGTCTCCGGACTGCAGTGCGCCCGTGCGCACGCTCGCCTCGGGGATCGTCACGAACTCGACCTGGTCGAGGTAGGCCGGACCCTCATGGTTGAGGCCGGGAGCGCCCCAGTTGGGCCCTACTGACTCATTCGTGGGTGATTCCTGCCGGGTAGTTGTGGTGGGTGGCC
>NZ_JARJBD010000040.1:0-82820 GCF_029269925.1 Rhodococcus sp. T2V
GTGACGTCCTGCCAGATCCTCTGCGAGCCGAACGACTTGGTCAGTCCCTCGACGGCTACCTCGACTCCCACCATTACCTCCGCGACCGCTCGATGCACTCACCCCGTGTGGGTTGCGTCACTCTATCGCATCGACGTGTTACCTGTGACAAGGGATGCTACTCATGAGTAAGGAAGCATGCCAACAGCGGGTCCCACTATGCAAAACAACATGCCTGAACTGGGATAACGGTAGCGAAATTTTTGGTCGCACGTCCAGCTTTCGGCCAGGAATCTCGACACTCCGAAGCCCCTGCGGACGCAAAAAAGAGGGCCACTCCCCACGGATGGGGAGTGGCCCTCTTCGTCTGCTCAGTGAGCAGCGCGGGAGACCGTTTTACTTGACGGTGATCTTCGCGCCGGCAGCCTCGAGCTTCTCCTTGGCGGCGTCGGCCGCGTCCTTGGCAACCTTCTCCAGGATGGCCTTCGGAGCACCCTCGACGAGGTCCTTGGCTTCCTTCAGGCCGAGGCCGGAAACGACCTCACGGACGACCTTGATGACCTGGATCTTCTTGTCGCCGGCCGACTCGAGGACGACGTCGAACTCGTCCTGCTCCTCGGCAGCGTCGGCGCCGGCAGCAGCCGGGGCACCGGCAGCAGCAACGGCAACCGGAGCAGCCGCGGTGACCTCGAAGGTCTCCTCGAATGCCTTGACGAACTCCGAGAGCTCGAGGAGGGTGAGCTCCTTGAACTGGTCCAACAACTCTTCGGTGCTGAGCTTCGCCATTGTGGCGGTCCTTCCTGTAAGTCCCATGTCGCTGATCCGCGACCGGGCGGGGTTATAGCAGTGATGCGCGGGTGCGGATCAGCTTTCGGCTGCAGCCTCGGCGGGAGCTTCGGCAGCTCCGCCTTCTGCGGCCTTCTTTTCCTGCAGAGCAGCGGCCAGACGGGCCACCTGCGAAGCAGGAGCGTTGAACAGGCCTGCGGCCTTTGCCAAGTTGCCCTTCATCGCGCCGGCAAGCTTGGCCAACAGGATCTCGCGGGACTCGAGGTCCGCGATCTTGTTGACCTCGTCCACGGACAGCGCAGCGCCGTCCATGTAGCCGCCCTTGATGATGAGCGCCTTGTTGTCCTTAGCGAAGTTCTTCAGAGCCTTCGCAGCATCGACGGGCTCGCCCTTGATGAATGCAATGGCGGTCGGACCGACGAAAAGGTCATCAAGGCCCTCGACGCCCGCCTCAGCAGCGGCACGCTTGACCAGGGTGTTCTTGGCGACGGAGTAGGTGGCACCTTCTCCGAGAGCGCGTCGCAGTGTCGTGATGTTGCCCACCGTCAGACCACGGTATTCCGTGATCACAGCAGCGGTCGAACCCTTGAACTGCTCGGTGATCTCCGCAACTGCGGAAACCTTCTCAGGCTTTGCCATACTTCGCCTCCTCTCATGACAGTCGTTATCCCACTTCGGAACCGCTGCGCACCGCCAGGTATCCCGGAGCGCACAATCCACGACATGCAAAACGCCCCGGTGCAGGGCACACGGGGCGTGAAAGGAAGCCATTCGGCCAAGGCGCGAGCCCACGACCGAAACGCATCCCCCTACCTCGTCCTCCTGCGTGGGCCGCCGGACATTCCCGGACTTTCAATCACACCCTTGCGGGAGCGATCACCAACGGTCTTGGGTAGAACATGATTTGGGGTGAAGCTCGAATAGTGCATCGAACTCCGCAGGACAGATTACGGCATGCCCTGCTCAACCGCCAAATCGCAGCCGGGTCCTGGCGTCGAGGCGTGACCGGCATCACCTTCCGGGCGGAGCTGTGACCCATCGGACCCACACTGCGGCCAATTATCTGTTACGTCACGTAACAGGTATGAGTTAGCTTTTTCTCATGACAATCCTCGAAGCCCGAGCCGTCGTGACCGGGTCCCGGACGCGCCGCTTCCTCGCGCTCGCCGTGATCTGCCTGGCCGAACTGCTGGTCGTGCTCGACAACACCATCGTCAACGTCGCTCTCCCCTCGATCGGCGTCGAACTCCGCACCAGCGTCAGCGGCCTGCAATGGGTCGTCGACGCCTACACACTGACGTTCGCCGGCCTGCTCCTGGCGTTCGGCAACCTCGGCGACCGCTACGGGCGCCGACGCGTCATGGTCATCGGCCTGATCGGCGTCGCCGTCATGTCGATCGCGGGCGCCAACGCCGAGAGTCTGGGCCAGGTTATCGCGGCCCGCGCCGCGATGGGTGTCTTCGCCGCCGCCGTCTTCCCCGCGACCCTCGCCCTCGTCATCAACATCTTCACCGACGTGCGGGAACGAGCGCTCGCCATCGCCGCCTGGACCGCGATGGCCGGATTCGCGATCGCTATCGGCCCGATGGCCGGTGGGTGGCTGCTCGAGCACTTCAGCTGGCACTCCGTCTTCTGGATCAATGTGCCGATCGCAGTAGTCGCGGCGATTGCGACGCTCATGTCGGTGCCGGAATCGCGTGCCTCCGTCATCGGGCGCATGGACCTCCTCGGCATCGCAGCCTCGATCACCGGCATCACCGTCCTCGTGTGGGCGATCATCGAAGCCCCTCACCACGGGTGGACGTCGGCCGTCACCGCAGGCTCCGTCGCGCTGTCGATCGCGGTACTGACCGGATTCGTCTTCTGGGAGTTGCGCACCGACAACCCCGTTCTCGACTTGCGACTGTTCCGCAACCGACGGTTCTCCCTGCCCGCCCTCGCGATCGCCATCGGATACTTCTCGATGTTCGGTTTCCTGTTCCTCATCACGCAGTACTTCCAGGGTGTCCGCGAGTACACGCCGTTCGAGTTCGGTGTCGCCTCGCTGCCGTTCGCGGTGTCGGTGGCGGTCGGCGCCCCGATCGCCACACTGCTGGCGCAGCGGGTCGGGACCACCCCGGTGATCGTGTTCGGTCTCCTCCTGACCGGGGTCGGTCTGTACCTCGGGGGTCAGGTTGCCGTCGACAGCAGTTACCTGACGGACGTGCTCCCGTCGATGGTGTCGATGGCGCTGGGCCTGGCCATCGTGCAGGGGCCGGCAACCGAGTCGATCATGGCGTCGCTGCCACTCGACGAGGCCGGAGCGGGGTCGGCCGTGAACGACACGACCAGGGAAATCGGAGGAACGCTCGGGGTCGCCGTGCTCGGATCGATCGTCGCGTCGTACTACGCGACGACGATGAGTCCACTGCTCGACCGCATTCCGGCCGCATTGATGAACGACGACGAGAAGGGTTTCGCGGGCGCCACGGTCCTGAGTGTGCTCGAGATCCGCAAGCGCGAGATCCCGCCGTTCCTCGAGCAGCAGCGTGAGAATCTCATCCTCACCATGAAGACAACGGTCCTGCAGGGTTCGCACACCGCATCGCTCGTCGCGGCGGGCGCCGTCGTGGTCTGCGCGGTCGTCGTCGCGATCTTCATGCCCTGGGCGCCTGCCCGCACGGACTCCGTGATGCTGGCGTGGCGGAAGAAGACCGAGCCGGAGACCGCCGACGAGAACTGAACCCGGAAAAAGCAGTTCGGCCGGTACGGAAGATTTCCGTACCGGCCGAACTGTGTGTAGCGAGACTTACGCGTCGGCATCCTCGAGAAGGTTGCGGGTGCGGTTCGGGTCCACCGGGATGCCCGGGCCGGTGGTGGTCGAAACGGTGACCTTCTTGACGTAGCGGCCCTTCGCGGAGGACGGCTTCGCACGCAGGATCTCGTCCAGCGCGGCGCCGTAGTTCTCCACCAGCTTGGCGTCGTCGAACGATGCCTTGCCGATCACGAAGTGCAGGTTGGCCTGCTTGTCGACGCGGAAGTTGATCTTTCCGCCCTTGATGTCCGCGACGGCCTTCGTGACGTCAGCCGTCACGGTGCCGGTCTTCGGGTTCGGCATCAGGCCACGCGGTCCGAGGACGCGGGCGATGCGGCCGACCTTGGCCATCTGATCGGGAGTCGCGATAGCGGCGTCGAAATCGAGCCATCCACCCTGGATCCGCTCGATGAGGTCCTCGGCGCCGACGGCGTCGGCTCCAGCTGCCTCGGCCTCGGCGGCCTTCTCTCCGACTGCGAACACGATGACGCGGGCGGTCTTACCGGTGCCGTGCGGCAGGTTGACCGTGCCGCGAACCATCTGGTCCGCCTTGCGGGGGTCGACGCCCAGACGGACTGCAACCTCGACGGTCGCATCCATCTTGCTCGACGACGTCTCCTTCGCCAGCTTCGCAGCCTGCAGCGGGCTGTACAGCTTGTCGAAGTCGATCTTCTCAGCGGCGGCGAGATACGCCTTGCTGCGCTTTGCCATTTCTTCTGTCCTAACTTCTCACCGCAGTGTGTGTCTTGTCTGCGGTGGTGAATGGTTCAGTAGTGGTCTGGGCCTGGCCGGCCCTCCCACGCTTTCTTCGACGGCGGTGCCGTCAATCGATCCTCGACGGCGGTGCCGTCAATCGATCCTCGACGGCGGTGCCGTCAATCGATCAGGGCTGACTCAGCCGTCGACCGTGATACCCATCGAGCGTGCGGTGCCGGCGATGATCTTCGCGGCCTGCTCGATGTCGTTCGCGTTGAGGTCTTCCTGCTTGGTCTTCGCGATTTCGCGCACCTGATCCATGGTCACGGAAGCGACCTTGGTCTTGTGCGGCTCGCCGGAGCCCTTCTGCACGCCTGCAGCCTTGAGCAGCAGCTTGGCAGCCGGAGGGGTCTTCAGCTTGAAATCGAAGGTCCGGTCTTCGTAGACCGAGATCTCGACCGGCACCACGTTGCCGCGCTGGGACTCAGTCGCCGCGTTGTAGGCCTTGCAGAACTCCATGATGTTCACGCCGTGCTGACCAAGCGCGGGACCCACGGGCGGTGCAGGGTTAGCCTGACCGGCCTGGATCTGAAGCTTGATGAGCCCTGCGAGCTTCTTCTTCTTGGGGGGCATCTCGATTTCCTAATTCTTGCTGGGTGTGTTTCTTGCTACTGCAGTGCAAGTATGTGGCGCTAGATCTTCGCGACCTGCGTGAAGGACAACTCGACCGGGGTCTCGCGACCGAAGATCGAGACCAGGACCTTGAGCTTCTGCTGCTCGGCGTTGACCTCGCTGATGCTGGCGGGCAGCGTGGCGAACGGGCCGTCCATGACGGTGACCGACTCGCCGACCTCGAAGTCGACCTCGATGAGCGGCTTCGCGAAGGTCTCTCCGCCGGTCTCGCCGGCCGAGACGGTCGCCGCGGCGGCCTGCTTCTTCTGCTCCTGCTGCGGGAGCAGGAACTTGATCACCTCGTTGAGGGTCAGCGGGGACGGACGCGACGTCGCACCGACGAATCCGGTGACGCCGGGCGTGTTGCGCACGGCTCCCCAGGACTCGTCGTTGAGGTCCATGCGGACGAGGATGTAGCCGGGCAGAACCTTGCGGTTGACCTGCTTGCGCTGTCCGTTCTTGATCTCGGTGACCTCTTCGGTGGGAACTTCCACCTGGAAGATGTAGTCGCCGACGTCGAGGTTCTGGACACGGGTCTCGAGGTTGGCCTTGACCTTGTTCTCGTAGCCCGCGTAGGAGTGAATGACGTACCAGTCACCGGGTGCGCGACGCAGCGCGGCCTTGAGTTCCGCAACGGGATCCTCGGGCTCTTCGGCGGTCACAGCCTCTTCAGCGGTCACGGCCTCCGTGTCGGCTTCAGCTTCTTCGTCGGCTTCAGCCTCGTCGGCAGGCGCCTCGTCCTCGATGATCTCGTCGGCCGGGGCGTCGTCGGCGACGTCGTCACCGAAGAATTCCGCGGCTTCGGTGCCCTCGTCGGCAGCCTCGACATCCACTTCGGCTGCCGCCTCGGCAGAAACACGCTCTTCGGCCAAGGCCTCATTCGTGTCGTTCTCGGGGGTGCTCACTGGGGCACTCGCTTCCTCTCGTCACTCACATACTTCGGATCCACCGGGGCGGATTCCGTCAACCGAACAACCAGGTGACGCCCTTGATGACCGCCAGATCCAACACGCCGATGAACGTCACCATGAACACCACGAATGCCAGGACGACGCTGGTGTAGGTGATCATCTGCTTGCGATTGGGCCAGATGACCTTGCGCAGCTCGGCGATGACCTCGCGGAAGAACCGGCGCAGGCGCTTGAAGATGTTTTCCTTGCGCGGCTTGTCGGCGCGATCCTTCTTCGCCGGCTTGACCTTGGTGGTCGTGTCCGACTTCGACTGTTCCGGTGCCTTCACGGAACTCGCGGCGACCTCGGTGCCTGCCGGAGAACGACGGCCCTGGCGCTTACCGCTGGGCTTTCCCGAGGGAGTGGCGGAACGCGTGGTGGTGGCGTCGGCCGCGGTGTCGTCGGCACCGTCCGGGCGCGTGGACCCTGAAGTGTCGCCGTCGCGCTTGGCGCGCTCCTCGCTCACGTCGTTCCTCTCAGTCGCTGGCATCCGGGGGCAGGGGCGACAGGACTTGAACCTGCAACCTGCGGTTTTGGAGACCGCTGCTCTGCCAGTTGAGCTACGCCCCTTTGGCCGGGAGAGCTGGTCCGAATCTAGCCTCGGACCAATTCTTGACCGACCTCTCTGTGATTACATGACACGCGCGCCACCCTTGCCGGCCGTAGAGCACCGTAGGGCAGCGCGCAGCGCTGAGTAATCCCAGAAATCTCAGTGTACTTCAAAGCCCCGGAACAAACCCAATCCACCCGGCTGTCAGGCCAGACGGACCGTTGCGGTGGCGCGACCGAAGATCTTCTTTCCCTCGGAACGCGCCACGATCGCGACTACTGCTGTCTTGCTTTCTTCGTCGAGCGACTTCACCTTACCGGTGTACTCGACCTGCGCGGCCTCGTCCTCACGGACGTAGACCGAGCTCGTGAAACGAACGTTGTATTCCTTGACCGCACCCGGATCGCCGAGCCACGACGTGACGAAACCGCCGCCGAGACCCATGGTGAGCATTCCGTGCGCGATCACGTTGTCCAGACCGGCGAGCTTGACGACCTCGTCGCTCCAGTGGATCGGGTTCGGATCGCCGGACACGCCCGCGTAGTTGACGAGGTCGCCACGCGTGAGCTTCACGATGCGCTCGGGGAGTTCCTCACCCACCGAGACGTCCTCGAACTTACGAAGCGCCATGCATGATCACGTCCTTGACTGCGTGAGCGATGTTCTCGTCGACCTCGCCACCGGTACGCGCGACCAGCGTCGTCCACGTGGTCTGGACGAGTTCGTCGTACTGATCGGTGACGATGTTCTTGGTGACGATGATGTCGCTGCCACCCATCTGGCGGAACGACTCCAGGTAGACGTCACAGACCAGCCGGTCGCCGACCTTGATCGGCTTGTGGAACTCGAGTCGCTGGTCGGTCTGGAGGATCTGACTCGGGTCGTAGCCGGTGACGATCTCCTTGAAGAGGCGTCCCTGAGCGATGATGCCGACGAGCGAGATGAACGTCAGAGGAGCGAGGAGACCGTCGTAGCCGAGGCCCTTGGCGGCTTCCTCGTCGTGGTGAGCGGGGTGCCAGTCCTGCACGGCACGCGCGTACTCGCGCACCTTCTCGCGTCCGACCTCGTAGAAGTCGTCGACCCGGTAGTGGTGCCCGACCATCGCCAGTGCGTGCGCGGCAGGATCAGCAGGAACAGCCGCGGGCACGTAGGCCTCTGTCTCTGTCACAGTGTCAGTCACGCGAAAGAACCTCTTCTACCCTTGACGTCAGCGCGTGAGGGCAGCCTAGAGGACTCCCTTCGCGAACGCAGTCCTTGTCCGGACCGTGTTACTTGGACTCGCGATGCGACTGGTGAGTTCCGCAGTTCGGGCAGAACTTCTTGATCTCCAGGCGATCGGGGTCGTTACGCCGATTCTTCTTGGTGATGTAGTTGCGGTGCTTGCATACCTCGCAGGCCAAAGTGATCTTGGGCCGAACGTCAGTCGAGGAGGCCACGGGATGCCTTCTTTCGGGTGAATCTGATTACGAACAATCAGGGTGGATCATGCATATTGTGTAGCGGTGACCGGACTTGAACCGGCGACGCAACGATTATGAGTCGTTTGCTCTACCAACTGAGCTACACCGCCTCGGTGTCGAGTGTCGCGCACCAGGCGCTCCACTTCAATCCAGCGAGCCCCCTAACGGAATCGAACCGTTGACCTTTTCCTTACCATGGAAACGCTCTGCCGACTGAGCTAAGGGGGCGTGCTTCGCTCGCACATCGCTGCGCGCTGAAGCCTTGACGAGATTACACAGAAGTTCCGACCAGAAACAAATTGGCTGGTCAGCGGCTTTCGTAAGTCGCTGCACCCGACACTACGCGTCTCCGGCCCGGTCCGGGCCGGGTTGGCGGGCCCGGTACCCGTCTCACCCACCAACGGCCCGGTCTCACCCACGAACGACAGAACCCCGGTGAGCTGTCGCTCACCGGGGTTCTGTGTGTGGCAGATGTAGGATTCGAACCTACGTAGGCATAAGCCGACGGATTTACAGTCCGCTCCCATTGGCCGCTCGGGCAATCTGCCGGGGTTGCACGAGGAGCGCGAAATCTGTGGGAAATCGCTCTCCGCTGCGAAAAGAAGAATACAACGAACGGCCCCCCGTTTTGCAAACCGGGTGGATACGGGCGGTTGCGAACCGATAGCGTCGAATCTGCTCGCCGGCATTCGGCGGGTCCCCGGCCGGGTCGCGGCGGGGAGAACTAGACGAAACCGGGAGTGTGAAGTGGCTGATTCGTCCTTCGATGTGGTGAGCAAGGTCGAGCGTCAAGAGGTGGACAACGCCCTGCATCAGGCCGGCAAGGAACTGTCGACCCGGTTCGACTTCCGGAACACGGGAGCATCGATCGAATGGTCAGGCGAGGAAACCATCACCCTGACGGCCGACACGGAGGAGCGACTGCTCGCCGCCCTGGACGTCTTCAAGGAGAAGCTGATCCGGCGTGACATCTCCCTGAAGGCGTTCGACGCGGGCGAGCCGGCGCAGTCCGGGAAGATCTACAAGCTGTCCGGCAGCCTCGTCCAGGGCATTACCACGGAGAACGCCAAGAAGATCACCAAGAAGATCCGCGACGAGGGCCCCAAGGGCGTCAAGGCGCAGATCCAGGGTGACGAGCTGCGCGTGAGCAGCAAGAAGCGCGACGACCTGCAGGCCGTCATCTCCCTGCTGAAGGGTGAGGACTTCGGGATCGCGCTGCAGTTCGTGAACTACCGGTAGGCGCGCCGCGCCCGTGAGTGGTTGACGAGTGCAGGGACTCGTCAACCACTCACGGGCGGCGAAGCCGCCTACCTGCCTGCCATGCGCTCGAGACGCTCGATCCGCTCGGCCATCGGCGGGTGGGTGGAGAACATCCGGCTCATCTTCTCGCCGGTGCGGAACGGGTTGGCGATCATCAGGTGCGACTGCGCGGCGAGCTGAGGCTCCGGCGGCAGCGGCGCGGCCTGCGTGCCACGTTCCAGCTTCCGTAGCGCCGACGCCAGCGCCAGGGGGTCGCCCGTGAGTTCGGCGCCCGACTGGTCGGCCTGGAACTCCCGGGACCGCGAGACCGCGAGCTTGACGACGGTCGCGGCGATGGGCCCCAGCAGCGACACCAGGAGCAGCGCGATCGGGTTCGCGCCCTGTCCCCCGCCGCGGCCGCCGAACATGTTGGCGAACATGGCGAAGTTCGCGAGTCCCGACACGACGGCCGCCATCGCGCCTGCGACCGACGAGATCAGGATGTCGCGGTTGTAGACGTGCGACAGCTCGTGCCCGAGCACGGCCCGGAGCTCCCGCTCGTCGAGGATCTGCAGGATGCCGCTGGTGCAGCAGACCGCCGCGTGGCGGGGGCTGCGCCCGGTGGCGAACGCGTTGGGCGCGCTGGTGGGGCTGATGTAGAGCCGCGGCATCGGCTGGTGCGCGGTGGTCGCCAGTTCCCGGACGATGCGGTAGATGACCGGCGCCTGCACCTCGGTGATCGGCTGGGCATGCATGGCCTTGAGCGCCAGCTTGTCGCTGTTGAAGTACACGTACGCGTTCATGCCGACCGCGAACACGATGGCCAGCAGCAGGATGGTCGGGTTCCGGAACAGGGCGCCGATGAACACGATCAGCGCCGACATGCCGACCAACAGAACCAGAGTCTTCGCCCCGTTTGCGTAGCGCACGTCACGCCTTCCTTGTCGTTGTCACCCGATCACGGTCGTCCTTGTTTCGAGATCTTGACCATTCAACGAAACACGGTGGCGGGACGGTTCCCGTTCGGCGAACGAGATCGGGTGAAGACGAGTCCGGGTACTGACGATACGGCTCAGCCGACGCGCTCGATCGTGTAATCGACGAGCTTCACGAGGGCGTCGTTGGCCGGGCCCTGCGGCAGTTCGGCGAGCTGGGCGCGGGCCTGGACCGCGAACTCCTCGAGCTTCGCCTTGGCGGCGGCCATGCCGGGTGAGCGTTCGAGGAGGGCGAGCGCCTCCGCGACGTCGTCGTCGTTGGTGACGGGGCCGTCGAGGAGCACGCGCAGGCGGTCGGCCTCGGGCCCCTCGTCGCGCAGCGCGTACAGGACGGGCAGCGTGTGCACGCCCTCGCGCAGGTCGGTTCCGGGGGTCTTGCCGGACTGCGCGGAGACCGACGAGATGTCGATGATGTCGTCGGAGATCTGGAAGGCGGTGCCCACGGCGTCACCGAGCCGTTCGAGCCGCTTCACGTGGTCGGCGTCCGCACCGGAGAACGTGCCGCCAAAGCGCCCGGACGCCGCGATCAGCGAACCGGTCTTCTCCCAGACCACCTTGAGGTAGTGCTCGACCGGATCCTGCTCGCCGCGGAGCCCGATCGTCTCGCGCATCTGGCCGGTCACGAGTTCGGCGAACGTCTCGGCGATGATGCGCACCGCCTCGGGGCCGAGGGTCGACACGAGACGCGACGCGTGGGCGAACAGGTAGTCGCCGGCGAGGATGGCGACACTGTTGCCCCACCGCGAGTTCGCGCTGGGCGCACCGCGGCGCATCGAGGCCTCGTCCATCACGTCATCGTGGTACAGGGTGGCGAGGTGGACCAGTTCGACGACGGTGGCCGCCGTGACCACCGACGGGTCGGAGGCCTTCGGTCCGAGCTGGGCGGTGAGCACCGTGAAGAGGGGGCGGAAACGCTTGCCTCCCGCCTTTGCGAGATGCAATGCCGCCTCCGTCAGAAAATCCTCCCCGTCGGAGAGTTCACTGACCAGCAGTTCCTCGACTTGCTTCAGTCCTTCACGGACCGTGGCGGCGAGCTGCGGGTCGCCGAGATCGATCCCGGCGACCGTAGTGCCCACTACAGCGTCGGCAGCGGTGTGTGCTGCGCCCTCGGTGCTCACGTTCTCAGTACCCATTCCTGTCGTCAGTGACGGCGCGGCTCCGCGCCGTCGGTGGCGGCTCGGCTACCACGGTAGTGAACCTAGCGGTTCCGCCGCCCGTCGGCCTCGCCGCGGTCGTGTAGCGAAGCCTGACAGGATGTAGGCGTGGTCGCAGCAGAACAGTCGCCCGCGGGATTCCCGCTTCCCACCGCCACCGACGTCCTCGTCATCGGTGCTGGTCCGGCCGGGTCCTCGGCCGCCGCCTGGGCGGCGCGCGCAGGGCGTGACGTGGTCCTCGCCGACGCGGCGGTGTTTCCCCGCGACAAGACGTGTGGCGACGGACTCACCCCCCGCGCCGTCGCCGAGCTCGATCATCTCGGCCTCGGCGACTGGGTGCGGTCGAAGGGCACCAATCGCGGGCTGAGGCTCAGCGGGTTCGGGCAGGAGCTCGAACTCGAGTGGCCCGGCAGGTCGTTCCCGGCCGTCGGCAGCGCCGTGGCCCGCACCGAGCTGGACGACCGGATCCGCGAGACCGCCGTCGACGCCGGCGCCGTCATGGTGCAGGGCGCCAAGGCAATCGGCGTCGAACGCCGCGGTGACCGGGTGACGGCGGTGACCCTGAGAACCGCCGACGGAACCCACACCGTCGGCTGCCGGACGCTGATCGTCGCCGACGGCGTTCGCTCCACCCTCGGCAAGCAGCTGGGTCGCGAATGGCACCGGGACACGGCGTACGGTGTGGCCGCGCGCGCCTACATCGCCACCGACCGCAGCGCCGACCCGTGGATCACGTCCCACCTCGAACTGCGGGACGCCGCCGGGACGCTGCAGTCGGGCTACGGCTGGGTGTTCCCCCTGGGCACCGGCGAGGTGAACATCGGCGTCGGCACCCTGGCCACCGCCAAACGTCCGGCCCCGGGCGCGCTTCGCCCCCTCCTGGACCTGTACACGGCGCAGCGCCGCGAAGAGTGGAACTGGGACGGGGAACTGCGGGCCGTCGCGTCGGCGTTGCTGCCGATGGGCGGAGCAGTGTCGCACATCGCGGGCCGGAACTGGGCGATCATCGGCGACGCCGCGGCGTGCGTGAATCCGCTGAACGGCGAGGGCATCGACTACGGGCTCGAAGGCGGGCGCCTCGTCGCGGAGGTCCTCGACGACGACGACCTGACGCGGCTGTGGCCGTCGATCCTGCGGGAGCGGTACGGCCGGGCGTTCTCCGTGGCACGGCGCCTAGCCGGACTCCTGACCGTGCCGCGGGTCCTGCCCGCGTCCGGCCCCGTGGCGATGCGGTCCCGCGCGCTGATGACCGTCGCGGTGCGCGTGATGGGCAACCTCGTCACCGAGGAAGACAGCGACCTCACCGCCCGCGCGTGGCGGGCCTCCGGCCTGGTGTCGCAGAAGGTCGACTCGCGACCGCTGTTCGACTGACGGTCAGCGGGTGGCGCGGTGCAGCGCGACCACTCCGCCGGTGAGGTTGCGCCACTGCACGTTCCGCCACCCGGCCGCCTCGATGCGCAGCGCGAGTTCCTGCTGGGTGGGCCAGGCGCGGATGGACTCGGCGAGGTACACGTAGGCGTCGGGGTTGCTACTGACGGCGCGCGCGACCCGCGGCAGCGCCCTCATCAGGTACTCCATGTAGACCGTGCGGAACGGCCCGAACACCGGCGTCGAGAACTCGCTCACGACGAGACGCCCACCGGGCTTGGTGACCCGGGCGATCTCGCGGAGGCCGGCGTCGAAATCGGAGACGTTGCGCAGCCCGAAGGAGATGGTGGCGGCGTCGAACACGGCGTCGGCGTAGGGCAGATGCATCGCGTCGCCCGCGACCATCGGCACGTGGCGGCCGCTGCCTGCCTGCAGCATCCCCTTGGAGAAATCGGTGGCCACGCACCAGGCGCCCGACCGTCCGAGTTCGACGGTCGACACCCCGGTCCCGGCGGCGAGGTCGAGAACCCGTTCCCCCGGCTTCAGGGCCAGAGCCGAGCGCGTCGCCTTGCGCCAGCTTCGATCCTGGCCGAACGACAGGATCGTGTTGGTGAGGTCGTAGCGCTTCGCGACGCCGTCGAACATCGACGCGACCTCGTGCGGATCCTTTTCGAGCGACGCCCGCGAACCGTGTGTAGTTGCCACGCCCGAAACGCTACCAACCGTGCCCGGCACCGCCGTCGGCGCCGGGCACGGTGGCGGGGTGGTCACTTCTTCGAGACGCGGACCAGCTTCTTGTTGACGAACTCGTCCATTCCCCACGGACCGAGTTCACGGCCGACGCCGGAGCGTTTGACGCCGCCGAACGGCAAGCCGGGGAGCGTCGTGCCGTGCTCGTTGACGTACGCCATTCCGACGTCGAGCCGGTCGGCCACCTCGCGGGCCCCGTCGAGGTCGCTGCTCCACACCGACCCGCTGAGACCGTAGGCGGAGGAGTTGGCGAGTTCGACGGCCTCGTCGGCGGTGGCGACCTTGTAGACGACGCCGACCGGCCCGAACAGTTCCTCGCTGTATGCGCGCATCTCGGGGGTCACGTCGACGAGCAGCGTCGGTTCGACGTACGAGCCGGGACCGTCGATCTTCTTCCCGCCCGCGAGGAGCGTCGCGCCCTTGGCGACGGCGTCCTCGATCTGCTCGATGAGGGAATCCGCCGCGGTCTGCGACGACAGCGGCCCGAGGACGGTCTTGGCGTCGAGCGGATCGCCCGTCGGTGTGGCCTTGAACGACTCGGCGAGTTTCGCGACGAACTCGTCGTAGTTCGGTTCCGTCACGATGAACCGCTTCGGCGAGTTGCAGGCCTGGCCGGCGTTGGACAGGCGGGCCCGGGTCGCCGTCTTGACAGTGGCGTCCATGTCCTCGGTGTCGAGGACGACGAACACGTCGGAACCGCCGAGTTCGAGGACGACCTTCTTGAGGTTGCGGCCCGCCGTCTCGGCGACGCTGATCCCGGCCCGTTCACTGCCGGTGAGGGAGACGCCCTGGACACGCGGATCCGCGATCATGTCGGCGATCTGCTCGTTGGTGGCGAACACGTTGACGTACGCGTCCTCGGGGAGGCCGGCCTGCCGGAAGATCTCCTCCATCAGCAGCGCCGACTGCGGACAGTTCGGGGCGTGCTTGAGCAGCACGGTGTTGCCGAGCACGAGGTTCGGGGCCGCGAAGCGGGCGACCTGGTAGTACGGGTAGTTCCACGGCATCACGCCGACGAGCGCACCGATCGGCCTGCGGTAGACGACGGATTCGTCGGCGCCGGGCACGTCGAGCCGTTCCGCCTCCAGCAGTGCGGGACCGTTGTCGGCGTAGTAGCGGTAGATCGCCGAGGACAGCTTGACCTCGCCTTTGGCCTCCCGGACGGGCTTGCCCATCTCGAGCGCGATCATCCGCGCCAGTTCGTCCTCGCGCTCGGCGTAGAGGTCCGCGGTCCGGCCCAGAATCCTGGCTCGTTCCTCAGCGGGTATCGTCCGCCAGCTCAGGTATCCGCTGTGGGCGCGTGCGAGCGCCGACTCCACTCCCGCATCGTCCAAGGTCTCGAATTCCCGGACGGTGTCACCGGTCGCGGGATTGACAGTCTTGTACTTCGCCATACCCCGGCCAACGACGAGCCGGTCGCTCGAATTCCCCGCCGACGCCGAGCCGCCGGTCAGGCGGCTCGGGTTTCGCGAAAGCCCTGACCGCCGGCGACCGCCGCATAGTGGCCCAGCAGCTCGTCGCAGATCGCGGGCCACGTGCGGTGCAGCACCGACTGCCGGGCGGCCTCCCCGAAGCGGGCCCGCATGCGACGGTCGCGCAGCGCGTCGACGGCGCTCGGCAGCAGTTCACCGAACCGGTCGACCGGGAGCAGATAGCCGTTGCGGCAGTGCGCGACGAGATCGCGGGGTCCACCGGCGTCCGGTCCGATCACCGGCACCCCGCTGGACAGTGCCTCCTGCACCGCCTGGCAGAACGTCTCGTGCTCGCCGGGGTGGACGAAGACGTCCAGGCTCGCGTAGGCCTCGGCGAGCTCCGCACCGCCGAGTTGGCCGGTGAAGACCGCGTCGGGCATCAACCGCTGCAGGCGGCTCCGCTCGGGACCGTCGCCGACGATCACCAGCCGGACCCGCTGGTCGCCCGCCAGCGCGGCCAGCCGCTCGACGTGTTTCTCGGGCGCGAGCCTGCCCACGAAACCGACGACCAGCCGGTCGGAGCCGTCCAGCCAGGCGTCGCGCAGGCCGGTGCTGCGGCGGGACGGCGCGAATCGAGTGGTCTCCACACCGCGCGCCCAGCGGTGGACCCTCGGAATCCGCTGCTCGGCCAGGGCCTCGACCGCCGACGTGGACGGCGCGAGGGTGCGCGTGCAGCCCCGGTGGATGCGCCGCGTCCAGGCCCACGCCGCCCGGCTGGTGATGCCGAGGCCGTAGCTTTCGGCGAACCCCGCCACGTCCGTCTGGTACACCGCGACCGTGGGGACGTCGAGCCGGTGCGCCGCACCGAGCCCGCCCGCCCCGAGGAGGAACGGCGATGCCAGGTGCACGACGTCGGGGTCGAACGCCCGCAGCGCGGCGGTGAGCCCGGGTTGCGGCAGACCCACCGGCAGCGAACTGACCCTGGGGACCATCACCGCGGGCACCCGGTGGACGGGCACACCGTCGTGATCGGCCGGCGCCGGTGCCTGCGATCCCACCGTGTCCGGGGCGACGACCATCGCCTGGTGTCCGGTGCGCTGCAGATGGTCGAGGACCCGCAGCACCGAGTTGGTCACACCGTTCATGTTGGGAAGAAACGATTCCGCGACGATGGCTACTCTCACGCGCTCAGCGTGGCAGTGCTCGTGGTCACAGCAGCGAGATCGACGTGACCGTCGCGCGAAGTTCCGGGAAATTCAGGATGACACTGCCGGCGCGGACTCCGCCGGGATCTCGCGGCGCCGGAGATACCAGAGCACCGGTCCCGCGATCAGCCACGTCACCACGATCAGCGAACCGGCGGGGATCACGGCCACGCTGGCGTCGCGCCCGGACACGCGCACCAGGTCGGGGTCGCTGCGCGCGTACTCGACGTCGATCCGCTGACCCACCGTGAGGTTGGTCGGGTACAACACACCGAGTTCGGGGTTGTGCGTCACGCCGTCCGGGGTGACGAAGCTGATGGCCGACCGCAACGACCCCGCCGACAGCACCTCCGCCGTGGCCACGCCGCGGTCGGATTGGATGGTGTGGTCGTTGCGCCAGGCGGCGAGGACGAGGAGCACGGCCAGGATCGAGATGCCGATCGCCGCTACCAGCACCCCGCGCCGGACCCGCCGCGTCACCCGGGCATTCACAGTTGTGCCCGCACCGCGGCGTGCAGTTCGCGCAGCCCGGAACGTTCGGTGGTCACCTCGAGCACCCGGATTCCGCGGTCGCCGGGCGCGTCGGGCGTGCTCAGCCGCGTCGACAGCTCACCCACCCCCACCAGGTGATGCTCCACCCGGTAGGCGGCGCAGAGTGCGGCGAGATCCATCCCGTGCGGAGTGCCGAAGACCCGCTCGAACACCCCGGCGTACTGCGGATCGCCCTGTTCGAGCAATTCGAAGATCCCGCCGCCGTCGTCGTTGGCGACGACGATCGTCAGGTCCCGGGGCCGCGGTTCGCCCGAGCCGATGAGCAGCCCGGACGCGTCGTGCAGGAACGTGAGGTCGCCGAGCAGGGCCACCGTGCGTCCCTCCTCGTAGGCGAGCGCCGCCCCGACGGCGGCGGACACGGTGCCGTCGATGCCGGCGACACCCCGGTTGGACAGCACCCGGACCTTCGGCGCCGGATAGCTGACCAATGCGGCGTCCCTGACGGGGTTGGACGCGCCGAGCAGCAACTGGTCGCCGTCGGTCAGCGCGTCCATGACGGCAGCGGCCACATGGAGGCCCGTCGCCTTCGGGTGGGCGGCGAGTTGCGCGCGCACCGCCTTGTCGGTGTGCTCGGACAGCGTGCGGCACCGGTTGATCCAGGCCCGGTCGGGTTCACCGGTCACCACCGCGCGGGTTCCGGTGGCCAGCACGTTCCCGGACACGTCGGGCCAGCGGGGGCCGGTCGTGAGCGCGTAGACGGCCACCGCCGGATCGGCGAGGACCTTCGACACGGACCGGTGCAGGGTGGGGCGTCCGGTGATGACGGCCTGCCGCGGCTTGAGCTGCGGCAGCGCCATCGGATGCACCGGGATGCCGTGCAGGGGCGCGGTCGGCTCGGCGACCGTCGGAAGTCCGGCGAGTTCCGGCCGCAGCGCCGATCCGTGCCCGGAGATCACGATGGTGTCCGCGGTGATGTCGAGGTCCATCGCCACGTCGAGCGTCGCGTGCTGGGTGGTGGTCCACGCCGCCCCACCCGGCCGTCCCTGCGGAATGGGGCCCTGCGCGTGGACGTCGGGGACGAGCGGTTCCCGGAGCGGGATGTCGAAGTGCACGGGCCCGGCGTTGCCCGACCTCGTGCCGCGCGCCGCGGCGAGGACCCGGCAGACCGCCGAACGCCACTGGCTGTTCTGCGCGGCGTCGTCCTCGGCCAGGCCGAGGCTGACGGTCGCGCGCACCTGGCTTCCGAACAGGCCGAGTTGCTCGATGGTCTGGTTGGCGCCGGTGCCGAGCATCTCGTACGGGCGGTTGGCGCTGAGCACGACGAGCGGCACCCGGGCGTAGTTGGCCTCGAGGACGGCGGGACCGAGATTGGCGACCGCGGTGCCGGACGTCATGACGATCGGAACGGGACGCTTGCCTGCCACGGCCAGGCCGAGGGCGAGGAATCCCGCGGTGCGCTCGTCGATGCGCATGTGCAGACGCAGACGGCCCTCGAGGTCGGCGGCCTGCAGCGCGAACGCCAGCGGCGCATTCCGCGAACCCGGGCAGAGCACGACCTCGCGTACTCCCCCGCGGACCAGTTCGTCGACGACCGCGGTGGCTTGAGCAGTGGACGGGTTCACGCCATCAAGAGTGTCAGATACTCCGGCACCCCCGTCCGGCGACCTGGCCGGGTGAGTTCACGGCCACATTCCGGGCGCTGACACCATGTGGGCATGCGCACTCTCTTCGATCCCGCCGAGCTACCTCCACGCCGCATCTACCAGGTGCTGACCGCCTCGGTGGTGCCGCGACCGATCGCGTGGGTGTCCACGGTCTCGGCAGACGGGGTGGCCAACCTGGCCCCGTACAGCTTCTTCTCGGTGTCCAGCACGCAGCCGCCGGTGGTTCAGTTCACGTCCGTCACCCGCAAGGACAGCCTCCGGAACATCGAGGCGACGGGTGAGTTCGTGATCAACCTGGCGACGGAGCCCCTGGTGGCGGCGGTCAACGCCAGTTCCGCCACCTACCACAGTGATGTCGACGAGTTCGCGGCGCTGGGCATCGAGACCGAGCCCAGCGAGCGGGTCCGGCCGGTCCGGGTCGCGGGTTCGCCGGTCGCCATCGAATGCACCCTGCACGGGGTGACCCCGGTCGGCGACTCGTTCGTGGTGATGGGCGACGTCGTCACGATCGCGGTGCGTCCCGAGGCACTCGCCGACGACGGGCTTCCGGACTTCACCGAACTCGCTCCGCTCAGCCGCCTCGGCCGCAACGAGTGGGGTCTGCCGCCGAAGGTCGTGATGCTGGACCGCCCGCACCGCCCCGAATGACGGATCAATTGGTTAGGCTTACCTGATAACCGCACCGCAACCGGGGGAGCTACCCACGACATGGCCCAGCGCAGCAAGTTCGTCAAACCTCAGAGTCGCCGGATCGCGTCCGCACGAGTGGTCGCCGGCAAGCAGATCAGCCCGAACTTCGTCCGCGTCACCATCGCGGGTGAGGAACTCGACTCCGTCAGCCCCATGGGCTTCGACCAGTGGTTCCGGATGTTCATCCCCCAGCGGGGTCAGAGCACCCTGCGGCTACCGACCAGCGCGAGCAACCTCTGGTACGCCCAGTACAAGCTGATGTCCAAGGACACCCGGCCGGTGGTGCGCAACTACACGGTCCGCGAGCTCCGCGTCGCAGGGTCGGGAGCGTTCGGCGACGTCACCGAGATCGACATCGACTTCGCCTCGCACGGCGACCTCGGTCCCGCATCGGCGTGGGCGAACGCGGCCGCGGCCGGTGACGAGGTGGCGATCCTCGACGAGGGCCTGATCTACAACCCGACTCCGGACGCCGAGTGGCAGCTGCTGGTCGGGGACGAGAGCGCGCTTCCCGCAATCGTCGGGACCCTGCGTTCGGCACCACAGGACCTGCGGGCCGAGGTTTTCGTCGAGATTCCCGATGCCGAAGACGCTCAAAACGTTTCGGTGGGTGACGGCGTGAACGTGCACTGGCTGGTCCGCGAGGACGCCGACGCCCGACCGGGGGTGCTCGCACTGAACACGGTGAAGCAGGCGGAATTGCCCGCCGGGCCCTCCTACACGTTCGTCGCAGGCGAGAGCGAGCTGACGACGGCGTTACGGCGCCACCTCGTGAACGAGCGCCGCATCCCGAAGTCGAACATCTCGTTCACCGGGTACTGGCGCTTCGGTCACGCGGCCAACTGACCACAGGTGAGTGGCAAAGAGTGCCGGGGCACGCTTTGCCACTCACCTGGGTTCTCAGTTGGCGTGCTTCTGGACGAGGGCGCCCAGACGCGGAAGTGCCTCGATCACATTCTTCTTCGCCGACGGGCGCAGCGACGAGTACACCTTCTTGACAGCGCCGCGGTCGCTGCCCTCGATGCGCTCGTCGGTCACACCGAGCAGCGAGTCCGCGACCTCGTCGCTGCGTGCGACCAGGTACTCGGAGAATCCGGCCTCACCGCTGGCGGTGAACGACTGCCAGTACGGCTCGAGCTTGGTGACGAACGCCGGCAGCAGACCCTCGATGGCGTCCGGCACGATCGACGGTCCCACCTTCTTGACGGCGCCGTATCCACCCTTGAGTGCCAGTCCCGAGGCCCCCGACTTGTCCGAAACCTCCGCGTCGATGAGAGCCTGGACGTCTGCGACGACCGCAGGAACGCGCGACTCGTCGAGCAGGGTTTCGTTCAGAGCTGCAACCACTTTCAATGCCTCCGTATTGACTGAGCGATCAGGTCCGGCCAGACACTATACGAAAAACCGACCACCGCGTTGTTCGAGCAGGCCATGGCACCGGCGCGCCCGCTCGATCCACCAGCGTGAACGCTCCTCCGACGCGGCGAGAGCCGTGACACGGTCGACGTCGGGTGCCACCGCCTCGACGGCGAGTTCGCCGTCGACGGGTTCACGGGAGCGGGCCACGTCCGCCTCGAACAGTCCCCCGGTACCGAGGCCGCACGCGAACTCCAACTCCGGGAGGGCCGCGGCGGCGGCGACACCGGCAGCGATGCCGACGGCGGTGTCCAGGGCGCTCGACACGACCACCGGCACACCGTGCGAGGACAACTCGTCGGCGAGCGACAGCAGTCGCCGCATCCCGCCGAGCGGGGCGACCTTCACGACGGCCACGTCCGCGCCGCCTGCCCGCACGACCTTCAGCGGATCCTCGGCCCGCCGGATACTCTCGTCGGCGGCCACCCGAACGTCGGGCATCCGCCTGCGGACCTCCACCAGCTCGGGCACGCTCGCGCACGGCTGCTCGGCGTATTCGAGCGGACCGTCGGCGGTCAGTGCCCGCAGCGCAGCCTCGGCCTCGTCGACCGACCAGCCGCCGTTGGCGTCGACACGCACGTTCGGGACGAGCGCGCGGACCGCCCGCACCCGCGCGACGTCGTCGTCGAGGGTCTGACCGCCTTCGGCCACTTTCACTTTCGCGGTCCGTGCGCCGGGGTACCGCGCGAGCACATCGGGCACCCGAGCGGCGTCGACGGCGGGGACGGTCGCGTTGATCGGCACCCGCGTTCGCACCGCGGGCGGCGGTCCGAACCAGGCGTCCTCGATCGCCGACTGCAACCAGTGCGCCGCCTCGTCGTCCGCGTATTCGGGAAACGGTGCGAACTCGCCCCATCCCGCGGGACCGCGCAGCAGCACTGCTTCTCGCGTCGTGATGCCGCGGAACCGCACGCGCATGGGCAGACTCACCACGACCGCGTCGGCCAGAACCTCCCCGAGCGAGGGCAGGGACGTCACGGGTCAGGGCTGCCCGGGCAGGAGCACCAGCATGAGCGCCTCGCATTCGGCAAGGAGCGTCTCACCGTGTGTCATCCGGGCGGTGATGTACGTCTTGCGCCCGTCGACGCGATCCACCTTCCCTTCGATGGCGAGCGTGGTGTTCAGCGGTGTGATCGCGCGGTAGTCGACGTGGAGGTACGCGGTGCGGCTGATGGGCCGGCCGTACGCGTGGACGATCATGCCCATCAGGTCGTCGAACAGCAGCGGCAGCGTGCCGCCGTGCGCGGCGCCGTTCCCCCCGAGGTGGTAGCGGCGGAACATTCCGGTGCTTCGCACCCCGTCGGGCCCGAACTTCTCGATGTTCCACGGCGGCAGAAGGAGACTCCCCCTGCCGGGCAGTTCGATCGTGCGGCCCGCCGGCGACCGCCCCTCGGGCGCGACGTGCGGCCCGAGCAGTTCGGCCAGTTTCTCCACCTGGTCCGCGGCCGCGGCGAGCACGTCGTCCGGGGCGTCCACGGACACCGCGAGGTCCTGCAACGTGCGCATTCCGTCGACGAACCGGGCCCAGTCGGGACCGGGCGTCACAGGCTCGTACTTGGGGAACCCGCCGTGGTGCTCGTACTCGTCGTCGCCGTCGTAATCGAGACGGGTGACGTCCGCAGCCTGTTCGCTCATACCTGCACGGTAAACCCGGGCAAACTCCTGCGCGCGCGGACACCCGCCAACGGCACCCGATAACCTCGGAGCCGTGACTTTCAACCCGCAGCACTGGCGACCGGTTCCCGGTTTCGAGAACCTGACCGACATCACGTACCACCGGCATGTCACCCAGGGAATCGTCCGGGTGGCGTTCGACCGTCCCGAAGTACGCAACGCCTTCCGCCCGCACACCGTCGACGAGTTGTACCGGGCGCTCGACCACGCCCGGATGACGTCCGACGTGGGTGCCGTGTTGCTCACCGGCAACGGCCCGAGCCCCAAGGACGAGGGCTGGGCGTTCTGCTCCGGCGGCGACCAGCGCATCCGCGGACGCAGCGGATACCAGTATGCGGAAGGCGAAACCGCGGACACCGTCGACAAGGCGCGCGCGGGACGACTCCACATCCTCGAGGTCCAGCGACTGATCCGGTTCATGCCGAAGGTCGTCATCTGCCTCGTCAACGGCTGGGCCGCGGGCGGCGGTCACAGCCTGCACGTCGTGTGCGACCTGACGCTCGCCAGCCGCGAACACGCCCGGTTCAAGCAGACCGACGCCGACGTCGGCAGCTTCGACGGCGGCTACGGCAGCGCCTACCTCGCCAAAATGGTCGGCCAGAAGTTCGCCCGCGAAATCTTCTTCCTCGGTGAGACGTACACCGCGGAGGAAATGCATCAGATGGGCGCCGTCAACAAGGTCGTCGACCATGCCGAACTCGAGGACGTCGCGATCGACTGGGCCACCAAGATCAACGGCAAGTCCCCGCAGGCGCAGCGCATGCTCAAATACGCGTTCAACCTGCAGGACGACGGCCTCGTCGGGCAGCAATTGTTCGCCGGCGAGGCAACCCGCATGGCGTACATGACCGACGAGGCGGTCGAGGGCCGCGACTCCTTCCTCGAGAAGCGCGAACCCGACTGGAAGCCGTACCCCTGGTACTTCTGACGCGACCCACGTCTAATTTCTGACGCGACCCGCATCTAATTTCTGACGTGACCCGCATCTACGTGTACTCGACCGACATGCGGTCGATCGTGCCGTTGAACGGGAACGGCGCCCGGTCGTAGTAGTCCAGCGACACCGGGGAACCGAGGCAGGTGCCGACGTCGAGGCAGTCGTTGGCTGTGAACAGCAACGGCACACTCACCGGCACCTGCCCCTCCCCGACGACACTGCCGTCGACGCAGAGCTTCACGTTCAGCGGGCCACCGGGCCTCGCCTCCACGAATTCCGTGACCACCTCCACCTTTCGCGTGCCCGGCGGGAGCGGCACGGTCGAACGAATCTTCGTCCGCATCAGGATGAACAGGTTGTATTCGTAACAGAGGTAGCCGTCGTCGACGAAGCACGTCAGCCCGCCCGCGTTGCTTCCCAGTGCGTACAGCACTCCGCTCGGGCTCTCCGGCGCGGTGAGGTCGAGGGTGACCCGGTTGTTCTTGTTGCCCAGACCGGGAGCGCAGAACTCGGGCATGCGGATCGTGTCGCCGGAGAACTCCCAGCTCGTGTACGGCGTCGTGATCCGCTGCTCGGGATGCAGTGCGACCACCCACAGCCCGCCACCGACGGGGAGCGCATTGTTCTTCGCTGCCTCGATCGCGAACAGTTCCCGCAGTTGCGCCAACTTCTCCGGATGCTGCTCGGCGAGATCCCGGTTCTGGGTCCAGTCCTCGTCCAGGTTGTAGAGCTCCCACACGTCGTCGTCCGGACTCCAGTCGCGGATGCCGCCCGGCATACCCGCCGCCCAGGGTGCGCGCGGCCCGAACGCGGATGCCATCCAGCCGTCGTGGTAGATCGCCCGGCTGCCCATGATCTCGAAGTACTGGGTGAGCTTCCCGCCGGAGGCATCGCGGTCGACGAGCGTCTGCGCGAAGTCGGCGCCGTCGATCGGGTCCTGCGGAACACCGTTCACCGTCCGCGGCGGAGTGATCCCGACGATGTCGAACAGCGTCGGCATCACATCGTTGCAGTGCAGGAAATGCGTGCGGGGTGCCGGGTCCGGTGTCACCTTCGCCGGCCACCGGGCGACCATCGGGTTGCGGGTGCCACCGAGATGGGAGGCCAGCAGTTTCATCCCCTTGTACGGTGCGCTGCCCGCCCACGCCCAGCCCGCGTGATACATGTTGTCGGTCTTCGGCGATCCCAGGACGTCGAGGCCACCGAGCTCCTCGAGCGCAGCGATGTGCTGCGCCGGGGTGGTCGGAATGCCGTTCTGCGCCAACAGTTCGCTGATCGTGCCGTTCTGGCCCTCACCGGACGAGCCGTTGTCGCCCCATATGTACAGGACCAGGGTGTCGTCCCGGTACCCCAGGCGGTCCAGTTCGTCGAACAGCCTGCCCACCTGGACGTCACAGTGCTCGGCGTACCCGGCGGCCACCTCCATCAGCCGGCGCTGGAACGGTTTCTCGTCCTCGGGGATGTCGTCCCACGCCGCCATGGTCGGGTCGCGGTCGGTCAGCTCCGCCTCGGGGGGAATCCAGCCCTTCTCCTTCGCCCTGGTGAAGACCCGCTCCCGGTACGCGTCCCAGCCGTCGTCGAACTTCCCGGCGTACTTGTCGGCCCACGGCTTCATGATGTGGTGCGGTCCGTGCAGGCAGCCACTGGCCCAGTACATGAAGAACGGCTTGTCCGCCTCGAACGCCTTGTGCCTGCGCAGCCAGGCGATCGCGTCGTCCGCGAGATCCTCGCTGAGGTGATAGCCCTGCTCCGGGGTCTTCGGGGGCAGCACCACCGTCGTGTTCCGCACCAGGTTCGGTTCGTACTGCGACGCCTCGCCGGCGAGAAAACCGTAGAAGTACTCGAACCCGAGACCGGTCGGCCAGTTGTCGAACGGACCTGCTGCGGTGGTCTCCTCGGCGGGAGTGTTGTGCCATTTCCCGAATGCGGCGGTGCTGTAGCCGTACTGGCGCAGCACCTCGGCCCCCGTCGCGCTCGACCGCGGGATGTGGCCGGAGTAGCCGTCCCAGTCGTTGGCCAGCTCCGCGATCTGCCCGTTCCCGACGCGGTGATGGTTGCGCCCGGTCAGCAGCGACGCACGGGTCGGCGAACACATTGCGGTCGTATGGAATCGGTTGTAGCCGACACCGTCCTGCAGCATCGCGTCGAGCGTCGGCGTGTTCACCTCACCTCCGAGCCCGCTCGGCAGGCCCGGCCCGGCGTCGTCGATGAGGACGATCAGAATGTTCGGGGCGTCGTCGTGGAGGCGCCGCTCCTTGGGACTCGGGCTGTACACCGACTCCTGCATGGTCCGGCCCGCGATGCTTCCCGACGGCGTCGGCGGGAACGGTAACGCCTCGCCACCCGGTATCGGCTTCCCTGTCACGCTCGAACTCATGGCCCAATCCCCTCGTCGTCCACAGCCGTCAATCCAGTCCAGCACCGGGCGAGCGGGTGGGAGTAGACCCTCGGAGGGTGAATTACGCGCCCGGATTCGCCGCGTCGGCAGGAGTGGGGGCGCGGCGTGCCCGATTCGGGCACACTGACCCACATGAGCATCGACCGCGAGCTCCCCGCGCCGGAACATCGCCGCCCGCCCGGAGTGAGTGACGACACCGTCGCCGCGCTCGGGAAGTTGTCCGAGGCCCTCGAAACAGTCGAACGCGCCCGCGGCCACCTCTACTCGTTCCATCAGCTGATCGGCCACGCCGATCTCCAGCTCGGTGAGGCCGTCGACGCACTGCGGGACGCGGGTCACACCGATGTCGCGGACCGGGTGCAGTCCGAGCTCGTCGGCCGAAACGTGGTCGAGGGCCGGTGGACATTCCAGATCGTCGAGGAGTTCGACGACCAGTACTGGTCGCCGCTGCGCGAGCACGAACGTGGCGCACGTCACGAACTCGCGGACGGACGACGGCACCTGTTCGAGGCAGAGATGAAGGAAGATCGACGCACACACGGCCGGACGGGACACGAAGCCCGCCCCGGCGAAGGAGGGTGACGGGTGGAAATCCTCAGCAGCAGGACGATTCTGCGGCCGCGCGACTACGCGACGACGCTGAGCTTCTACCGCGACATCCTCGGGCTGGCCACCGCCCGCGAATACCCGGGGGGCACCGTGTTCTTCGCCGGTCAGGGCCTGATCGAGGTTGCCGCGCACGGCGGAACGGGTGAGTCGACGTCCTTCGACGGCGCCCTCTGGCTGCAGGTTCGTGACCTCACCGCGGTCCAGACCGAGCTGGTCCTCGCGGGGGTGAAGATCGACCGCGAGGCCCGGCAGGAACCGTGGGGGCTGTTCGAGATGTGGATCGCGGACCCCGACGGCATCCCGATCGTGCTGGTGCAGGTTCCGGAGGATCACCCCATCCGCCGCGACACCCGCCCGAGGAGTGAGAACTGACGAAAGGCCATACGCAGGAGTGATTCTGTGCGCCTGACGTCAGCTGTACTTTTTCAGTTGAAATCCGCACAATCTGGGTGTGACCGCAGAGCTCGTAGTTCTCCTGGTGGTAGTCGTCACCGCCCTCGCTTTCGATTTCACGAACGGATTTCACGACACCGGCAATGCAATGGCCACCTCGATCGCGACGGGAGCTCTGCGACCCAAGGTCGCTGTCGCGCTCTCCGCATCGTTGAATCTCGTCGGCGCGTTCCTGTCCGTGGAGGTTGCGGCGACAGTCGCGAAGGGCGTGGTGAACCTGGGAGAAGTGGGCGGCGAGGATCTGCTGCTCATCGTGTTCGCGGGCCTGGTCGGCGGCATCATCTGGAATCTCGCGACGTGGCTGCTCGGCCTGCCGTCCAGCTCTTCGCACGCACTGTTCGGCGGTCTGATCGGTGCGGCCATCGCGTCCATCGGCATGAGCGGTGTCGAGTGGGGCGGGGTGCTCAGCAAGGTCGTCGTTCCCGCCGTTCTCGCCCCCGTGGTCGCGGCGCTGGTCGCCACCGCGGGCACCAAGCTGGTCTACCGGATCACCTCGGGCGTCCGGGAGGACACCAAGGAGCACGGGTTCCGCATCGGCCAGATCGGTTCCGCTTCCCTCGTGTCGCTGGCCCACGGAACCAACGACGCCCAGAAGACGATGGGCGTGATCTTCCTCGCACTGGTCGCGCACGGAAGCCTGTCCGCCGACGACGAGATGCCGTTCTGGGTGAAGCTCAGTTGCGCGATCGCCATCGCCCTCGGGACGTACCTCGGTGGCTGGCGCATCATCCGCACCCTCGGCAAGGGACTCGTGGAGATCGCCGCTCCGCAGGGCATGGCCGCGGAGTCCTCGTCCGCCGCCATCATCCTCACGTCCAGCCACCTCGGACTGCCGCTGTCCACCACCCACGTCGCGACCGGATCCATCCTCGGCACCGGACTCGGACGCAAGGGCGCCGAGGTCCGCTGGGGCATCGCCGGACGCATGGCCGTCGCGTGGCTGGTCACGCTGCCGTCGGCGGCGATCGTCGGCGCGGTGTGCTGGGTCGTCGCCCACCTGATCGGCGGTCTGCCAGGCGTTCTGGTCGTGTTCGCCGCCCTGATCCTGCTCGCCGGGTTCATGTACCTGCGCTCCCGCCTGCAACCGGTGACGTCCGGCAACGTGAACGCCGAGTGGGAGTCGGGCGAAGCCCACGCTCCCGCCGAACCCACCGAACCGGAAGTGGCCGAGACCGCGGACTCCGCCGGTCCCGCCGCGAACCGCTGAGGGGGCTCCCATGACACTGCTGACCACCACCGTTCACTCGCTCTGGCAGGTCGTCCTCGTCGGTCTGCTGTTCGGCGCCGGTCTGCCCGCGATCTTCGCGCTCGGACTGCGGTCGCTCGGCGGCGCGGACACCGCCGAGGGCACCTCGCAGCCGACCGTCGCAGGCCGGATCGGCGCCTGGGCCTGCTTCGCCGTGGTGCTGATCGCGATCATCACTGGGATACTTCTGTTGATGAAGGACTTCCTGGCCAGCAGCTTCGGTATCCACATCTTCTGAGCGGCGACCACGAGTCCCCGTTCCATCGACGAAAGAGGCCGAACGCGTGCCCAAGAACTCACTCAGCTCCGTGCTCGACTGGCTACGCGCCGGGTACCCCGAGGGAATCCCGGCGAAGGACCATTTCGCGTTGCTGGCCGTGCTGCGTCGCCGTCTCACCGACGAGGAAATCGAACAGGTCGTCGCGCTGTCGATCGAAACCGCCCACGAGACGCCGCAACGCCACGTCGACTACGACAATATTCGACGCCTCATCAGCGAGATCACCCACGAGGAACCGTCCGAGGAGGACGTTGCCCGGGTGACGGAGAACCTCGAGGCCGGGGGCTGGCCGGTCGGTACCGACGCCGAGGGCGGCGCCGACACCGGCGACACGGAAGAAACCCGCGACGCAGGCTAGCCATGAGCCTTCCACCGTTTCTCTCCTCCATCATCGGCTGGCTACGTGCCGGCTACCCGAACGGCGTGCCCGAGCAGGACTACATTCCGTTGTTCGCGCTGCTCACCCGCCGCCTGTCGGAAGACGAGGTGGATGCCGTCGCCGACGCCCTCGTCGAGGAGGGCGACCTGCCCATCGAGAAGACCGACATCCAGGTGCTCATCACCAAGGTCACCGACGAGTTGCCGCTGGAATCGGATGTCGACCGGGTGCGCAGCAACCTCGCCGCGGGCGGCTGGCCGCTTGCCGGGCCGGCCCAGTGATGCGCTGGCCGCTTGCCGGGCCGGCCCAGTGATGCGCTGGCCGCTTGCCGGGCCTGCCCAGTGAGCGAATTGCGGGTCCTGCCGGTCCCACCTGGTGACGGGGCTCTCGGCATCCTGCCGCAACTGTCGGCGATCCTCGACGGGACCGCGCCCGCCGCGCTTCCCGTGCCCGCCGCGGACGAGCGGGAGACCCGGCGGCTGACGGACGCATTGCGGCCCGGGGACCCGATCGACGACGGTGTCGCACTCGTGGTCGCGACGTCCGGGACGACGGGCGTGCCGAAGGGGGCGATGCTGTCCGCGGCTGCCCTCCGTGCCAGCGGTGAGGCGACGCACGCGCGGCTCGGCGGCCCGGGCGCCTGGCTGCTGACCCTTCCCGCCCACCACATCGCGGGCATGCAGGTGTTGCTGCGCAGTGTCCTCGCAGGCTCCGACCCGGTGGTGATCGACGTGTCCGACGGCTTCGACCCCGGCGCGCTGCCGGACGCCGTCGAGTCGATGTCCGGACCCCGCCGCTACACCTCGCTCGTCCCGACCCAGCTGGTCAAGGCGCTCGACCACCCCGAAGCCGTGACGTCGCTGGCCGCGCTCGACGCCGTCCTCCTCGGTGGCGCCGCGACCCCCGCCCCGGTCCTGCGACGTGCCGTCGACGCCGGGATCACCGTCGTCCGAACGTATGGAATGAGCGAGACGTGCGGTGGGTGCGTGTACGACGGGGTGCCCCTCGACGGCGCCCGCGTGCGAATCGACGGCGACGGCCGCGTCCTCCTCGGCGGCCCCATGCTGGCCTCCGGGTACCGCGGACTCCCCGACCATCCGGCGTTCGCGGAGCCCGGCTGGTTCCGCACCGACGACGCAGGCACCGTCACCGACGGCGTCCTCGCCATCTCCGGCCGACTCGACGAGGCCATCTCCACCGGCGGTCTCACCGTCGTCCCGCAGGTGGTCGAGGCGGCCCTCGTCGCGCACCCCGCGGTCCGGGAATGCGCGGTGATCGGACTCCCCGACGAACGACTGGGACGCCGCGTCGCCGCCGTCGTCGTCGCCGAACCCGGCACCGCACCGACACTCGCCGAACTCCGCACCTTCGTCGAACGCACCCTCGACTCCACCGCCGCCCCCCGCGAACTCCACCTCGTCGACGCCCTCCCCCTCCGCGGTCCCGGCAAGGTCGACCGGCGCGCGCTGGAAGCGCGGTTCGGCTAGCGGGTTCGCCCGTGCGCGCGGAGTTGCACACCGATTCGTCGGATTCCCGCGCAATTGCGTGTGCTTCCGGCAATTCGGTGGGAATCGACGGCTCACCGGCGCCGGGAGCGGGCACACGCGCGCTCGAATCGCGTCTTCACGGCGTCGAACCGTCCGAGGTCCGCCCATACCCACCGGATCACCTCGAGGCCCGTGTCCCGTATCGCGTCCTACCGCAACTTCTCCCTTGCCACGATGTCGCCCGCCTGCCCGGAGCCGAATCGGTACTTGCCCATGCCGTCGAACTCGCCGACTACTCCCCAGCGCTCCCAGAAGAAGTCGACGCGGCCGACGAACGCGCCGCCGTCGGTGCGCACTTCGTGCTGCAGGTCGGGCGCCGGCATCCCGCATTCGCGCATCCTGAGTCGGCTGAGCGACTCGCCCGGACTCTCGCTGCGTCCATCGAACAGTGCCACCGCGCGTCGCGCCGCCCCGATGCCTTTCCGCCGGCCGTGACGGTCCAGTACCGCCCGGACATCGTCGATCGACACGACGCCGCGGCGCAGGGCGGAGTCGCCGATCACGACGGCCTCGTCCAGAAGTTCCGAACGCGCGACGTCCGCCACGGTCCGGGCGAGCGACGTCACCGCAACGCCGTCGATCTCGGTGACGTCGTCACGGCCGAGCGGAGCGATATGCATGTGCAGCGTCGCGGTACGTCGCCCGCCCGATCGTCGCTCCCGGCTCAGATGCACCCGGTCGAGGTTCACCGCACCGACGTCGAGTCCGTGGAGGACGGCGGCGGACGCATGGCTGACCACTATCCCACCACCGTGCGCCACCACGGCCGCCGCGACCCGTGCGCGGTGCATCCCGCCCGGGTCCAGTGCTGCCGAGTGGTCGCCGTCCAGGTAGGCGCCCGCAGCCACGGAAACCAGTTGTCCCGTCGTCCTGGCGCGTCGCAGTTCCGGGTCGGTCATTCCGTCGGCCAGTGCATGACGGCGAAAGATCAGGTCCTGTGCTCTCATATCGAGCATCGTGCCCGGTGCTCGACGCCGGTCGCCGTCTCCGACCAGGGGAAACAGTCGGCCTGTGGATAACCGAGAGGCTGTGGAATTCCACAGCCGCACACCGATGCGTCAGATGCGCACGCAATTGCGGCTGATTCCGGCAAATGCCTGTGAATCCGCCCTGAGAGGCCGTTCGCGGGCCCGTGCAAGAGGCGTGCAAGCCCGCTGCAAGTGGGGGGCTGCATCGTCTAGGGCATGAACCTCACTGCAACTCCCCCAGCCATCGAGGCCGACGGGCTCGTGAAGCTCTTCGGCCGCCAGCGCGCCGTCGACGGCGTGAGCCTGTCCGTGCCGACCGGGTCGGTGTACGGAGTGCTCGGCCCGAACGGCGCAGGCAAGACCACCACGGTGCGGATGCTTGCGACGCTGTTGCGCCCGGACGGCGGCGAGGCCCGGATCTTCGGCCACGACGTGGTGCGCGAACCGAATGCGGTGCGCTCGCTGGTCGGTGTCACGGGCCAGTACGCGTCGGTCGACGAGGACCTGTCGGCGGTCGAGAATCTGGTGATCTTCGCCCGGTTGCTCGGACTGAGCCGGGGCGACGCACGACGCAAGTGCACGGAACTGCTCGAGGAGTTCGACCTCACCGAGGCGGCGACGAAGCCGCTGAAGAATTTCTCCGGCGGCATGCGACGTCGCCTCGACCTGGCGGCCAGCCTGATCGCCCATCCGCCGCTGTTGTTCCTCGACGAGCCGACGACGGGCCTGGACCCCCGGACGCGTGCGCAGATGTGGGACACCATCCGCCGACTGGTCGCGGACGGGTCGACGGTGCTGCTCACCACGCAGTACCTCGACGAGGCGGACCAGCTGGCGGATCGGATCGCCGTCATCGACCGCGGGAAGGTGATCGCGGACGGCACGGCCGACGAGTTGAAGGCGTCCGTCGGCGTCTCGTCGCTGCAGTTGACGCTGGCCGATCGCGGACAGATCGACGACGCGCGTTCGGTGATCGCACACACCCTCGGCGCGGATGTGGCGATCACACCGGAGATCGGCCGCCTCACCGCACCGATGACCGATCCGTCGCTCACCGTGGAACTCCTGATCCGGTTGCGCGACCACGGGATCGCCGTCGACGAGATCACCGTCCAGAAGCCGAGTCTCGACGAGGTCTTCCTCACCATCACCGGCCACGGCGCAGAAGACACTGCCGCCGACGCCGATACCGAACGGAGCGTCGCATGACCACCACCCTCGAATCCCGCGCACACGCGGGCCCGCAACCGATTCCGGAGGCCCGGAACCGGATCAGCCTCGAACAGTCCGTCGCCAACACGCTGACCATGGCGTATCGGGGACTGCTCAAGATCAAGCACAACCCGGAGCAACTGTTCGACGTCGTCGTCCAGCCGATCATCTTCACATTGATGTTCACGTACATCTTCGGTGGCGCCATCTCCGGCGACGTGGCGTCGTATCTGCCGATCATCATCCCCGGCATCCTGGTTCAGACGGTGATCACCACGTCGATCGTGACCGGCACCCAGTTGCGGGAAGACATGGACAAGGGCGTTTTCGACCGCTTCAAGTCGCTGCCGATCGCCCGCATCGCGCCGCTGTCCGGCGCCCTCCTCGCCGACGTCGTGCGGTACGGCATCGCCACGACCATCACGTTCACTGTCGGTATCGCGATGGGATACCGGCCGGGCGGCGGTGTCGTCGGAGTGGTGTCGGCCGGTGCGCTCGTCGTCGTCTGCGCCTTCTCGATCAGCTGGATCTTCGCCCTGATGGGCGTCCTCATGAGCAAAGCATCCTCGGTGCAGGGCATTTCGATGCTCATCCTGTTCCCGCTGACGTTCATGTCCAACGCGTTCGTGCCTGCGAACACGATGCCGGGTTGGATGCAGGCGTTCGTGAACGTCAATCCCGTGTCGCACGTCGTGACCGCGGTGCGGGAACTCGTCAACGACGGCCACTTCGGTGTGCACGTCGTGTGGTCGCTGCTCGGCGCCGCCGTGATCGTCGCGATCATGGCACCGCTGACGGTCCGGACGTACATGCGTAAGGCCTGACACCTCGAGAACGAGCGAGCCGGTGGACGCGGGGTCCACCGGCTCGCTTCGCTTATTTCTCCGGTTCGGGGGCGTCCGCCTGCAACTCCCCCACCTCGGTCTTGAGGATCCGCATCGACCGTCCCAGGCCGCGGGCGGCGTCCGGGAGCTTCTTCGACCCGAACAGCACCACGAGCACCACCGCGATGATCGCCCAGTGGCTCGGGCTCAGCGCCCCCACTACTGCGGCTCCTCACCGTCGGGGTACACGGCGTCCACCTCGACCTCGACGAGCCAGCCGGCGGCGGGCAGGCTCGCGACCTCGAGCGCGAACCGGCTGGGCCGTGCGGAGTTCCGTTCCATCGGGGCGGCCGGTTCGGCGGTGCCGAGCGGGACGAGTTCGGTGTCGCCGGTGTCGAGGTTGGTGTTCGCGAAGAACTGCCGGTAGGCGCGGTTCCACCCGGCGTAGTCGGCGCGGTCGGTGCCGGGGGCGTTGTCGAGGAACACCCGCATGGTCACGACGTCCTCGAGCGTGAGGCCCTGCGCCTCGAGATTGTCGCGAATCCGCTTCAGCGCGTTGATGCCCTGCGCCTCGGTGATGGTGACGCCGGCCGGGAGTGCGCCACCGGCGAACACGTCGGTGTCGATGTACGACTCGGGGGTGCCCTCGGGTGCGGCCTTGTTGGACGCGCCCGGGCCGATGCCACTCGACTTGTAGACGGCGGTGCCGCCGCCGATCGCGACACCCTGCGCGATCATCGGATTCGCCTCCCCAGCTTCGAGAACGGACTTGGAGACGAACGTGCTGCCGGGCGCTTCCGCTGCCGCTTCGTCGGAGGAGCACGACGTCGCTCCAGCGATCAGAGCGGATGCGGCGATCGCGGCAATTACGGCCTTGGTACGAAAAGACTTCACAGTGCACAACTCCTGGTTCGGGGGGAAAGGGTCACGCTTCCTGGGCCACGCGCTCGTGGATGTGGGTGACGACGTCGCGGGCGGACGTCAGGGCGCCGTGCTGCCAGGCGATGGCGTTGGACAGGTGGTCGCCGGCGAAATAGATCTTGTCGACGGGTTCGAGCAGCTTCTCGTACTCGGGTGTGGCGGCACCGCCGTGCGAGCCGCCGCTGCCCGCCCAGTTGGCCCAGGCACTCTCGGAGTACTTGGTGCGCCGCCAGCTCCCCGAGAACGACGAGGAGATGTCGCGGGTGTACTTCTCGCCGTGGATCTCCGAGCCCTCCGCGATCGCCTTGGCGAGCCGCTGGCGGTGGGTGAGGGACTCGAACGCCTCCTGCCGCTTGCCGCTGCTGTAGTAGGCGACGACCACTCCTCGGTCGGAGTTGTAGTGGTCGTACGGGAACATGATCTGCGAGATGTCCTTGTCGGTGTTGGACGCGCCGCCATAGATGCGGTCCTCCGTCTCCCACCACCGGCGCGAGTACTCGATGCCGAGCTTTCCCGACGAGGACGGTTTCGCCGCCTTCAGCGCGGTGAGCACGTTGGCGGGCAGGTTGTTCTGCAGTCGGCCGACGAGGTGCGGCGGGATGGTGCAGATCGCGTAATCGGCGGTGATCGACTTCCGCGCGCCCCCTGCGGTGTATTCGACGGTGACACCGCCGGACACGTTCTTCATCGACGTGACCTCGGCGCCGAAGACGATGTTGTCGGTGCCGATCCGGTCTTGAAACGCATAGTAGATCCGGTCCATCCCGCCGACCGGGGTGAACATCATCATCGCCTGGTCGTAGCCGAAGTCGAAGCTGAAGTTGCGGCCGATGCCGCTGCGGATCACTTCCTGCATCGCGAACGGCTTCTTCTCGGTGCCGAAGTTCAGGCCGGCTCCGGGCTCGGAATCGTAACCGCGGCGGGATGATCCGAGGTAGCGGCCGTCGTCGGACAGGTCGCCGAAGTCGCTGAGGAACTCCGACAGCGCGTCCTTGTCCTCCCGGGTCAGCATCTGGTCCAGGGCGCCCTGATCGGTGGCCTTCTTCAGCAGTTCCGACATGTAACCGAACGTGTCGGCCTTCGCCGCCCGGTAGGTGACGGACTGTCCCGACAGGGACGTGTCGCTCGCGTAGTTCACGAACGTGTTGGCGTTCTGGTTGCCGAAGCCCTGGATCTCGACGCCGAGTTCGCGGCAGTAGTCGAGTGTGATGTGGCTCTGCGGGATGCGGGTGGCGCCGACGTTGTAGAAGTGGCCGTCCGAGAACGTGCACTTCTGGGTCTCGCCGTTCAGGTCGGTCTCCTCGGTGCCGCCCCGGGCGGTCCAGACGCGGCCGCCGGGCCGGGTGCGGGCCTCGAGGACCGTCACCGTGTATCCGGCCTTCTGCAGTTCGAATGCCGAACACAGACCGGCGGGGCCGCCGCCGAGCACGACCACGGAGTGGCTGCCCTTCACCTTGCCGATGAGGTCGCCGGCCGCAAGCGGCTGGAAGGCGCGGGCGGGAGCGGCGGTCGACGGTGCGAGCCCGAGCGTCGACATCGCGCCGTACGCGAGGCCCGCGCCCCCGGTAGCCCCGAGGCCCTTCATGAAAGATCTACGTGTGAATGCCAATTCGCGCTCCCATTCTTGCGCCCGGCGACCCGGGTAACTTGTCCGGATTCATCCTGGGAGGCAAGCGAGTCGGGAAGTTGTCGACGCCGAAACAGTCTGAGGCCGGCGAGCGAGAACGGGCGCGAGCCGTTCTCACTCCCGAGTCAGCGTTCGACCCGCAACCGAAACTTTCCGGCAACACGACCCGGCTAGTTTCACGCGCATGTCAGCCCTTTCCGACGCCATCGCGCGTTCGTTCGCCGCCGGCGAGCCCGCACGTGCGGCCCTGTCGCCTCTGCGTGCGCTCGGCAGGCGACAACTGTCGGGCGTCGAGGTTCTCGCCCAGTCGGTCGCGACGACGGCGCCTGCAGTGTCGATGGTGGTGCTGCCCGTCACCATGTTCACCCACCAGATGCTGCTGAGCGGTCTGATCACGATCGTCGTCGCGACGGTGGTGGTGTCCTTGATCGCGGTGTGCGTCTCGCAGTTCACGCGGCGCATGGCGGCCGCGGGCGGTCTCTACAGTTTCGTGTTCCAGGGCCTCGGCACCCGGGCCGCGCTGACAGCGGGCGTCGCGATGCTGACCAAGTACGTCGGCAGTGCGGTGATGACGCTGTATCACGGCGGACAGGCCGTGATCGCGACGCTCGGCTTCTTCGGGCTGGAATTGCGCGAACCTTCCGAGCGCCTCCTCGTGTACGCGGGGATCGCGATCGTGATCCTCGGCTGCCTGGTCCGTGGGGTGCGGTTCGCGGCTCTCGCGATCCTCGCCGTCGAGTCGTGCTCGTTGCTGTTCATCGCCGGCCTGATGATCGTGACCGGCGCGGGCGGCCAGCACGCCGCGGTGCCGCCGTCCGATTCGGCGTACGGGCCGCTGCTCATGACGCTGGCCGCGGTGTTCGCGCTGGCCGGGTTCGAGAGCGCCACGTTCTTCGGCCCGGAGGCCAAGCGGCCGCTCGCCACCGTGACCCGCACCGTGATGCTCACGCCGATGATCTGTGGCGGCCTGTTCATCTTCTCGGCGTGGGCCGCCTGGTCGGGTCGCGCCGACACGCTGGTGAACGCATATCTCCACGGCACCGCTACCGGGGTCGACCCGGCCGTGGTGATCGCCCTGAACCTCGGGTTGGGCACGTCGTGGCTGGCGTCCGCGATGGCGTCGTCGAATGCCGCGTCGCGCCTGCTGTATTCGATGGGGATCGAAACCGTCGTCCCACGCCTGTTCGCCCAGGTGCACCGCGGTTACCGCACCCCGTACGCGGCTCTGGCCGTCGTCGTGTGCGTCGTGTGCGCGGGTGCCGCGACGTTCGGCCTCGTCGGCAAGTCGGCCGGGTTTTCTCACGTGCAATTGATCGCCAGGACGGCGGTGGTCGCGGCGTACGTGCTGGTGGCGGTGGCGTCGGTGCGGTTCCTCAGCCGGATCGGGGAGCACACTCCCCTCGTCCTGGCGGCCGGAGTCGCGGGCAGCGCCGCCGGCGGAATCGTGCTGGCCTACATGCTGTTCGTGAACGTGGCCCACGGTTTCACGATGGTTCCCGCCGTGGTGCTGGCCCTGTTGCTGTCGGGTTCGGCGTGGCAGTTGTATCTGAGGTGGCGCCACCCGGCGAGTCTGCGGTCGGTGGGGGTGTTCGACACCGCGGAAACGGACGACGTGCTGCCGGGGGCCGGGGTGTTCGCGACGGATGCCGCCGGGAACCTCGCGTTGACGGCGGCTGGACGCACGCCCGGGTCCCGGTGATGGGCGCCCGAGCCGGGGAGATCGCGGGCCACGAACCACGCGCCGTGCAGAAAGCGCTCGCCCTGCTCGAGGCGGTGGCGCAACTCGGGTCCGGGGCGACGGCGAAAGACATCGCCGCGCACGCGGGGATCCCCCCGGCCACGGCGTACCGGCTGCTCAATCTTTTGACCGCCGACGGCTATCTGGTGCGGATCGCCGATCTGTCCGGGTTCGCGCTGGGCCGCCGGACCCGGCAGCTGGCGGGGGCGGATGTGGCGCCGGACCCGGTCGACCATCACGCCGTGCTCGAAGAACTGCGGGAACAGGTGCGTTTCGGGATCCATTTGGCGTCGTTCGCGGGTAGCCGGGTGCGATTCGTCGACCGCGATCCCGACCACGAACTCAGCGGCGAGAACACGATCGCCGCGCACCTGCACGCGTCCGCGATCGGCAAGGTCCTCCTCGCGTCCCGTCCCGAACTGGTCCCGCCGAGCCTGCGCCGGGTGACGTCGTCGACCATCACCGACCTCGGCGCGCTGCGGGGCGAACTCGACGCCGTCCGGCACACCGGTTCGGCCCGCGAGGTCGACGAGGTGCGCGTCGGCCGCAGCGCCGTCGCCGTCCCGGTGCACGACGCGCAGAACGCGGTGACCGGTTGCCTCGCGGCGATCGGGAAGACGGGACGGCTGGCGGTCGACGACCCGGAGCTGACCGACCTCCTACGCTCCTGCGCGGCGCGGGTCGGCGGCCGGGTGCCCGCCTGACGCGAGGTCGCGACTCACGGCGGCGAGCACTTCCAGAATCTCGGCGTGCACCGCGCGACGTGACCACGCGCCGAACCTCGCCTGCGCCGACGTCCAGCGGTCCGCCTCGACGTTCTCGAGTGCGAACGCGACGTGCCGGTGGTGTTGCAGCGAGACGCTGTCCTGCCGGGCGCGCGCCGGGACGGACAACGCCAGCAGCGCGAGACCGCATTCGGCGTCACCGCGCGCGATCTCGAAACATCCGATGCCCGCCGCGACGGCGCCGGTGACCGGCAGATCCGGATATGCGCCCACACCCAGCCGGGACCGTGCCCAGTCCGCGAGCTGTGGAACGACGTCCACCATCATCTCGGACCGGCCGTGCAGCACGTGGGCGGACACCACCGAGGCCGCCAGCACCAGTCCGTACGGATCGGCATAGGGTGCGGCCGTGATCCGGGGGTACATCAGGTCCAGCGCCTCCCGGTATCGGGCAAGCCCCCGTTCGACGTCGCCGTCCGCCAGATCGGCTTCCGCGAGACTGCCGATGGCTGCTATCCGCCACTCGTCCTGCTGGTCGTCCGTCCCCGCGCCGGGACCGCGATGCTCGAGCAGGGTCTCGGCCAGCACCTTCCGGCCCGCCTCCACGTCGCCGTCCGCGATCAGCGCGGAGGCCTGGAAACCCCACAGCTGATTCGCCTCCTCCTGCGCGCCCAGTGTCCGCAACTTCTCGACCGCGACCTGATACAGCCCCACCGCGTCCCGGTAACGTCCGGACTGGCTGTACAGCGAGCCGAGGAACTGTGCCGCCATCGCCGTGCCCCACACGTCACCGATCGCGGCGCACAGTTCGGAGACGGCCCGCGCGTCGCGCACGGCACCGCGGAAATCGCCGAGGTTCTCCCGCATGCTGGCTCGCGCTGCCAGCGCCGCCGCATGGGTTTCCCGATCGTGCGAGCGCACCCCTTCCGCGACCGCCCTGGCGTGCCGCCGCCCCGAACCCAGGGACAGGATGACATTCACCGCGAAGGAGGAGACCGGCGGCAGATCGGCGCGTCCGCGGAGGAGGTGCCGCAAACGCGTCCGGGTGCGGGCGAGGGTGCGGGCCTGACCGCCGAACACCAGATGCATCGCCGCGAGCAGGAACGTGTACGCCACCAATTCCGAGTCGACGTCGCTCAGATCCGCGTCTTCCGTTGCCGCGAGGATCCGCGGCGTCCAGTTCATCACCTCCGAGTGCGCGCCCCGGATGGCCCACAGGCCACCGAGCACCGGGAACACGATCGCAACCGTCTCGGCGTCGCCGCGTTCCACAGCCCACCGGAGCACGGCGAGGAAGTTGTCGTGGTCGGCGTCGATGTCGTCGGCGAGCGCGACCTGGTCGGCACGGCACCGCACCAGCGCCTCCGACGCGAACGCGTGTGCCCACACTCGCTGGCGGGCAAACACTTCCGGCTCCTCGGCAGCCTCGGCGAGTCGCTCCTCGCCGTACTCCCGCACCGTCTCGAGCATGTAGTAGCGCAGCGTGTCCGACGTCTCCGACACCGACAGCAGCGACTGGTTGACGAGGCCCTCGACGGCCTCCACGACATCGTCGACGCCGTCCCATTCCGCGATCGTCCGGGCGGCGTCGAGGGTGAAACCGGCCGGGAACCGGCAGAGCCTGCGCAGCGCGATCTGCTGCTGCTCGCCCAGAAGCTGCCAGCTCCAGTCGATGACGGCGTGCAGGGTGCGGTGCCGTTCGGGCGACGTCGGGTCGTGCGAGCGCAGCAGCGCGAACCGGTGCTCGAGCCTTCGTCCGATGTCCTCGACGCTCATGCTGCGCACCCGCGCAGCGGCCAGTTCGATTGCGAGTGGAAGGCCGTCGAGGGTGCGGCAGACACTGCGCACGGTCTCCGGGTCGAGACGCGCCGTGGGCCGTACGGCGCGGGCCCGGGCCGTGAACAGTTGCACGGCGGGCGCATCGTCGTCGTCGATCGCCAGCGGCGGCAGCGGGTACACCGCCTCGGACGCGAGCATGAGCGGTGATCGGCTGGTCGCGAGGACGGTCAGCTGATCGCCCGCGGCCACCAGGTCGGCCACGATCTCGGAGCAGGCCCCGACGACGTGCTCACAGTTGTCGAGAATCAGGAGCATGGGTCCCGCCGACAGCGCTTCCCGGAGCTTTTCCCGCGCGGAATGGATGCGGCCGAGGGTGAGCCGTCCCGGCGCGATGTCGATTTCGCTGAGGCCGAGGGTGCTGCTGATCGCCGCGACGACGTCCTCACTGCTGCGCAGCGACGCGAGTTCCACCAGGGCCACGGACGTCCGCGCGGCGGCCCGCGCACCCAGTTCGTGCGCGAGCCGGGTCTTGCCCGCACCGCCCGGTCCGAGGATGGTCACGACACGCGAGGACGTGAGCAGTCCCTCGATCTCCACCACGTCGGTGTCACGCCCCAGCAAGGCGTTCGGTGCTGCCCGGAGGCCGATCGCCGTGCGGTCCGGCGCCGCGGGCCGCCTGCCGTCCGACTCGGGTGCGCCGTCGCCGCGCAGGATCTCGGCGTGCAGGGCGACGAGGGCGGGCGACGGGTCTGCTCCCAGCCGATCCACCAGCCGCCTGCGGAAGGTCGCGAACACATCCAGTGCCTCGTTGTCGCGCCCGAGCCCGGTGAGCACGCGCATGAGGTCGGCGTGCGCCCGCTCGTCGAGGGGCTCGGCTGCCACGTGGGCCTGCGCCTTCGGCAGAGCGGTCGCCCAGTCTCCGGCCTCCACCAGCGCCGCCCGGTCCGCGGCCTCGAGCCGGCCCCGGATCACCGCGGCGTCCGCTGCGAGTTCCGTTGCGGCCGCACCCTCGGGCAGGTCGGCGCCCGGGTCGCCCCGCCACAGCGCGAGCGCGTCGCGGATCTCGTCCGGCCCGGCGCCGCCGACGTGACCCCGGCCCTGTAGTCGGCGGGCCACGTCTTCCGCGCGGGTCAGGTCGACGGCGTCCCGGGACACCGCCAGCCGGTATCCGGCCGGGCCGATCTCCAGCGCCCCGTCCGGCAACGCCGCCCGCAGCCGGGAGACCTGGGTGTGCAGCGCGTTCATCGGGGACCGCGGCGGATCCTCGCCCCACACCTCGTCGATGAGGGCCTGCGCGGACCGGCTCCGGCCGGGATCGCGGGCGAGGGCAACGAGCAGGCTGCGCGCGCGGGTGCCGGGGAGCGGTGCGAGCGCGCCCGATCGCCGCGTCGATACCTCACCCAACAAGGCGACCTGGATCGGTGCGCTTGCCGGTGCCACCGTCTCGTCCACGCTCATCTGCTGGTCCACCGCGTTCGATGGTATTGCACCGAGCGGACGCGAACTTCTCGAAGTTCGGTGTGGATGCGGGCGCCTTCTCGCTCGGTGCAAAGATCGGTGCATGGCAACGGCTGCTCAATGGATCGAAGGCGCTCGTCCGCGCACCCTCCCGAACGCGATCGCCCCGGTGCTCGTGGGCACCGGCGCCGCGGCATCGCTCGGCGGCGCGGTGTGGTGGAAGGCGGTACTGGCACTGGTGGTCTCTCTCGCGTTGATCGTGGGAGTCAATTTCGCCAACGACTACTCGGACGGAATTCGCGGCACCGACGACGAGCGCGTCGGACCGCTGCGGCTCGTCGGGTCCAAGCTGGTGAAACCGGCGGCGGTGAAGGCGGCGGCCATCGCCTGCTTCGCGGTCGCCGCGGTGGCCGGCCTCGTCCTCGCCGTCACCACCGCGTGGTGGCTCGTGCTGATCGGCGCCCTGTGCATCGTGGGCGCCTGGTTCTACACGGGCGGCACGAAGCCGTACGGGTACAGCGGCTTCGGCGAGGTCGCCGTCTTCGTGTTCTTCGGTCTCGTCGCCGTCCTGGGCACCCAGTACGTGCAGGCCGAGACGATCGATTGGGCCGGGGTGGTGTCCGCGGTCGCCGTCGGGTCGTTCTCGAGCGCGGTTCTCGTCGCCAACAATCTGCGGGACATTCCCACCGACACCGAATCCGGCAAACGCACGCTCGCCGTCCGGCTCGGCGACTCGCGTACCCGCATCCTGCACCTGGTCACGCTGACGGTCCCGTTCGTCGTGACCCTGGTCCTGGTGCTGCGCACCCCGTGGGCGCTCGTCGGACTGCTCGCGCTGCCCCTCGCCGTCCGGGCGAACGCCCCCGTCCGCTCGGGCGGCCTGGGCCTCGCACTAATTCCCGCGCTGCGGGATTCGGGGCTGGCGATGCTGGTCTGGGGCGCCGCCACCGCCGTGGCCCTGTCGGCCGCCTGAGCGGCCCCGGTCAGTCGCCGTCCGGCAGCAGGATGCCGAGGACGAAGTTGACGATCGAGATGATCAGACCGCCCCACACGGCCGTCCAGAAGCCGTCGACGGTCAGGCCGTACTCGGTCTGGGAGCTCAGCCACGCGGTGAGCAGCAGCATCAGGGCATTGATCACCAGGGTGAACAGGCCGAGCGTCAGGATCAGCAGCGGCAGCGACAGCAACTTCACCAGCGGCTTGACGAAGATGTTGACGACGGTGAACACCAGCGCGATGCCGAGCAGCACCACGATGTCCCAGCCGGTTCCGTTGCCCGAACTGGAGATGTCGATACCCGACACCCAGGCTGCCGCCAGCCAGATCGCGAACGCGTTGATGACGAGGCGTACCAAGAAGGTCATGCGTGCATGCTGGCACACCGATCGGACAAACGGGAACCGGGCGACCGGTCAGGCAGCACGGTCGTCGAGCGCCGCGTGCACGCGGCGGCGGAGTTCGCCGACCCCGACCCGGACCTCGAGGATCTCCTTCGTCGTGCCCTCGGCGACGCGCAGCACTCCGAGGAAGATGTGCTCGGCGCCGATGTGATCGTCCTTGCGCGCCAGCGCCTCCCGCAGTGAGAGTTCGATCGCCTTCTTCGCGTCGCGGGTGAACCCGACATGTCCCGACTTCCGGCCGAACCAGCCGCGCTTCTCCGAGGGCTGTTCCGGATCGAGCACGCCCTTGCCGAAGTTCTGCTCGAGACTCTGCCGCACGGCGTCGAGGTCGATCCCGATCGATTCGAGTGCTTCCGCGTCGGCGTCACTCAGGGCGGTGCCGTGGGCCGCGACGGTCGATCGCGCGGTGTCCTCCTCGATGCCGGCGTCGGCGAGGATGCCGTGGACGGGTTCGGTTTTCACGGACAGCAGGGCGAGCACGAGGTGTTCGGGCCCGATCTGCGGTGACTTCACGTCGCGCGCTTCCTGCTGCGCGCCGATCACCACGGCCCGGGCGTCCGTCGAGAATCGTTCGAACATGCGCCGTTACCTCCCTCTCCGGTTGTGTTTCTGGTGGACGGCCTGCCTGCTCACCTCGAGGGAGTCGGCGATCGCCTGCCAGGACCAGCCCTGGGCGCGGGCGTTGGCGACCTGGATGGCCTCCAGCCGTTCGAGGAGACGCCGCAGCGCACGCACTGCCCGCAACCCCTCGGCGGGGTCGGGGCTGCCCGCCGCTGCGGCGAGCGTGGTTGCTTCGGTCATGCATGTCAATTTAGGTTGACACCGATCGGGTGTCAACCCTGATTGACAGATTTCGGGAAGGCCGTCAGTACGCGGCGACCGCCCCGTCGACGGCGATCTGCAGGTCCTTCTGCACGACGTGTGCGATGTCCATCGGCTTCGCCGGAAGGTCGAATACCGGCTCCGACACGAACACGCTGGCCGACTTCACGTTCTCGGGGTCGGCCCCGTGGGCGTCCGGCCCGTAACTGATGCCGATGGACAGCAGCACGGGCGAGACTCCGCGATCCGCCGCACGTTTCGCGATGTGACCGATGCCGCTGTTGATGTGCTGCAACCGGGTCGGATCGTCCTCGTTGCACGTGCCCTCGGGAAAGATCGCCAGGTTGTCGCCGCGGCAGAGCCGTTCGGCGGAGATGTCCATCATGAGCCTCCCCGCATCGGCGACCGCCCGGAGACCGTAGTTCTTGCTGCGGAACACCGGGATACCGCCCATCATGTCGACCTTCTTGTGCAGGTCGGGGTCGACGAACAATTCGTCTTTCGCGAGCACCCGGGTGCGTCCGATCGCGCGGCGCAACGGCGTGTTCCAGGCCGTCGCCGCGAGCGTGTACTGATCGCTGTGGGTCACGTGATTGGCGGCGACGATCAGCACCCTGCCGGACTTCACCAGCCCGGCGAGCTGCGCCTTCGCGTCGTCCGCGTAGACGATCCGCGGCCGGTACTTCGCGTACAGCGACGCGTACGCCAGCTTGGCGAGCACCCGATTCTGCCGGTGGTCGCGGTAGTACGCGTACACCGCTTCGTAGTTCTCGAGAGTCACCTCGGGCTTGTTCATGCGCATCCCCGCTCCGTCGTCCTCACGCCAGGCTACCAACCTACGGTTGCGTAGCCTACGAAGGAGTAGGTATCGGGAAAGTGCAGGGAAACTGTGCGAACAGCACGATTTCGGGTACAAAAGACCTGTGATCCGCCCGGCCATTTCCACCGACCTGCCCGCTCTGCAAGACATCGAAATCGCGGCGGGTGCGCCGTTTCGCGACATCGGCATGGACGCCGTCGCCGACGATCCCCCGTTCTCACTCGACGAGCTGACCGAATACCTGCAGCTGGAATGCATCTGGGTCGCGGTCGACGCAGACAATGCCCCGGTCGCCTACGCACTCGTCGCCGTCGTCGACGGCGGCGCGCACATCGAGCAGGTGTCGGTCCACCCCGGCCATGCCCGCCAGGGCCTCGGCGCCCTGCTGCTCGACGAGATCTCGTCGTGGGCGGCCGTCCGCGGACTGCCCGCCCTCACTCTCACCACGTTCGTCGACGTCCCGTGGAACGCCCCCTATTACGAGCGGCTAGGTTTCCGCCCCCTGCCGGAGACCGACCTCACTCCGGGCCTGTCACGCATCCGCGACGACGAGGCCCGGCACGGTCTGGCCGCGTGGCCGCGGGTCACGATGTCCCGCGCGGTGACCGCGCCGGTGCGCACCGCCGCCACCGCGCCTCAGCCGGGCTGACCGGGCCACTCCCCCGTCGCCGCAAACCGGTCGAGCACCGCGGTCGGGCCTGAGAGGTCGATGCCCTCGCCTGCCACCCAGTCGTCGTCGAAGTAGGTGTCGGCGTATCGTTCGCCGCCGTCGCACAGGACGGTGACGACACTGCCCGACCGTCCGGCCGCGAGCATCTCCGCGACGACGGTGAACGCGCCCCACAGGTTCGTGCCCGTGGACCCGCCGACCCGGCGGCCCAGCACCGAACTGGCGTGCCGGGCCGTCGCGATGGACGCGGCGTCGGGCACCCGCATCATGCGATCGATGACCTGCCCGACGAAGGACGGCTCCACCCGCGGCCGGCCGATGCCCTCGATCCGCGAGGGCATTCCCGTCGCGTATTCGCAGGAGTTGCTCTCGTATCCGCCGAAGAACGCGGAGTTCTCGGGGTCCACGACGAGAAGGCGGGTCGCGTGCCTGCGGTACCGGATGTACCGGCCCAGCGTCGCGCTGGTGCCGCCGGTCCCGGCGCTCATGACCAGCCACTCGGGCACCGGGTGCTCTTCCTGAATCATCTGCTGGTAGATCGACTCGGCGATGTTGTTGTTGCCGCGCCAGTCGGTGGCCCGTTCCGCGTGCGTGAACTGGTCCATGAAGTGACCGTTCGTCTCCGCGGCGAGCCGACGGGCCTCGCTGTAGATCTCCGGCGGGTGGTCGATGAAGTGGCAGCGACCGCCCTGCGCCTCGATGAGGGCGATCTTCGCGCCGCTCGTGCTGCGCGGCATGACGGCCACGAAGTCGAGCCCTAGCATCTTCGCGAAGTACGCCTCACTGACGGCCGTCGATCCCGACGACGCCTCGATGACCGTGGTCCCCTCGGTGATCCAGCCGTTGCAGATCGCGTACAGGAACAGCGACCGAGCCAGCCGGTGCTTGAGGCTGCCCGTGATGTGGGTCGACTCGTCCTTCAGATAGAGCTGCACACCCCAGTCGACGGGCAGCGGGTACCGCAGCAGGTGCGTGTCGGCGCTGCGCTGCGCGTCCGCGTCGATGAGGCGGACGGCGTTGTCCACCCAGTCCCGCGACACGCTCCGGTCGATGACGACGCAGTCGTCGACCGTCACCGGGACGTGCCCTCACCGCGGAGCCGGGCACGCAGGTCGGCCTGGTCGGCGCGGCGCTGCGCGTCGAATGTGGCGATCCCCTCGTTGACCCGCTTGCGGAGTTTCGCGAACAGCAGCAGCGACAGCGGGAGCGCGATGAGCACCGCGAAGATCGCGGCGACGAGAAGCGGCACTGCGACCCCGACGACTGCGGCCACCCCGAGGATGACGGCGCCGATGACGACGACCAGCAGCAGCCGGGCGATCGAATAGATCGCGACGTCGCGCGCCAGCTGCCCCTTGGTCACCCGCCCGTCCTGCTTCGCTTTCGCGCTCGAATCTGCGGGCTCGACCTGGTCTTCTGGCTTCTCGGATGACTCGCTCACGCTCCCAGGTTACCCACCGGCGAGGGGGCTCCTCACACGTCCGACTTATCCGATTTGTCTATTACCTCCCCTTTACCAACATTAGATCGTTCGAGTACCCGGGGTCTCGGATGTCACGATGACCGAGATCAGTCGCAACAGCGGCCGGCTTCAGCACAGATCAGTCGAAAGCAGTGGAGGATCGTCGATGAGCGCACCCACCTACAACGGACCCGGATTCAGCGGATCCAACGAAGCCCTCATGACCCCGGGCCAGGTGGCTGCCCTGTTCCATGTCGACCCGAAGACCGTGACGCGTTGGGCGCACGCGGGGCGGCTCGGATCGCTGCGCACCCCCGGCGGGCACCGCCGCTTCCGCGAGGCCGAGGTCATGCAGCTGCTCCGCTCCCTCACGACGGAGGCGGGCGCAGGCCGACCGTAGGGCCCCGACCGCGACCGCACTGCCCGGACGCCCCGCGACCCGGGTAGATGCCCTCTGCCGCCGACGCGGCTACGCTCGAGGAATACCGGCTACCCTCGAGCGGTGTAAGGAGGTGCGCGGTGATCTATCTGTTGGCACTCATCGGGCTCGTGACGGTGGCGGTCCTGATGTGGAAGGCGTTCGGCCCGAACACGAGGCCCGTGCTGAGCACGCGGGTGCAGGGACCGGACGACGATCCGGATTTCCTGTGGAAGGTAGATCGGGAGACGCGTCGGAAGAAGTCCGACGAACCCGATGCCGGTCCGGCGGACCCGGCCGGATGAGCAACAGCCGGGTGCCGGTTGGGCCGGCACCATCGGCGTCACTGTCTCAGCGACGGTCCTGTAGCGCGAAACTCGACGCCGGGAAGTCGGAGGCCACCGCGGCGGCCAGTTCGAGGAGTGCGTTGCGCGTCTGCGGACGCAGCCGCTCGAGGTCGATCTCGGCACCCTCTTCGAGGTGCGGGTCGAACGGAATCAGCCGCACGAGGCGGCATCGCTGCTCGAAGTGCTCGACGACCTTCGGCAGATCCACTTTGCCCGACCTGGGGCGCACCGCATTGACGACGGCCACCGACCGGGCCACGAGTTCGCGGTATCCGTGGGCGTCGAGCCAGTCGAGTGTGGCGGAGGCGCTGCGGGCGCCGTCGACGGATCCCGAACTGACCACCACGAGCGCGTCGGCCTCTTCGAGGATGGTCTGCATCGCGGAGTGCATCAGTCCGGTGCCGCAGTCGGTGAGGACGATGCTGTAGAACTTCTCGAGCATCGTGACGGTCCGCGAGTAGTCGTCGGCGCTGAACGCCTCGGAGACTGCCGGGTCGCTGTCGGACGCGAGCACCTCGAGCCGGTGCCGGCTCTGCGACGTGTAACTGCGGACGTCGCTGTACTTTTCGATGCTCTTCTCGTCGCGCAGCAAGTTCCGCACCGTCGCGGGGGTCTCGAGCGGAATCTTCTGACTCAGCGTGCCGCGGTCGGGGTTGGCGTCGACGGCGATGACGCGGTCGCCGCGCAGTGATGCGAACGTGGAGCCGAGGGTCGCGGTGGTCGTGGTCTTGCCGACCCCGCCCTTGAGGCTGAGCAGCGCGATCTTGTAGCAGCCCTGCAGCGGCTGGTTGACCTGCTTGGTCAGCTCGATCCGGCGCTGTTCCTTCGCGCTGTTCCCGACGTTGACGTAGCGGCCGGACAGTCGGTACAGCGCCTTGCGCCACCCGGTGGTGGGGGCGGGCTTGACCTGCTTGAGGAGCAGCGACGTCGACAGGTCACGGGCGGACACCGCGTACTGCTGATCGGCGTTCGTGTTGTGCGGACGATTCGCGGGCTGCTGGGGCGCGAACGCACCCGGCTGCGGCGGGGGTGTGTGCTGGACCGGCGGCTGCGGCGGGGGCGTGAACGCCGCCGGTTGGGGTGCCGGAGCCTGCTGTACGGCGGGGGCCTGCTGCGGGGCGGCCTGGGTCTGCGGCCGCGCGGGTGCGGCGGGGGCCTGGGCGGCAGGCTGTGCGAACGGATTGGGACCCTGCGGCTGAACGTACGGGGCCTGCCGCGCGGCGTTCCAGGCGACGGTCGACCCGGTGCCGTCCGCGGGCGGATTCGATGCAGGCCGCACCGGCTCCCACACGCCGGCGTTGTTTTCGGACATGGCTGAACGTCCCCCTCGTGAAGTCTCCATCGTCCCCACCGGATCTCACCGGTCGGAGACGTCGCGGCGGAAGGATATCAGTCGGTGGCGACCGTCAGTTCAGGCCCGCGTACGAGTGCAATCCCGACACCACCATGTTGATGATGAACAGGTTGAACAGCATTGCGACGAAGCCCGCCACGTTGATCCAGGCGGCCTTGGTGTCGCGCCATCCGGACGTCGCGCGGGCGTGCAGGTAGGCGGCGTAGATCACCCAGGCGATGAACGACACCGTCTCCTTGGGGTCCCAGCCCCAGAATCGGCCCCACGCGGCCTCGGCCCAGATCGCGCCGAGGATGACTCCGGCGCCGAACAGCGGGAACCCGATGATGGTGGTCTTGTATGCCAGGCGGTCCAGGGTCTGCGCGTCCGGCAACCGCTCCGCGATCCGCGCGAACACGCTCGTCCCCTCCTCACCGTGCGGGTACCGCATGCGCAGCAGGAACAACAGGCTCGCGATGCCCGACACGAGGAACACACCGGAACCGACGCTCACGATGGTGACGTGGATCGGCAGCCAGTACGACCGCAGCGCGGGCACGACGGGTGCCGCGTCCGCGTACAGCACGGTGGCGGCGAGGAACATCAGGATCAGGACGGGAACGAGGAGGAACACCCACATCGACCGGTACGCCGGCTTCGACAGCAGCGCGAGACCGACGACGAGCGCGGCCGCGCAGGCCATGGTCACGAACTCGTACATGTTCCCGAGCGGGAACCGCTCGGTCGCGAATCCGCGCAGCACGATCGACGCGAAGATCAGTACCGTGCCGACGACGAGCACGGCGGCGCCCATGCCGCCGAAACGCTCGGACAGGGGCTTCTTCGGCTGCTCGACCACCCGACCGGGGACGTCGGGCGCTTCGGGCGCACGCGCGCCGGATCCGGCCGCCACGAGTTCCCGGTCCTGCACGGCCTGCGCCCGGGTGGACGCGTACTGCACGATGAGCAGCACGAGCGCCAGCACCAGCACGGTGAAGGCTGATCGGAAGGCCCAGTCGCTGTATTGCGCCAGTGTCTCGTTGGTCGTCATCGTTGGCTCTCCTGCGCGTCAGGCTTCGTGTCGTCCGTGAGCAGACGGGTGCAGAGCCGGCCGAACTCGTCGCCCCAGCCGGCCTGATCGGTCCGGGCGAGTCCACCAAGCTCTACTACAGTACGTCGTGGCCCCGGCTCGGCGGCGTCCGCGGGGTAGATGCGGGCCCAGATCCGGCGGCGCTTGACCAGCAGCGAGACGAGCAGTCCCGCCATCATCGTCAGGGCCGACACCAGCACCCACTGCTGCGCCGGGTCGTGCGACACCTGCAGGTTCACGAAGTCCACGGCGCCGTCGAACCGCACCTGAGTGCCGTCGGACAGGGTCGAGCTCTCCCCCGGCTTCAGGTTCACCCGGTCCTGCTTCACGAGCCGGCCCTGATTGATCAGTTCCGTGTTGAGCGAGAACAGCGACTGCGGGTTGCCGGTGTCGAGGCCGGTGTCGCCCTTGTAGATGTCGATGGCGACGGCCGGGTCGTTCATCGCCGGGAAACTCGACGCCAGCAGGTTGCCGTGCAGCAGCGCGGTCGGGGCGAACAGCCCCTCGATCGCGATCTGATTCTTCCGGCGCTCGTCGGTGTCGGTGTACATGCCGCCGGGCGGGTCGAACCGCATCGCGCCGCTGCTCAGGAACGTCGTCGCGTCGTCGGGACGCCACTGCAGCGTCTCGGTGCGGGTTTCCCCGTTCGGGAACGTGACGGTGAACGTCGGCGCGTACCCGTGTCCCTGTAGATAGACGCGGTCACCCTCGACACGCAGCGGATGGTTGACCTGCAACTGCCCGTCCCGCCAGGTGTTCGTCTCGAGGTCGTCGCCGGCCTGGTAGGCGATGTTGGACGTGAACATCTCGGCCTGGCCGCTGTCGAGGTAGTCGGCGGCGAAATCCTTCACCTTGATGCACAGCGGCGTCATGCCGGTGCCGTCCTGGGTGTTGCCCGCCTTGAACGAGTCGAACACCGCGGGCGACGTGGTGCAGAACCCCGGACCGTTGTTGGCGACGACGATCACGTTGCCCTCGTAGCCGAACAGCTTGCCGACGGCGATCGCGACGAGCAGCGCGACGAGCGACAGGTGGAAGACGAGGTTGCCGAGTTCGCGGAAGTACCCCTTCTCCGCGGAGATGGTGATCTCGCCGTCGTGGGCGGCGCGTTCCCCGCCCGCGCGGGTCTCGACCCGCCACCCCTTCAGGTGGGTGCGGATGCGCGCGGCGAGTTCCTCCGGTGTCTCGTCGACCCGGTCCTCGTGGTGGTGCGGAAGTCGCGCGAGGTTCCGCGGGGCGGGCACCGGACGGGTGCGCAGCGCCTTGGCGTGGTCGACGCAGCGCGGCAGGATACAGCCGACGAGGGAGATGAAGAGCAGGACGTAGATCGCGGTGAACCAGAAACTGCCGAACACGTCGAACAGTTCGAGCTTGTCCATCCACGGACCGAGGGTGGGCCGGTTCGCGATGTACTCGTCGACCTTGCCCGCGTTGAGGCTGCGCTGCGGCAGCAGCGCGCCCGGAATCGCGGCGAGGGCGAGCAGGAACAGCAGCACCAGCGCCGTGCGCATGGACGTGAGGCCGCGCCACGTGTTGCGGACCAGCGCGAACGCGCGGCCCGGCAACGATTGACGGGGCACCGGTGCGGCTTCCGGGGCCTCGGGGGTCTGGATGTCGCTCATATGGGGAGGGTCACTTCCGAGATGAAGGCGTCGCGAACCCAGCCGACGAACTGGTCCCACGCGCCGGTGACGAGGGCGACGCCCACGGCCACCAGCATGATTCCGCCGAAGATTTGAATCGTGCGCGCGTTGCGGCGCAGCCAGCCGACGCCGCGCAGCGCGCGGGACGATCCGAGCGCCAGGATCACGAACGGCAACCCGAGGCCGAGGCAGTACGCGACGATCAGGGCCACTCCGCGGGCCGCGGTGGCACCGTCGGTGCCCGCGGCGAGGGAGATGACGCCCGCCAGGGTCGGGCCGAGGCAGGGTGTCCAGCCCAGCGCGAAGACGGCACCGAGCAGCGGGGCCCCGGCCAGGCTGGAGATGCGCCGCGGCTCGAGCCGGGTGTCCCGCTGCAGGGCCGGGATCAGACCGATGAACACCAGGCCCATGGCGATGGTGACCACCCCGCCGACCCGCATCAGGACGTCGCGGTTGATCGCGAGGGCCGAGATGGCGCCGAACACCGATGCGGTGGCCAGCACGAACACCACGGTGAAACCGGCGACGAACAGGGCCGCGGCGCCCGCGACCCGCAACCGTCCGTCCGACACGGTCTTCGTCCGGGTGGCTGCCTCCTCCGCGGTGACGGCCGGGGCGTCCGCTCCGACGACACCCGCGAGGTAGGACAGGTAACCGGGGACGAGCGGCACGACGCACGGCGACGCGAACGACACCAGACCGGCGAGGACGCACGCGCCGAGCGCGAGCAGCAGCGGCCCGGTGGCCGCGGTGGACTGGAAGGCGTCGCCGACGCCGCCGGCGAGAAGGGCGGTGCTGGTGTTCACGATTCCTGTGCCACCCGTTCGACCACCGGCTTCAGGTCCTCGGCGAGCAGTTCCTTCAGGAACACCGCGGCCACGCGGTGTTCCCGGTCGAGCACGATCGTGGTGGGGATGACGCTCGTGGGGTAGTTCTGGCCCAGTGCGATCATCGTCCGCATGGCGGGGTCGTAGATCGACGGGTACGACACCTTGTTGTCGATCACGAAGTCCTGCGCCTTGTCCTGCTGGTTGTCCCGCACGTTGATCCCGAGGAACGACACGCCCTGATCCTTGGTCTCCTCGTACACCTGCTCGAGGTCGTTCGCCTCACCCCGGCACGGGCCGCACCACTGCCCCCACACGTTGAGGACGACGACCTGACCCTCGAAATCGTCGATCGAGGTGGTCTTACCCTCGGTCATCAGATCGGGTCCGGACACCGTGCCGATGGTGCCGCGGTCGGCAGGCGGGTCGTAGAAGATCTCCGTCTGACCGCCCGGCGACACGAAGTCGAACGTGCCGCCCTGGGCCACGGCGTCGTCGCCGGACGCACACGCCGACAGCGACACCGCGGCCGTACAGATCACCGCGAGAACCCCGGCGAAGCGCCCTCGGTTCATGCCCCGGTCACCCTCGGATCCGACGCGCCCGCGGGCTCCGAGTACACGATGTCGATGAGGGTGTCGCCTTCGTAGACGAGCGACGTCAGCGACGCGAGACCGCACTGCCGGTGGCGCGGATCGTGCCACAGCCGCTCGCCCTGCAGAAACCGGCGGAGGGTCCAGACGGGGAGCTGGTGGCTGACGACGACAGCCTCGTGTCCGACCGCCGACACGCGGGCGGTGTTGACGGCAGCCAGCATGCGGTGCGCGATCTGCAGGTACGGCTCGCCCCAGGACGGTGTGAACGGGTCGCGCAGTTTCCACCAGTGCCGGGGACGGGACAGCGCGCCGTCGCCGACGGAGACCTTGAGTCCCTCGAATTCGTTGCCGGCCTCGATGAGGTTCTCGTCCGTCGCGATGTCGACGCCGTGTGCGTCGGCGATCGGGGCGGCCGTCTCCTGAGCCCGCTGCAGCGGTGAGGACACGACGTGTGTGATGTCGTGCTTGGCCAGCACCGACGCCACCGCGCGGGCCTGCGCCTCACCCGTCACCGACAGCCGGAACCCGGGGAGCCTGCCGTAGAGGATCCCTCGCGGGTTGTGCACCTCGCCGTGCCGGAGCACGTGCACGATGGTGCGGGTCTGTGTGTGGTCGGGATGATCGGCTTCGGTCACGTTGCGGTTCCTCGGGTCGGGGCGGGAGGTCAGGTGGGTGTCGGCGGCGGGGCCGCCGGCCCCCGGAGGGGAAGTCTCGTCAGGGCTGGACGGCCGCGGCGGCAGCCTTCGCGGCGTGCGGCAGGGCGTCGGCGATGATCGAGAATGCGGTGTCGTCCATGGCGGCGGAGACGAACCACGCCTCGAACGCGCTGGGCGGCGGGTACACCCCGCGGGAGAGCAGTCCGTGGAAGAAGGCCGGGAAACGCCAGGTCTGCGCGGCCTTGGCCTCGGCGTAGTCGGTCACCGGGTCTTCGCTGAAGAACACGCTGAGCATGGTGCCCGCGGTCTGCACGCGGTGCGGCACGCTCGCCGCGGTCAGTGCGTCGGACAGCAGCGTCCGCAGGGTGGCGCTGTTGCGCTCGAGGGCGTCGTACACACCCTGGTCCGCGGCGCGCAGGCTGGCGAGCCCGGCGGCGACGGCGACCGGGTTCCCGGACAGGGTGCCTGCCTGGTAGACGGGTCCGGCGGGGGCGAGGTGGGCCATGACGTCGGCGCGGCCACCGAACGCGGCGGCGGGCAGACCGCCGCTCATCACCTTGCCGAACGTGTAGAGGTCGCCGGCGACGCCGTCGAGCCCGTACCAGCCTGCGGAGCTGACCCGGAATCCGGTCATCACCTCGTCCATGATGAGCAGTGCGCCGTTGTCGCGGGTCAGCGTCCGCAGGCCCTCGTTGAATCCGGGCTGCGGCGCCACCGCGCCCATGTTGCCCGCGGCGGCCTCGGTGATGACGCACGCGATCTGGCCCTCGTTCGCGGCGAAGGCCTGGGCGACGGCGTCGAGATCGTTGTAGGGCACGACGATGGTGTCCTCGGCCTGCGCGCCGGTCACGCCGGGCGACGTGGGGAGCCCGAACGTGGCCAGTCCCGAACCGGCGTCGGCGAGCAGCGCGTCGACGTGTCCGTGGTAGCAGCCGGAGAACTTGAGGACCTTGGTCCGGCCGGTGAATCCGCGGGCGAGGCGGACGGCGCTCATGGTGGCCTCGGTGCCGGAGTTGACCAGCCGCACCTTCTCCACCGGTGCGACGCGGCGGACGATCTCCTCGGCCAGTTCGATCTCACCCTCGGTGGGAGCGCCGAACGACAGGCCGGTGGTGGCCGCCTTCTGCACGGCCTCGACGACGGCGGGGTGCGCGTGCCCGAGGATCATCGGTCCCCAGGAGCAGATGAGGTCGACGTAGTCGTTGCCGTCGACGTCGGTGAGCGTGTAGCCGGACGCTTCCCTGATGAACCGCGGGGTGCCGCCGACCGAGTGGAACGCCCGCACCGGGGAGTTGACACCGCCGGGAATGACCAGATCAGCCCTCTCGAAGAGCTGGGCGGAGCGGGAAGCGTGCACGTCGGGGTCACCGGAGGAAACAGTCACGGCCTCCAGTGTCCCAGTTCTGTCGAATTTGCCAACGACAGGGTGTAGTGGGTGGCCAGGATCACTCTGCCCGATCCGTCCCGCCGGGACGTTCCGGGACGAGCGAGGCGAACATCGCCCGCATCGCCATCCGTCGATGATGCACTGCGTGCCGACCGGAGCTCACAGATTGCCGCGGGCCGCCTGTTCGCGCTCGATGGATTCGAAGAGGGCCCGGAAGTTGCCTGCCCCGAACCCCAGCGATCCGTGCCGTTCGATCACCTCGAAGAACACCGTCGGCCGGTCACCGAGCGGTTTGGTGAAGACCTGCAGGAGGTACCCGTCCTCGTCACGGTCGACGAGGATTCCGCGTTTCTGCAGTTCCTCCACCGGCACCCGCACCGTGCCGATGCGGGCCCGGAGTTGCGGATCCTCGTAATAGGCGTCGGGGGTGGCCAGGAACTCGACGCCCTCCGCGCGCAACGCGTCCACGGTCGCGAGGATGTCGCCGGTGGCGAGGGCCAGATGCTGGCAGCCCGGCTCACCGTAGAACTCGAGGTATTCGTCGATCTGCGACTTCTTCTTCCCCACCGCCGGTTCGTTGAGCGGGAACTTCACCCGGTGGTTGCCGTTCGCCACGACCTTCGACATGAGCGCCGAGTACTCGGTGGCGATGTCGTCACCGACGAATTCGGCCATGTTCGTGAATCCCATGACCCGGTTGTAGAACCGCACCCAGTGATCCATCCGGCCCATCTCGACGTTGCCGACCGCGTGGTCGAGCGCCTGGAACAGGCGAGCCGGTTTCCCCGGCCGCGCCGCGTAACCGCTCGAGCGCGAGACGAATCCCGGTAGGTAGGGGCCGTCGTACCGGCTGCGGTCGACGAGGGTGTGCCGGGTGCTGCCGTAGGTGGCGATCGCCGCGAGCCGCACGGTGCCGTGCCGATCCGTGACGTCGCGCGGTTCCTCGAGGATGGTGGCCCCCTGGGAGCGTGCGTGCGCGATGCAGCGGTCGACGTCGAGCACCTCCATGGCCAGGTCCACCACGCCGTCGCCGTGGGCCCGGTGGTGGTCGGCGAGCGGGCTCTTCGGGTCCACGGCGCCGTGCAGCACGAACCGCGCCGTTCCGGATTCGAGGACGAACGACTTGTGCGAGCGCTGCCCGGTCTCCGGCCCGGCATAGGCGACGAGGGTCATGCCCCAGGTGGAGACGAAGTACTGCATGCTCTGCGTCGCGTTGCCGCACACGAACACGACGGCGTCCATCGCGACCACGGGAAAAGGGTCCGACGCGTCGTCGTGTTCGACGAGCCCGACCAGCTGCCGGAGTTCGTCGGTCTCCAGATGTGCGGCCACTTCGTGTGGCGTCAGGCGGATGTCGGCGATTGTCATACCCCACTGTGATCCAGCACACATTTCTGCGCAACGGTGCTACTTGACGCTGTTCACTCTGTACAGAATGCTGGATAAAAATACGGATCGACCCTACATATTGACCAGGGACGCCATGCACATCGATCAACTCGACGCCGCACTGCTCGACCTCCTCCACGCCGAGCCGAAGGTCGGGGTACTCGAGGCGTCGCGACGCCTGGGGGTGGCGCGCGGCACGGTTCAGGCGCGACTCGACCGGCTCGAACGCACCGGCGTGATCACCAGTTCGGCACCGACCCTCGACCCGGAGGCGCTGGGGTTTCCGGTGGTCGCGTTCGCCACCCTCGAGATCGCCCAGGGCAACGGGCACGCCGCCGTCGTCGAGCATCTGAGCGCCATCCCCGAAGTGCTGGAAGCGCACACGATCACCGGCGCCGGCGACGTCCTGGTCCGGGTGGTGGCCCGCACCCACGCCGACCTGCAGCGGGTGATCAACTCGATCGTCGACGGGCACAACGTCCTTCGTTCGTCGACGGTCATCGCGACGCAGACCCAGATCGCGCTGCGTCACGACCAGCTCGTCCGCGCCGCGGTCCCACCGCCGCGCGCCTAGGGATCCTCGGAACCCAGCTCGTCCAGCAGTGCACTGAGCAGGTAACAGGCGTCGTCGAAACGGTCGCGGCCGACGAGGCCGCCCCAGTGGCGCTCGATCTCGGCGACCCGTATCGAGGCGTCCTGCAGCGCCTGTCGCCCCCGCGTGGTCGGGACGACGAGTTTCGCCCGCCGATCCCGCGTGTCCGGCACCCGCTCGACGTACCCGAGTTCCTCGAGATCGTTGATCAGTTCGGACGCGGCGGACAGACTCAGTTCGGCCCGGGCGGCGATCTCGGTCAGCCGCCGCCCGTCCCCGATGTTGCCGAAGATCTGCAGATGCGGCGGCCGGATGTCGCCGTACCCGCGCTCCGCCATGGGCTCGCTCAACTCCCGGCGGAACTCGTGCAGCAGACGGACCAGCAACTGTCCCACCGCCGGCCGATCGGTCGGCAGACCTCTTGACCGTTCCATGACACAGGAGAATACTACGGTTACCGAAGTTTCGGTTTCCGAAGCAATTCTCGAAACGTCACTCACCTGGGGCATCCCATGGACACACGAACGATCACCCGCACGATCCCGACGAGCGTCGGGAACCTCGCCGTCCACGTCACCGGCAGCGGACCGCCGGCCGTGCTCTGGCACAGCCTTTTCGTCGACTCGACGACGTGGGCTCCCCTCCGCAGCCACCTGGTCACGGATCGGCGGCTGATCTCGATCGACGGACCCGGCCACGGAGAGAGCACCGCCGTGCAGCGACGGTTCACGCTGGAGGAGTGCGCCGCGGCGGCCGTCGCCGTCCTCGACGCGCTCGACGTCACCGAACCCGTCGACTGGGTGGGCAACGCCTGGGGTGGACACGTCGGACTCGTCGCGGCCGCCCACAGTCCCGACCGGTGCCGCACCGTCGTGACGATCGGGACACCGACCCAGGCCCTCACCCGACGAGAACGCACCAGGATCGTGCCGATGGTGTGGGTCTACCGCATCACCGGGCCGATTCCACCGCTCACGACCGCGGTGATCAACGTCCTTCTCGGCAAAGAGCTTTCACGGGCGCACCCGCAACAGTTCCAGGCCGTCTCCCGGACCTTCCGGCAGGCGCCGCGCCGTGGCATGCACGAGGCGATGCAGTCGATCATGCTGCACCGCGAGGGGCTGGACCCGCTTCTCCCCCGGATCGGTGCACCGACGCTGATGATCGTCCCCCGCGCAGACACGATGATCTCCCTCGAGCAGGCACGTGCCGCCGCGGCGACGATGCCGCACGCCGCGGCCACCGCGGTGGACGGCGCCGGCCACGTCACACCGCTGATCGCGGATCCGGCCACCCTCGCCGACGTGATCACCGCGTTCTGGCGCGACCCGGTGCGATACCTGGCCGCGCCGTGATCACGTCGGCGGACCTCCCATGACGAGCGGCCGTCCGGTGCCGGACCCCGTCGGTCCGGGACAGGAGTCGGTGTGGGACTACCCGCGACCGCCCGCGGTCCGGCGGAGCGACGAGCTGGTGGAGGTGTGGTTCGGCGGACAACTCGTCGCGCGCACCCGCACCCCGCTGCGAGTGCTCGAGACGAGCCATCCGCCGACGTACTACCTGCCACGGTCGTGCTTCGCCGACGGCGTCCTGCGGCCGGTCGCCGGGAGCACGGTGTGCGAGTGGAAGGGGCGGGCGGACTATTTCGACGTCGTCGCGGGCGGACACGTCGCCGAACGTGCGGCGTGGCACTATCCGCGGCCGGTTGCCGGCTACGGCCTCCTTCTCGGCCACGTGGCGGTCACGCCCGGGCCGATGGACGGCTGTTTCGTCGACGGCGAACGGGTGCGACCCCAGGCGGGAGGGTTCTACGGCGGCTGGATCACCGATCGGGTGGTCGGCCCCTACAAGGGCGGGCCCGGCAGTCGTTTCTGGTGATCCCGACCTACCCCCACGGCGGCAGGTCGTCGACGATCAGGGCGACGAACCACGGCAACGGAATCGACACACCGATGATCGCCACCGCCGGCCACGGGTTGCCGGTCAGTCCGTAGACCACCGCCGACAGCACGAACGCGAGAAGCCTGCCGACCGACACGATCACGTGCCTGCGCACGCGTAACCGATGCTGTTCCTCGAGTGATACCGACGCCGTGGTGATGCTGATCGGGTGGCGTGCGGTGCCACTCGGCGCGGAGGCCCACCGAGCGCCTGCACCTGTGACGGCGGACCGTAGTGCGTGGGAAAAGCTCACCGCACGGGAGTACCCGGTACCGTCCCGGTCAGTCGCGAATGCCGCTGCGAATCCAGTGCTGGATCCGCCAGATCACGTTGTACAAATCGAAGGGTGCGACATCGTAGGTGTCCCACTCCTGGGCGACCGCAGATGCGTAGAGCAAGAATGCTTCTCGGCGGGATCGGTATCGCCGGTTCCGCGACCGACACCGCGCGCGTCACAGCGACGGCTAGTGTCGAGTCATGGCCACCACAGCTGACCACCTGAGAAGCACACTCGACGGACGCTGGCGGGAGGTACGCGAACGCGTCAGGTCGGAATTGTCCGGCACCCCCGACTTCGCACCGCACTACACCCCCGACCTCGACGAGGCCCGCGCCAAGACGCTGGCGCAGTTGCGCCTGCTCGCGAGCAACGGCTACGCGGCCGCCGGATTCGCGGAGGATCACGGCGGCACCGGTGACGCCGGCGCCGCCGTCACGAGCATCGAGATGCTGGCGATGTCCGACCTGTCGCTGATGGTCAAGGCCGGCGTGCAGTGGGGACTTTTCGGCGGCGCGATCGAGAATCTCGGCACGGCGCGCCATCACGAGGCGTACGTGAAGCGTCTCGTCGACCTGGATCTGCTGGGTTGTTTCGCGATGACGGAGACGGGTCACGGCAGCGACGTGCAGGCACTCGAGACCACCGCCACGTACGACCCGGACACGGGCGAATTCGTCGTCCACTCCCCCACACCGTCCTCGCGCAAGGACTACATCGGCGGCGCGGCGCAGCACGCGACGACGGCCGCGGTGTTCGCGCAGTTGATCACGGGCGGCGAGTCCCGGGGCGTGCACTGTTTCGTGATGCCGATCCGGGACGAGGACGGCAACGACCTCCCCGGCGTCCACACGTCGGACTGCGGCTACAAGGGTGGCCTCCCCGGGGTCGACAACGGCCGGATCACGTTCGACCAGGTGAGAATTCCGCGGGAGAACCTGCTCAACAAGTACGCCGACGTCGAACCGGACGGCACGTACACGTCGCCGATCGACAACGCGAACCGCCGCTTCTTCACGATGGTGGGTACTCTCGTGCGCGGACGCGTCACCGTCGGCGGGTCCGCGGGCGCCGCCGCCCGTGTCGCGCTGTCGATCGCGACCCGTTATGCCTTGCAGCGCAGGCAGTTCAATGCGCCTCAGGCCGAGGACGAAGTGCTGCTCATGGACTATCTCGTGCACCAGCGCAGGCTGTTCCCGCTGATCGCACGCTCCTACGCACTGCAATTCGCCCAGAACGAACTCGTCGCCACGATGCACGAGATCCAGAGCCGTGACGACGCCGACCCCCAGGAACAGCGCGAACTCGAGGGCCGCGCCGCCGGGCTCAAGGCGGCGAACACGTGGCACGCCACCCGCGCGATCCAGGAGGCCCGGGAAGCGTGCGGCGGCGCCGGGTACATGGCCGAGAACCGGCTCACGGCACTGAAGGCGGACACCGACGTGTTCACCACGTTCGAGGGCGACAACCACGTCCTGACTCAGCTGGTGGCCAAGGAACTGCTCACGTCGTACGCCGACGAGGTGCGCGGCATGAGCCCCGTCGAATGGATGCGGTTCGCGGCCACGACGGTCTCCGACGTCGTCAAGAAGCGCACCGCCGCACAGCAGATCATCCAGACGATCCTCGACACGAGGCAGGACAACGAGGAGGACGGCAGCCTCTTCAATCGCGGCACCCAGCTCACGATGTTCGAGGATCGGGAGGAGTACCTGTTGTCGACCGCCGCCCGCCGCCTGCAGGGTGCGCAGAAGCGCGAGGAGAACCCGTTCGACGCCTTCAATTTCGTGCAGGATCATGTGCTGCACGCCGCGCAGGCTCACATCGACCGGATCGTGCTCGAGGCGTTCGTCGCCGGCATCGACGAGTGCGAGGACGACGAGGCCCGCGACCTGCTGAGCGATGTCTGCGACCTCTACGCGCTGAGCGTGATCGAGGAGGACAAGGCGTGGTTCATGGAACACCGGCAACTGTCGGTGGAGCGGTCGAAGGCGGTGCAGCGGGGAATCAACGAGCGGTGCCGGTCGTTGCGGCCGCACGCGCAGACGCTCATCGAGGGGCTCGGGGTTCCCGAGGCGCTACTCGGCTCCGCGATGCTCGACGGTCCCGGGACCGACACCGTCCGTATGACCCAGATCTTCCGGTGACGGGGCCGGCTCGGCGGGTTCGCCCGCCGGGCCGGGTCGTAAGCGGCGCACCGAATCGATCACCAGCAGTCCGGCGACCGCCACCAGTGCGGCGGCGACGGCGATCCACGACCCCGAATACGCGGTGCCCTCGAACGAGGGCGCACCCGGCGCGACGGGACCGAATTCCGATGTGACCCGGGCGTGGTTCCAGCACCACACCGCGACGGCGAGGGCGGCCACGGCGCCGAGCCACTCCGCTGCCGCCGTCACGGTCCGGCGGTTCATTCGGCAGATCCTCCCGCCGACTTCGCGAGCAGCGATTCGAGTTGCGCGCGCAGTGCCACGTCGTCCTTCGCCCACGCCTGCACGAGAGCGCCGCCCCGCAGTCGCAGTCCGATGCCCTTCCGGCGTCGCGGAACCGCGGACAGTTCGCCCAGACTCCGGGCGGTTTCCCACGGCTGCTGCTCGTACGACTCGGGGTCGGCGGGGGGCATGATCTTCAGAATCTCCGTGATCGGCAGGTCTTCGGTGCCCTGCCGCAACGACGACGTCGTGAGTTCGACGCTCGCATGCCTGCGCGCGGCCACCACCTGCACGTAGACGAAACTGCTGAGCAGCACCGCAAACAGCGACAGCGCGAACCAGTGCACGACGGGGCCGGTCAGAAGTTCGATGATCAAGGCGATCAGGCAGAACACCGGACCGAACGCCACCATCCGCCAGCGCGCGCCCGGCTCACTGAACAAGACGGCAGTTTCGCTCACACGCTCATCCTGCGACATCGCGGTCCGCGAGGAACGTGGGGCTCGTCAGGAGAGCACGCCGGGGATCACGACGAGCAACAGAGTCAATAGCACGAAGGCCACGATGATCGCGAACATCATTGCTTCTTTGCGAGACCCGTGTGCTCGATCGTCAGCGCGCATGGAGAAAAGTCCTTCGGTCGAAATGAAGTCTGCCGTTCTACCCTTGTGACGTACTTCACGGTACATCTTTATATTTCACGAGCAAATCGAAGCTACTCGGCGGAGGGGGGCAACCTCAGGAAGTAGCTGTTGGAATCCTTCCGGTGCATCAGCACGACGGCGCCGACCGCCACCACAGCCTGCAGGATCTGCACGCCGCCGAGTGCGAGCGCGGAACCGCTTCCGTCCGATCCGATACCGAAGAGCACCGGGATCGTCCACACCACCATCATCACGCACGCGATGGTGATCAGCATCCTGGCCCAGTTCCGGCCCTTCCGCATGAAGTGCACGAACAGGAGGAAGAGCCCGGTGAGGATCAGGATGAGGACGACCGTGAACCCGATACCCACGTAGAACAGCTTCTCCACACCGTCGCGGGTCATGTCGACCTCGCCGGACGTGAAGCTGGGGTTCTTCATAAGTTCGTCGACGAACGTCGACTTCTCCCCCACCACGAGAACCATCGCGCCCAGCGCCTGGACCAGACCGAGCACAGCCACCGCCCACAGCAACTGGGCCGCGGTGCCGACGTCGACCGGTGCCGGACGTTCGGGCTTCGGCTGCGGCACCGGCGGGGGGTACGGGAAATCGTGCGGGGACGGGCTCTGCTGATGCGGGGCCTGGTGCGGCGGTGTCGGTGGCCACTGCTGGGTCATGGCACCACCGTATCCGCCTGCGAGACGATCACAACCAGCCCGCCGCTTCGGTCGCCCAGTAGGTCAGCACGACGTCGGCGCCCGCGCGGCGGATGCTCGTGAGCGATTCGAGGATCGCGGCGTCCCTGTCGATCCAGCCGTTCTGCGCGGCGGCCGTGATCATCGAGTACTCACCCGAGATCTGATACGCCGCAACGGGCACCGGAGAGCGGTCCGCCGTCTCGCGCAGGATGTCCAGGTACGACATCGCCGGCTTCACCATCACCATGTCGGCACCCTCGTCCACGTCGAGGTCCACCTCACGCAACGATTCGCGGCGGTTCGCCGAATCCTGTTGGTACGTACGGCGATCGCCCTGCAACGACGAACCGACCGCCTCACGGAACGGCCCGTAGAACGCGGAGGCGTACTTCGCCGAGTACGCGAGCTGACCGACGTCGGTGTAACCCTCGCCGTCGAGCGCCTTCCGGATGGCGCCGACCTGGCCGTCCATCATTCCGCTCGGCCCGAGCAGATGCGCACCGGCCTCGGCCTGCGCGAGCGCCATGTCGACGTACCGCTGCAGCGTGAGATCGTTGTCCACCGCACCGTTCGCGTCGAGAACACCGCAATGGCCATGGTCGGTGAACTCGTCCAGGCAGGTGTCCGCCATGATCACCGTCGCGTCGCCGACTTCGTCTGCGAGCCAGCGCAATCCGCGGTTCAGAATACCGTCCGGATCGGACGCACCCGAACCCTCGGCATCCTTGTCGTCGGGACGCGGCACCCCGAAGAGCATGAGCCCGCCGAGCCCCGCCGCGGCCGCTTCCGTGGCCGCCCGCCGCAGCGAGTCGGGGGTGTGCTGGAACACACCGGGCATCGACGAGATCTCACGAGGCTCGTCGATCCCGTCCGCGACGAACATCGGCAACACGAGATGCCGTGGCTCGAGCGAAGTCTCGGCCACGAGCCGGCGCAGCGCCGGCGTCCGGCGGAGCCGTCGCGGGCGGTGGGTCGGAAACACGGACATGCCCTCCTTCGTCGGGCCTGTGAGTGGTTGAGGAGTCTCTGGACTCCTCAACCACTCACAGGCGCGTAGCGCCTATCGCCGAGCGCGGGACTTCTTGCGCGGCGGGGGCAGTGCGCCCTCGGCGCGCAGGCGCGCGGCGTGCTCTGCGAGAGCCTCCACCAGCGGGCCGACCTGAGCGGTCTCCGGCTGCACGTCCACGCGCAGGCCGAACTCGATGGCCGTCTCGGCAGTCTTCGGACCGATGCAGGCGACGAGGGTGCGCGCGTGCGGCTTTCCGGCGATACCGACGAGGTTGCGGACCGTCGAGGACGAGGTGAAGCAGACGGCGTCGAACCCACCGGTCTTGATCATCTCGCGGGTCTCGGCCGGCGGCGGCGCAGCCCGGACGGTGCGGTACGCGGTGACGTCGTCGATTTCCCAGCCGCGTTCGCGCAGGCCCTCGGCGAGCGTCTCGGTGGCGATGTCGGCGCGGGGCAGCAGAACCCGGTTGACCGGGTCGAAAACATCGTCGTACGGGGCGAATTCGGCCAGAAGGCCTTCGCTCGACTGCTCACCGGACGGCACGAGTTCGGGGTTAATTCCGAACGAGCGCACCTTGGCGGCGGTGGCCTCGCCGATGCAGGCGATCTTGACGCCGGAGAACGCGCGGGCGTCGAGCCCGAACTCCTCGAACTTCTCCCACACCGCACGCACCGCGTTGGTGGAGGTGAAGACCACCCACTGGTAGCGACCGTCGACGAGGCCCTTCACGGACCGTTCCATCTGCGCCGGGCTGCGGGGCGGCTCGACGGCGATGGTGGGCACCTCGATCGGAATGGCGCCGTGCGTGACGAGGCGGTCGCTCATCTCGCCTGCCTGATCCTTGGTGCGCGGCACCAGGACCTTCCAGCCGTACAGCGCGCGCGACTCCCACCAGGACATCTTGTTGCGCTGGGCGACGACCTTGCCGACCGTGACGACCAGCGAACCGACCAGTTCCGAACCGGCCTCGTTCAGCGTCGCCAGCGTGGCTTCCACGGTGCGCTGCTGCCGGGTGGTGCCGCGGACGGTGATGGCGGCCGGGGTCTGCGGGGCCAGGCCGTGCTCGACGAGGGCGCTCGCCGTCTCGGCGAGGTGGCCCGACGTGGCGTGCAGGACCAGCGGTCCGGGTGCCGCGGCCAGGGCTGCCCAGTCGACCTCGCCGCGGACGTCGGCCTCGGTGTGTCCCGACCCCAGCGCCATACCGGCGTAGGAGGGGACGGCGGACGCGGACGGCAGGCCCGGCAGGACCTCGAACTGCACCTGGGTGCGGGCGACGGCGGTGACCTCGGCGATCACGGAGTCGGTGGTCAGCGGGTCGCCGGACACCAGACGCACGACGTCGTGGCCGTTCTTCGCCTCCTGGACGAGGGTCTTCGCGACCTCCGCCGGCTCGCCCAGTGCGGGACGGACCTCGGCGAGCGGCTCACCGGTCTCGGCGTCGACGCCCAGGTCGGTGCCCACCAGAACGGTGACGCCCTTGTCGACGTCGGGGTCGGTGAAGGCGAGGGTGGCTGCGGCAAGGACGTCCCGTGCGTGCACGGTGAGCAGTGCCGGATCGCCCGGTCCGGATCCCACGAACAGGATTCGTCCGGGGGTGTTCTTACGGACTCGGCTCATCGGTAATTCTCCAGTGCGATCATGTGTCGAGATGGGTACAGGAAGCGGATCGGCCGATCAGTCGGCCTTCGCACATCAAACATCGGCATCACCGGCCTCGGTGACATTCATCAGCTCCCGCGCACCGAGCTCGAGAAGCTCCCGCGCGACGGAGCGGCCGAGTTCTTCGGCGTTCTCCGGGGAGCCCACGGCCCCCGTGCGTATGACGTCGGAACCGTCGATGGCGGCGGCGCAGCCCCGGACGGACAGTTCGTCGAAGACGCGGCCGTCGTCGTCGAGGGATTCGACGACCTCGGCGATGGCGCCGACGGGCGCGGTGCAGCCGGCCTCGAGTTCCGCGAGCAGTGCGCGTTCCGCTGTGACGGCGGCGCGGCTGTTCGGGTCGTCGAGTTCGGACAGGATCGCCACGAGTGCCGCGTTCACCGACAGGCATTCGACGGCGAGCGCGCCCTGCGCGGGTGCGGGCAGCATCTGGACCGGTTCGAGGGACTCGGTGATCAGGTCCAGTCGCCCGATCCGCGCCAGGCCTGCCCGGGCCAGGATCACGGCGTCGAGTTCGCCGGATTCGACCTTGCCGAGGCGCCGCTGCAGGTTGCCGCGCAGCGGCTGGATGTCGAGGCCGAGGCCCAGCGCCCGCAACTGCGACGTGCGCCGAGGTGCGGACGTGCCGACCTTCGAACCGGCGGGCAGCTCACCGAGGACCAGTCCGTCGCGGGCCACGAGCGCGTCGCGGGGATCCTCGCGCGGCGGAATGGCCGCGATCGTGAACCGCTCGTCGCGGGCGGTCGGCAGGTCCTTGTAGGAGTGGACGGCCACGTCGACCCGGCCGTCGGCGAGCGCTTCCCGGAGTTCGGCGGTGAAGACGCCGACACCGATCTTCTCCACCGATTCCATGGACTGGTCGCCCTTGGTCTTGATGATGACGAGTTCGGCGTCGTGCCCGGCCGAGATCAGTGCGTCGCGCACGGTTCCGGCCTGGGTGGTCGCGAGCTCACTCCCACGGGTTCCGATCCGCAGCGTACGGGTGCCGACGGCGCTCATGCCTGCGATTCCTTCCCATGGTTGTCGTCTGCGACGAAGCGGCGCAGGCGCGGGTCCTGGCCTGCGATGAAGCCGTCGGTGATGTCGATGGCACCCAGGTCGGCGCCACCGAGTTCGGTGGGCTTCGCTACGGCCTCGACGGATCCGGGGCTGAGTTCGAACAATTCGCGCAGAGCGGCGGCGTACGAGTCGCCACCGGGCGCGGAGGCGAGTTGCTTCACGCGGACGGTGGGCGCGTGCAGGAGCTTGTCGACCACTCGCCGCACCGTGCGGGCGACCTCGTCGCGCTCGGGATCGTCGAGTCCGGGCAGACGCGAATCCAGTCGCATGAGCTCCGCCTCGACCACGTCCGCCGCACGCTGGCGCAGGGCGGTGACGGTCGGCGTGACCTCCGCCAGCCGCTGGCCTGCGAGGTAGTTGGCGAGTTCGGCGGCGACGATCGTCCGGGCGGCGTCGGCGTCGGATGCGGCCGCGCCCGCGGCGGGATCGCGCTGCAGCGATTCCATGTCGAGGACAGTGACCCCGGGCAGACCGGACACGGCGGGTTCGACGTCGCGCGGCAGTCCGAGGTCGCAGATGACGAGGGGGCGTTCGGGAGCGCGGCCGGGCTGCGCCAGCGCGCGGTGGGTGTCCGCGAGCGTGACGACGGCGCCGACCGCGCCGGTACAGGTCACGAGGACATCCGCCTGGGCCATCGCGTCCGCGAGTTCGGCCAGTTCGAGGGCCTCCGCCGCGACGCCGTTGGACCGGGCCGTGTCGGCGAGGTGTTCGGCGCGCTCCTTGGTGCGGTTCACGACGACGATGCGGCCGATCCCGGCACGCGTGAGGTGTGCGACCGACAGCCCGCCCATCGATCCGGCGCCGACCACGACGGCGGTCCGTCCGGTCAGTCCGCCTGCGCCGACGATGCCGGCGGCGCGGTCGAGGGCCACGGACACGACGGACGCGCCCGCGGAGTCGATACCGGTCTCCGAGTGCACCCGCTTGCCGACGCGCAGCGCCTGTTGTGCGAGTTCGTGCAGCGTGCGGCCCGCGGCCTGCTGGGCGTCGGAGGACGCGTACGCGGTCCGGATCTGCCCCAGGATCTGCTGCTCGCCGATCACCATCGAGTCGAGACCACTGGCCACGGCGAACAGGTGCTCCGCCGCAGCCTCGCTGTAGCGGACGTACGCGTGCCGGTGCAGATCGGTCAGATCGAGCCCCGAATGGTCGGCGAGCAGTTCGCCGACCTCGGCCAGCGCACCGTGGAACGCATCGACGACGGCGTAGATCTCCACCCGGTTGCAGGTGGAGACGATCATCGCCTCCGAGATGTGCGACGACGCCAGAAGCTTGTCCGTCAGCTTCGGGCGATCGGTGTCGGTGACAGCAACCCGCTCGAGAACCGGCACCGGGGCCGTCCTGTGCGAGACCCCGACAAGCAGAACACTCACGGCGCGATCACTGATCCGTTTCTTGGTGCGGTGGACGGGACAGCCGAATGTCCGATGCGGACGCGGGGAGCGGTGGGTACCGATTCCGTGTTGCGTGCGCTGTTGAACGACAGGACCTGCATTTCGACCGCGAGGTCGACGCGGCGCATCTCGACGTGATCGGGGACGTCGAGGGAGGTGGGCGAGAAGCTGAGGATGCAGCGCAGTCCGGCGCGCACGAGGCGGTCGGCGACTTCCTGCGCCGCCTCGTCGGGGGTCGAGATGACTCCGATGGTGGCCTCGAGTTCGGCGCAGGCCCGCTCGAGTTCGTCGACGTGCCGCACGGTGAGGTCGCCCACCGGCGCACCGACCCGCGCCGGGTCGGCGTCGAACAGTCCGACCATGGAGAACCCGCGCCGGCCGAAACCGCCGTAGCCGGCGAGCGCCTGGCCGAGATTCCCGACGCCGACGAGCACCACCTTGTGTCCGCGGTCCAGGCCGAGCGCCCGCTCGATGCGGGCCCGCAGGCGCGTCACGTCGTAACCGACGCCCCGCACACCGTTCGGGCCCAGGAAGGAAAGGTCCTTGCGAAGCTTCGCGGAGCCGACACCGGAGGCGGCGGCGAGTTCCTCGCTCGAGACGATGATCGTGCCGCGTTCGGTCAGCACTCCGAGGACCCGCAGGTACGTCGCGAGGCGCGTCACCGTAGCCTGGGGGATGTCCCGCGATTCGGCGAGCGGGGCCGCGCCGGTGACCGAGGGGGCCGGCGACCCGACCACAGACTGCCCGACCGCCCCCGTGACGCCAGGGGCCACAGACCCATGCGTCTGGTGCGTTTCGGTCACGTCGTTGGCTCCTCGTCCGACCGGCATTCGATGCCGTTCTTCACGATGCTCCGGGGAATTGTTCACACCACGGTAACTGCTTGTGAACCCATGCACAAAGTCGCTGCGACTGCGCGACATGCGGTCCTACCTGCACGGCATCGGAAGATCCCACTTTTAGGGTTCCCTTACTTGCGCAAATCCGAGCGAAGGCGCTCTTCGTCGACCTCCCAGTAACTGTGCTCACGTCCGTCGAGCAACACCACCGGCAATCGGTCGCCGAATTCGGCCCGGATTTCGGGGTCCGTGGCCGCCGCCTCGTCGACGTCTATGCACGTCAGTTCCAGCCCGAACTCCTCGCACAGAACCAGCAACCGCTCGCGGGCCGGCGCGCACGCACCGCACCCCGCCCTCGTGAGAAGCGTCACCTCGTGTACACCCGCGCTCATGACCCGCCACTTCCTTTCGACGCCTCCGGTGGAGTCACTGTGCCGTTTCGGGGTCCGCGGACGCCAATCGGCTCGGAGATGAACGTCACACAGTTACCCCCGCGGGGCCATCCACCCGCCCCGTCCCCGATTCGGGGGATAGGCTGCTCCCAGAGGCTTCTGCGATACGGGAGGTGCGAGTGCCTGCGCGATCACTACCGAACGGCTCGGGTTTCGGTTCAGGTCTGGCGGGGATCATCCTCCCGGGCCGACGCCAGTTCAGGAATCCGCTGGGACCCAGCGAAGCCGAGGTACGTGCCAACGTCGCAGGTGAGGCGAGCGCCGACGCGGCCCTCGCACTTCACGTCGCGTCCGGCGAGGACACCGAACTGGTCGAACACGACGTTCCCCTCGACCTGACGGCCGCCGCGTTCTTCGACGTCGACAACACGATGGTCCAGGGCGCCTCGATCATCCACTTCGCGCGCGGGCTCGCCGCCCGCAAGTATCTGAAGACGTCCGACCTCGTCGACTTCGCGTGGAAGCAGGTCAAGTTCCGCGTCACCGGCAAGGAGAGCAGCGACGACGTCGCCTCCGGCCGCGAGAAGGCCCTGTCGTTCGTCTCCGGACGGTCGACGGCCGAACTCGCCCGGCTCGGTGAGGAGATCTACGACGAGGTGATCGCCGACAAGATCTGGCCCGGCACCCGGGCGCTGGCGCAGATGCACCTCGACGCCGGACAGCAGGTGTGGCTCGTCACCGCGACCCCGGTGGAACTGGCGCAGGTCATCGCGAAACGCCTCGGCCTCACCGGTGCCCTCGGCACGGTCGCCGAGAGCGAGGACGGGATGTTCACCGGACGTCTGGTCGGCGACATCCTGCACGGCCTCGGCAAGGCGCACGCCGTGCGTGCCCTCGCGGTCCGCGAGGGCCTCAACCTCAAGCGCTGCACCGCCTACTCGGACAGCCACAACGACGTGCCGATGCTGTCGCTCGTCGGGACCGCAGTCGCGATCAACCCCGACACCGATCTGCGTGAGCTCGCCAAGAACCGGGGCTGGGAGATCCGCGACTTCCGGACCGGACGCAAGGCCGCCAAGATCGGCGTCCCCACCGCGCTGCTCCTCGGCGCGGCAGGCGGCGCACTCGCCGCCGTCGTCGCGCGCCGCCGCGAAAAGGCGGCCTGAGCCGCCCGCCGCGGCTCAGCCCAGGAACACGTTCCGGCGCTTCGCGAGGAGCCGGTACAGCGTCTGCTGGATGGTCTCCCGGACGTGGTCGGTGACCTCGAACAGTTCCATCGGGTCGTCGGCCGCCGACGCGTCGTACGTGTCGGTGACGATCGGCTTGCCGAACTCGATGTACCACTTCGACGGCAGCGGCACGAGGCCGAGCGGTCCGAAGTGCGGGAACAGCGGGGTCACCGGGAAGTACGGCATCCCCAGCAGTCGGGCGAGCGTCCCGAGTTCACCGATCTTCGGGTAGATCTCCTCGGACCCCACGATCGAGCACGGAATGATCGGCGCACCGGTCCGCATGGCGGCGGACACGAAGCCACCGCGGCCGAACCGCTGCAACTTGTACCGTTCGCTGAACGGTTTGCCGATACCCTTGAAACCTTCGGGGAACACGGCCGCGACCTCCCCGTCCTGCAGCAGGCGCACGGCGTCCGGGTGGCACGCGAGCGTGTGCCCGGCCTTGCGTGCGACACCACCGACGAGCGGCATCTCGAACGCGAGATCGGCGGCCAGCATCCGCAGCGGCCGATGCGCGGGGTGATGGTCGTGAACGGCGACCGAGGTCATCAGGCCGTCGATGGGCAGCACACCGGCATGGTTGGCGACCACCAGCGCACCACCGGTCGATGGAATGTTCTCCAGACCGCTGACCTCGACGCGGAACCATTTGTCGAACAGCGGACGCAGGATGGGGAGCCACACGTTCTCGGCGAAGTGGGGGTCGTAGCCGAAGTCGTCGACGTGATAGTCGCCCGAGAGCCGGCGGCGCACGAACTCGGCGGTATTGACGATCTGCTCGGCCAGGGCGTGGCGGACGGCGTCGACGGCCGAGGACTCGGTGACGGGCTGGGGTGGGGTGATCACGGAGGGCGGCGGCATCGCGGACGGATGTCTGCTCTCGCTCTGCTCACGCCTCGAACGTCCGATAGCGGTCCCGCGCGCGGCTGTCGCACCGTGCAACGGAATGACCTTCGCCACTTCGTTCACCTCTCCCCTTTCGCCGTGCCGGTAAGAGCGAGTAGTGCGTTCTCTGCTGCGTCGACCCATTCGTTCTTGATGATCGCCTTGACGCCGGCAGCACGAGCGAAGTCGTCGAGCGCCTGCATCGAGGTCCACCGTGGCTCGAAGGATAGTTCGGTTCGCATGCGCGTGGTGTCCAGTCCGCAACCGAAATGGAAGTACTCGAGTTGCTCGGTGGTGTACGACCGCATCACCGGCCCCATCAGCGCACGTCCGAGGTTGCGGAACAACCCGAACGGCATCGGGACCTCGATCCGCCCGGCGCGGCGGATGGCCTGCGACATCATGACGACGCCGTCGCCCGCGACGTTGAACGTGCCCGCCGGACCCGACACCGTGGCCCGTTCCAGCGCGGCCAGCGCGTCCTCTTCGTGCAGGACCTGCAGGCGTGCGTCCCGCCCGAGAATGGTCGGCACGACCGGTGAGGTGAGGTACTGCGCGACCGTCGCGTTGAGTCGCGGCCCGACCAGCGGTGCGAGGCGGACGATCGACACGCCGATGTCGGGGCGCCTGCGCCCCATTCCGCGCAGATACCCCTCGATCTCGATGCAGTCCCGCGCGTACGCGCCCGCCGGGCGGCGCCGGGCGCTCATCTCCTCGGTGAACTTGGCCGGGTCCTTGGCGCTGCAGCCGTAGACCACGGAGGCCGAACGCAACACGACCTTACGGACGCTCGGAGCCTTCTGGCAGACGGCGAACAACTGCATCGCGCCGATGACGTTCATGTCCTTCATGGCCGCGCGACTACCAGACTTCGGCGGGCGCGCCAGCGTCGACGCGTGCACGACGGTGTCGACCTCGGCATTACGAATAACCTTGCCGATCAGGGGATTCCGGATGTCGGCGCGCACGAACTCGGCGCGGCCCATGCGGCGCAACATGTCCTTGCTCGGCGACACCGCGTCCACCGCGATCACCCGCTCGATGGCAGGATTCTGAGCGAGCCGGGTGACCAGATATCCACCCAGAAACCTGCTGGCCCCAGTGACCAGCACGACGCGCGGCACCGCCGTCCGCGTAGTACTGTCTTCGTCACTCACAACCACTAAGACCCCCGATCACGTAGCGAGTGACGTCAACGATACGTGCAGGAAGGGGATGGCGCTCCGCACAACGACAATTGGTCGGGCGCTCGAGATGCGGAGGCCGCCGTGAAACGAAGGATGCCCGCCACCGAGGTGACGGGCATCCAGACGCAACTCTTTACTTACCGAGTTTCCTGCGCTGCACTCGGGTGCGGCGAAGCAGCTTACGGTGCTTCTTCTTCGACATGCGCTTGCGTCGCTTCTTGATCACTGAACCCATAGCGGGTGTCCCTCACGTTCTTCTCTAGCGTTCCTGCGCACGCCGATCACGTACGCTCGCGCCACTCTGGCGCCTGGGCCTCGTTTTAACTAGCTCAGCGCCTTACGACACCAGCTGGCTGGTACGACAGTCGCTAATCGTACCGGTGCGGGTCCTCTCCCCGAAAACGAGGTCGAAGTGACCCTCTTCGTGCCGATCGGTCAACCGGCGTCGAAGTACGAGGTTTCGAGGTAGTCGTGCACTGCTTTCGCATGCACTCTGAACGAGCGGCCCACGCGGACGGCGGGCAGTTCGCCGCTGTGCACCAACCGATACACAGTCATCTTGGACACTCTCATCAGCGTCGCTACCTCGGCGACGGTGAGAAATTGCGTTCCGGCCAGTGCCGGTTGTCCGTCCGGGGCCGAGCCCTTCGACGGCTTTTTTGCAGACGTCATCAACCACTTACCTCCGGCACGTCTCGCGCCGCCGGCTTCCCCTCCGGCGGAACAGACACGCACGTGCTACTTCGAGCTTAGCGGGACGGATGGGGTTACTGCGACGGGTGTGGGCAATCGAATATTCATTCGGTCGTCGTGCCGAGTTCGGCAGAACGAATTTTCGCGGCTTCGAGGGCGTCGAAAAAAGCTGTACGGAGACCGTTTCCCTCCAGACGGCGGATTGCCGCCGCGGTGGTTCCGCCGGGCGAAGTCACGGCGGCACGGAGTTCGGTCGCGCTCTCCCCCGACCTGTCCAGCATGGCCGCGGAGCCGACCATGGTCTGCACGACCAGTTCGGTCGCGGTCGCCCGGGTCAGCCCGAGCCCCACGCCCGCGTCGATCATGGCCTCGGCGACCAGGAAGAAATAGGCCGGACCGGAGCCGGAGACGGCGGTGACGGCGTCGATCTGCGATTCGGGGACGACGACGACTTTGCCGACCGACGACAGGACGCCGCGGACCAGGTCGAGGTGTTCCTTCTTCACGTGCCTGCCGGGCGCGAGCACGCTGACGCCCTCACCGACCAGCATGGGCGTGTTGGGCATGACCCGGACCACGGGGAACCCGGCGGGCAGTCTCGTCTCGTAGAAGGCGGTGGGGATACCGGCAGCGAGCGAGACGAGCAGCTGCTCGCGCTCGCCGTCGAGTTCCACCTTGGACACCTCGGTGAGCGCGGACTCGACGTCTCCCGGCTTGACGGCCATCACGATGACGTCGGCGCCTTCGGCGGCGTCGGACGGGGTGGTGACCCGGACCGAGTACGCCGCGGCCAGCTCGTCGGCGCGCGCCGGGTGCTGCTCGGCCACGACCAGATCCTTGACGGCGTGACCTGCCTGCAGAAGCCCCGAGATGAGGGCCTCGCCGATCTTGCCGCCTCCGATTACCGCAATTCTCGTCATGGCGAACAGCCTGCCACGACGCTCTGCGGCGCCTTCCTAGCGGGGGATCATCGCCAGTTGCCGGCTCTGCACGACGATCGCCCCGGTGGAGTCGAGGACGGTGTGGTCCTCCTCGAACCATGCGCCGCCGAGCACCGTACTGCTGGCCATCACCCGCAGCCAGCCCGGCGCGGGCTGCCTGCGCAGGTAGGTGGTCAGCTGGACCGTCGGCGCCCAGCCGAACATGCCGCGGTTCATCGTCACGGGGGCGCTGATGTCGCCGGTCATGATCGCGAACAGCGCCGCCGTGTCCGGGTCGCTCTCGTCGCCCGCGCGCGGTCGCACCCACATGCGGACCTCGGGTTCGCCCTGGTTGCCGGTCAGGAAATGCGCCGACGTCCCGTCCACCCGCATGTCGCAGCCCTGGGCCACGTGGACGATCTGCCCCATCGGGTGGTCGGCCGTGAGCACGACGGCGTCGGCGGGCGGTTCCACCGGGAGCTGCGCCAGGGCGTGGTCTCCGCTGTACTGCGGCTCCCCCACGTCGGGGACGCCGAGCGTGACCGACGCGTGGACGGCAACGCGGTCGCCCTGCGTCAGCTCCACGTCGACGAACGACACCTGCTTGCCCTGCTTGCGCACCGTCGTCGACAGCGTCACCTCACCCGGATCGGGGGCGGACAGGTAGTTGGCCCCGACCGCGAGGGGCTGCACCCGGGCTAGCCCGGCATCGCCGGTCTCGTCGAGCAGTCGCCTGCGGGCGGCGGCGGCGCAGAGCGACATCATCGAACCGCCGTGCACCTTGGGGCCGATGGTCCAGATCGGGTCGATCGACGCCCGGTACGTCCCGTCACCGGCAGCGGTGAGGACATTGAGATCACGGAAGGGGGTTGAGCTCACTGCTGGTCCTGTTCTTCGGGGTTCCTGAGACGCTTCTGCGCGACGTCCTGGTGTGCGAGCCGGCGCATCGCGGCGATCACCGGTTCGTAGACGGCCGTGCCCAGCACCGCGTACCGGATCGCATCCTCGGCCGATGCGGTGGGCATGAGCCCGATGTCGATCTCGGCGATCCCGCGCACGTGGCGCCCGTAGGCGTCGAGTCTCTCCTCGGTCATCGGGATGCCGGCTTCCTCGAGTGCCACGAGGGCACGTTCGAGCTGACCGACCGCGACGTACCGGGGGTCGTAGACCTGCCCGAGCCTGTCGAGGACGGCGCGGGCCCGGGGGAACTCGTCGGCGTCGTCGGCGGGGGTGTCGAGGTAGGGCGGGAGTTGCGCGATGGCCTGGCCGAGCACGTCGAACAGTGAGCCGTCGGGATGGTCGACGAGGCGGAGTATCTCCCGGATGCGGGGAATCGGCAGTCCTGCTCCGGCCAGCGCCTTGACGAGGCCGAGGCGCTGCACGTGCTCCTCGCCGTACCGGGCCTGGGTCGCGCTCGTCGCCTCGCCGGGCATCAGCAGACCTTCGCGCAGGTAGTACTTCACCGTCGCGAGCGGAACGCCGGTACGGGCGACCAACTCGGAAACGCGCACGGCCCCTCCTTCGACGACCAGACTGGATACTGAAACTATCCAATGTGACCCCGAGCTTACCCCAGGAGAAACTCGGCAGACGCCTCAGGTGCCCTCGTGATCGCCACCGGAGTGGCTGCGTGGCGACCCCGACGCGGCGCGTCCCGGTTCGAGGTGTTCACGGGCGAAGGCCAGCGCCTGCGCGAGCATCGACGACCGTTCCCGGCGGGTTCGGGCGTTCTGCGTGTTGATCTCGATCACGGCCTGCCCGTCGAACCCGGTGTCGGCCAGGTGCCGGCACAGCTGCGCGCAGGGCTGGGCGCCGTGACCGGGAATGAGGTGCTCGTCCATCGACGCACCCCGGCCGTCGGCGAGGTGGAGATGCGCGAGGCCCTCCCCCATCCGCTCCGCCAATTTCATCGCGTCCATTCCGGCCGTGGCCGTGTGCGACAGGTCGAGCGTGTAGTGGGCGTGCCCCGAATCGGTGGGGTCGTAGGACGGGCTGAACGCCGACAGCGCGGCCCCGGGTCCGCCGCGCCGCCGCAACCGCTCGGCGGATCTCTCCTTGCTGCCGAAGAAGCCGTCCGCCCGCATCGGGAACATGTTCTCCACCGCGACGATCACGTCGCTGCGCCGTTCCAGGTCGGCCACCTGATCGGCGAAGCCGTCGGCGTACCGGCGCTGCCAGCGGAACGGGGGGTGCACCACGACACTCGTCGCCCCGAGCGATTCGGCGGTGCGGACGGAACGCTCCAGCTTCGCGACGGGGTCGGCGCCCCACACCCGCTGCGAGATGAGCAGGCACGGCGCATGGATCGCCTGAACCGGGATCGCGTACCTGCGCACCAGTCCGGCCACGGCGGCGGCGTCCTGGCTGACCGATTCGGCCCACACCATCAGTTCGACGCCGTCGTATCCCAGGTCGGCCGCGTACCGGAAGGCCGCCTCGGTGTTCTCCGGGTACACCGAGGCCGTCGACAGGCCCACCAGTACCTTCCGCCCACGCGGTGACCGTCGAACCTGCTCGTGCCCACTGTCCCCGACCATGAGCAACTCAGCCCGACGCAAGCATGAAGGCTAACGGCCCCAGAGTGACGATCATCCCGACGACGACGGCGATCACGAAGCTGGTGATGTCGTCGGTGCGGCGCAGGATGCGGACCATGGCGACCAGGCCCACGATGACGAGCAGCGCCAGAATCAGCGCGACCCACGGGAAGACGTCCCACAGCTTCTCGAAACCCTTGAAGAGCAGGGCCCCGGCGATCACGGCCACCACACCCTGGCCGATGAGAACGGCCCACTCACGGGTGGAATTCTCGCCGGCCTCGTCCTTGCCTGCCTTCTCCGCTTTCGCAGCCTCGGCCTTCTCGGCCTTCGCCTCCTTGCGAGACCGGCGCGGGGTCTCGGACTTCTGCGTGTCGTCACGCTGGTCGGTGTCCGCCTCGTCGGTGGCGGCCTCGATGAGGTCCGTCTCCTCGGCAGCGTTCGCCGCTTCCGAGTCCCGGGACTGGCGCATCAGGTCGCCGGCCAGCGTCGATCCGGACAGCAGCGCGGGTTCCGGCTTCGCCTTGGCGGGAGCCTCCGGCTTCGGCGTCTTCGCGAACTTCGACGCGCCGTTCGACGTCGCTGCCGTACCCGACTTCGCTGCCGCACCCGACTTCGCCGGGGTTCCGGGTTTCGCCGGGGCCTCGGGCTTCGCCAGTGCGTCGGACTTCGCGGCCGGTTCGGCCTTGGCCGTTGTGTCGGGCTTGGCCGTTGCGTCGGGCTTGGCCGGGGGTTCGGCCTTCGGCGCCGGTGTCACCCGCGGAGCGGCGACGGTCGGGGCCGGCTCGGGCTTCTTCACGACCGGGGCGGCCACCGTCGGAGCCGGCGTGGCGGCGGCCTCCGGCGCGGGCGGTTCCTTCCGGACGGACCGGCTGACCCAGGTTCCCTGGTGATCGCGCGACGTCCCGCCCGACACCACGGCCCGGCCACGGCCGGCGGGGCGACTGGCGATGGGCTCGTCGTCGTCATCATCGTCGCTGTCGTCGACTGGAGCCTTGAAAGCGGGCGTGCGCTCGTCGGCCCTCGCCGACGGTGCTGCCGGCGCAGACGGTGCTGTCGGCGTGGGTGTGCGCGACGGCTCGGGCGCTTCCGGTTCCGGTTCGGGTTCGGATTCGAGGGCCCGCGATTCGGACGGATCCCGGACCACCGGAATTTCCCCGGTCAATTCGGCGACGGAGATTCCTCCCGCGACGCCGCGCCGACGCCGCCCGCCCCGGGACTCCACCTGCTGCCCGTTGCGTTTGAGCAGTTCTGACACAGAGATCTGCTGACTGTCCTCGGTCATCGAGCACCCACCATCAATTCACCGCCCATTTCCGTATCGAGCTTGCGGAGGATCAATCCCTCGCGCAGAGCCCAGGGGCAGATTTCGAGTTCCTCCACGCCCAGTGCTCTCATGCTGGCCTCCGCAACGAGTGCTCCGGCCACGATCTGCTGCGACCTGTCGGAGCTCACCCCTTCTAATTCTGCACGGTCCGAGGCCGTCATCCGCGAAATGAAAGCTATGAGTTGCCTGAGCCCGCTGGCGGTGAGCGTGCGCTTGACCCGCGGGCCCGCGCCGGACGGTGCGGCGCCCGTCAGCCGGGCCAGCGAGCGGAACGTCTTCGACGTGCCGACGGCCCGGTCCCACTGCCCCGCCGAGCGCAGTTCCTTCGACGGGACGGTCAGTTCGGCGTCCAGCCAGTCCCTCAGCACCGCCACGCGACGCTTGCCCGGCGGGTCGGCCTCGAGCCAGTCCCGGGTGAGCCGTCCCGCGCCGAGTTGCAGCGACAGCGCGACGTCCGGGTCCTCGTCGCCGCCCGTCGTCAGCTCGAGGGATCCGCCGCCGATGTCGAGGTTCAGGATGCGGCCGGCGCTCCACCCGAACCAGCGGCGCACGGCGAGGAACGTCAGCCGCGCCTCGTCGACACCCGACAGGACCTCCAGCGTCACACCGGTCTCGTCGTGCACGCGCGCGAGCACGTCGTCCGAGTTGTTGGCGTCGCGGACGGCGGACGTCGCGAACGCCATGAGTTCACCGCACCCGGATGTCCTCGCGATGCTGGAGAAGTCTGCCACCGTCGTGACCAGGCGATCTGCACCTTGAGCGGTGATGTCACCCCGATCGTCGGTGTTCTCCGCCAGCCTCAGAGTCGACTTGGTCGAACTCATCGGTGTGGGGTGGCCGCCCCTGTGGGCGTCCACTACGAGAAGATGGACGGTGTTGCTTCCGACGTCGAGTACCCCTAGTCGCACATTGACACGGTACTGGGTCTACCGTCGGGCTTTGTGACAGCACGTAAAGCAGGGCGTTCACACAAGATGACACCCAGCCCCGAAGTACCCCTCGACTTCGCTCGCGAATGGGTCGAATTTCCCGACCCCGACAACGCCGAGCACCTCATCGCCGCGGACATGACGTGGCTGCTATCGCACTGGACCTGCGTGTTCGGCACTCCGGCCTGCCAGGGCATCATCGGCGACCGGCCGGACGACGGCTGCTGTTCGCACGGCGCGTTCCTCTCCGACGAGGAGGATTTGGAGAAGCTGAACAAGTCAGTGAAGCTGCTCACACCCGAGAACTGGCAGTTCATGGAGAAGGGGCTCGGCAAGAAGGGGTACATCGAGGAGGACGACCTCGAGGACGAGCCCGCGCTGCGCACCCGCCGGTATCAGGGAGCCTGCATCTTCCTGAACCGCCCCGGCTTCGAGGGCGGCGTCGGTTGCGCGCTGCACTCGATGGCGCTCGAGCGCGGGATCGAGCCGCTCGAGGTCAAGCCCGACGTGTGCTGGCAGCTTCCGATCCGCCGCACCCAGGAGTGGGTGGAACGCCCCGACGGCGAGCAGATCCTCAAGACCACCATCACCGAGTACGACCGGCGTGGCTGGGGTGAGGGCGGCTCGGACCTGGACTGGTACTGCTCGGGCTCACCCGACGCCCACGTGGGTGCCAAGGCCGTCTGGCAGTCGTACGCGCCGGAGCTGACGGAGCTGCTCGGCAAGGCCGCGTACGCAGAATTGGCGACGCTGTGCAAGCGCAGGGCCGGCCTCGGACTCGTCGCCGTGCATCCCGCGACCGTGGCCGCACAGAAGAGGGCCGCCGGGTAACGGATCGGACCCACCGGTCGATTTAGCCGTCACGGCCCCATTCCGGGCAAAGCGACGACGGGAGAGATCATGTTCGCTCGAATTCTGACCGGTGCCCTGCTGACCGCCGCCGCAACGCTCGCTCTCGCGCCGACGGCGTCCGCCGACCCGACCCCGGACTGGAACACCTTCTACGACAAGACGGCGAACTTCGTCGCACCGTTCGATCCGGGCGCCTTCGGCGACAAGGCTGACCGGGCCCTCGTCCTGAGCCCGTACGGAACCGGCAGGGTCATCGAGTGCAAGGGCGACGGACACTATGTCGCGGTCTACTGCAGGCAGTTCGACGACCAGGGCCGCGAGCACGCGATCACGCAGATCATCTCGGCGCCGTTCCGCGGCGTCTGGGTGTACAACCCGTTCTGACAGTCGCCCGTTCCGGCACACGCCCGCGAATTCGTCAGCCGCACCGGCAATTGCCTGTGCGGCTGACGAATTCGTGCGCAACCGTGGCGGATCGGCGTCCGCTCACGCCTCCAGTTTGTAGCCCAGCCCGCGGACGGTGACGAGGTGTTCCGGCTTCGCCGGGTCGGTCTCGATCTTCGAGCGCAGACGCTTGACGTGGACGTCGAGGGTCTTGGTGTCGCCGACGTAGTCCGCGCCCCACACCCGGTCGATCAACTGTCCGCGGGTGAGTACCCGGCCCGAGTTCCGCAGCAGATACTCGAGGAGGTCGAACTCCTTGAGCGGCAGCGTGACGGCGTCACCGTTCACCTGGACCACGTGCCGTTCGACGTCCATCCGGACCGGTCCGGCCTCGAGGACGGCCGAGTCCTGCGCGACGTCGAGTTCGCTGTCGACCCCCCGGCGCAGCACCGCGCGGATGCGGGCGATCAGTTCCCGCGCCGAATACGGCTTGGTCACGTAGTCGTCGGCGCCGAGTTCGAGACCCACCACCTTGTCGATCTCGCTGTCCCGTGCCGTCACCATGATGACGGGGACACCGGATCGGCTGCGGAGTTGCTTGCAGACGTCCGTGCCGCTCATGCCGGGCAGCATGAGGTCGAGGAGGACGATGTCGGCGCCGGCCCGGTCGAACTCGGCGAGCGCGGACGGTCCGTCGCCGACGATCGTCGTCTCGAATCCTTCCTTGCGAAGCAGGAAGGCCAATGGGTCGGCCAGTGACTCCTCGTCTTCCACGATCAGCACACTTGTCATCGCTTGGCCTCCATACCGGTTTCTCTCCTCCCGACAGTTCCGCCGTCGGCGTCCCCGCCGTTCGTCTCTACTGTCTCGATGTGTGCAGGAATCTGCAGGGTAAACGTCGAACCCGTTCCGGGCTTGCTCCACAGGTCGATCGATCCGTTGTGGTTGGCGGCCACGTGCTTGACGATCGCGAGGCCGAGTCCCGTTCCGCCGGTCGCCCGGGCCCGCGCCTTGTCGACGCGGAAGAAACGTTCGAAGACGCGTTCCTGGTCGGCCTTGGCGATGCCTTCGCCGCGGTCGGTCACCGAGATCGCCACGTTGTCGCCGCGGATGGACCGGCTCACCGAGACCGGGGATCCCTTCGGCGAATAGGCGATGGCGTTCTGCACCAGGTTGGACAGCGCGGTGACGAGCAGCGCGCGGTCGCCAAGCACTTCGTAGCCGCTGTTGTGGTCCGTGGTGACGGCGATGCCTGCGGCTTCCGCGGAGATCTTGCAACGCTGCAGGGCCTCGTCCACCACCTCGTCGACGGCGACGGCCTCGAGGTCGGGCAGCTTCTCGGCGCCCTGCAACCGGGACAGCGCGATCAGTTCGGTGACCATCTTGCCGAGCCTGACGGATTCACCGAGCACGCGTTCGCCGAAGTGCCGGACCGAATCGGGGTCGTCCGCCGATTCGAGAAGTGCCTCCGCGAGCAGTCCCATCGCGCCGACCGGGGTCTTGAGTTCGTGGCTGACGTTGGCGACGAAGTCGCGGCGGGTCGCTTCCATCCGCACCTGCTCGGAGTCGTCGTCCGCGAACAGGACCACGAAGTTGTGGTCTTCCTTGCTGAGCAGTCGTGCGGTGCCGCGCACCGCGATCCGGTCGCGTCCCCGTTGCGGGTTCTTGGTGCTGAGGTCGACCTCGACGGGTTCGCCGGTTTCGAGGACGCGGAGTGCCGCCACCCACGCACGGTCGTCGACGAGCCGGTTCCGCACCAGGCCCAGCTCTTCGGCGCGGGGGTTGAACAGGACCACGTCGTGGAACTGGTCGACCACGGCGATGCCGCTCTCGGATGCCAGCACGATCAGGTCGAGGACCTGTGACATCGTGAGCCCCGACGTTTCTTCCATTCGCTGCGCCTGCCGGGTGGACAGCATGGGGATCAGCACGCCACCGACGAGGTAACCGACGAAGCCGCCCACGATGGCAAGCAGGACGGCTTGAACAACACTCACGCCTGAATCGTACGTTCGCGCGGCGGGCCGGTTACGCAGGGTCCAGGCATTTCCGCGCACGTCACACGCGGCAACCGGAGTCTTCGTCCGCAGTTAACCTGCTGTTGGCCGGACGTCCCGCGAACGGGACGTCCGGCCGGTTGCACGGGTTACTTCCCGCCCTGGTTCGCGACCGCGGCGGCGCCTGCGGCGGCGGCCTCAGGGTCGAGGTAGGTGCCGCCGGGGTTGAGCGGCTTCAGGTTCTCGTCCAGGTCGTAGCGCAGCGGGATGCCCGTGGGGATGTTCAGCCCGGCGATGTCCTCGTCGGAGATTCCGTCGAGGTGCTTGACGAGGGCGCGCAGCGAGTTGCCGTGCGCGGTGATCAGGACGGTCTTGCCGGCCTTCAGATCGGCCGAGATGGTGTCTTCCCAGTACGGGATCAGGCGGACGACGACGTCCTTCAGGCACTCCGTCAGCGGGACCTCGTCGAGGTTCGCGTAGCGGGGATCGGTGTCCTGGCTGTACTCACTGCCCGGCTCGATCGTCGGCGGCGGGGTGTCGTAACTGCGGCGCCACAGCATGAACTGCTCGTCGCCGTACTTGTCCTTGACCTGCGCCTTGTTGCGTCCCTGCAGGGCGCCGTAGTGGCGCTCGTTGAGACGCCAGTCGCGGATGACGGGAATCCAGTGCCGGTCCGCCGTGTCGAGCGCGATGTTGGCGGTGCTGATGGCGCGGCGCAGCAGCGACGTGTACAGCACGTCGGGGAGCAGGTTGTGCTCGAGCAGCAATTCGCCGGCGCGCTTGCCCTCGGCGATGCCCTTATCGGTCAGGTGGACGTCCACCCAGCCGGTGAACAAGTTGAGCGCATTCCATTCGCTCTCGCCGTGGCGGAGCAGCACAAGGGTTCCGGTACTCATGCCGTTCATCCTGGCATGCCTGCCGGAACCCTCGCGCCGTGAACCCCTGCCGTCAGCTCCGGCGGGCCTCGCCGGCCCGGAGATCCTTGCGGAGGATTTTGCCTGCGGCGGACTTGGGGACGAGGTCGATGAACTCGA